>CAJCHO010000059.1 GCA_903970145.1 Mycobacteriaceae bacterium | reverse complement strand
GGCGCCCGCATCACCGCCATTCGCTTCCATTTCGACGGAAAAGATCTGCGCGAGAACGCTGCATGTCTGCGCGGCCGGCGGATCGGCTTGATCTCCCAGGACCCGGCAGCCGCGCTGAACCCCGTGCTCAGCATTGCGCGCCAGATGGACGATGTCCTGCGCGCCCATCGCGACCTGCCTCGGCAAGCCCGCCATGCAGAGGCGGCCATGCTGCTCGCGGCGACCGGTCTTCCTGACCCGAAGAAAGTGCTGAAAAGCTACCCGCACCAACTGTCGGGCGGAATGCAACAGCGCGTGGTCATCGCTCAGGCGCTCGCGACCGGTGCCGATTTCCTGATCGCAGACGAGCCGACCACAGCGCTCGACGTTACAGTCGGCGCGCAGGTTCTGGCGCTGTTGCGCAGGCTGGTGGTAGAGCGCGGGCTGACCGTGCTGATGATCACCCACGATATGGATGTCATTGCGGAAGCCTGCGACCGCGCGACGGTGCTCTACGCCGGACGGTCGGTCGAGTCGGGCCTGGTCGAGGAGGTGCTCCAGCGCCCCGGCCATCCCTATACGCGCGCGCTACTCGCGGCCTTGCCCGACGCCGCACCGCACGGCGCGCGCCTTGCCGCCATCGATGGCTCCATCCCGTCGCCACGCTCTGTGATCGCCGGCTGCGCCTTCGCCCCGCGCTGTCCGCAGGCCATGCCGGTCTGCGCGGTTCAACCACCACCGGAACGTGCTCGCACTGCTCATCGCTGGCTCTGCCATCTGTCGGGAGACGCGGCATGAGTTCGGCCCCGATGCTCGACGTCGAAAATCTCGTCATACGCTACCGCGCCGGCCTCTTCGCTCCGCGTCCGAAACCCGCCGTCAACGGCGCGAGCTTCCGACTCGCCAAAGGCGAAACCCTTGGCATTGTCGGGGAAAGCGGCTCGGGCAAGACGAGCCTCCTGCGCGCGATCCTTCGGCTGCTGCCGGTGGAGGGCGGCTCAGTACGACTGGAGGGGCAGGATTGGCTTCAGCTGAAAGGCCAGGCACTGCGCAGCGCGCGGCAAAAAATCGGGGTGGTGTCGCAGAACCCCTACCTCTCGCTTAGCCCACGACTAACTATTGCGGAAATCCTTGCCGAACCCATGCTTGCGCAAGGACAACGACCAAGCCCCAGCATGCGGAGAAAGATCGCGGGTCTGTTATCGGATTGTGGCCTGCCTGCTGATTTCCTTGAGCGCCGCGCGCACGAGCTTTCCGGTGGTCAGGCGCAACGAGTAGCGATCGCGCGGGCGCTGGCCCTGGAACCTGGGCTCATGATTCTTGATGAGCCCACCTCGGCGCTGGATGTTTCCGTGCAGGCGCAGATCCTAAACCTGTTGTCGGACTTGAAGGAAAGTCGGGGTTTGTCGATGCTGTTGGTCACTCACAACCTTAAAGCTGTCGCGCATATTTCCGACGCCCTTCTCGTCATGTGTCGCGGCGACGTTATCGAATTTGGTAGGGCCGAAGAAGTGATGAGAGCGCCCACTCAAGAATACACACGCGAACTGCTCTCCTTTGGCCTTCGCGTCAGGCAAAGATGCTAGGCAAATTTCGCGCTGGCCCACCAATAGGAGCCTACGAGGATAAATTTCGCGCAAGCCATTGACAGACATTTAACATGGCGGGCCCGGAGGGTCGTCGTCTTTTCAACAAAATCAATCAGTTACCGGCTGGTTCGCCAAGCCCTATCCTTCGTATGTTCTCGTATGGTCTGGCGAACCTAAGGAGGATGAGCGAGATTAACTACAAGCTTCGATATATCGACGCTGTGTTTGCGGCTCACCTGCCACTTCAAGACATTAAATCGCTGCAGTAAACTGAATTTCAACGCGGATCTCGGGCAGAGCGAAGGTTGCTCCGACTGTCGCGCGCGCCGGTGGCTCGGCGCCGTCGAGCCATGTGACCCAAGCCTTGTTCATCGCGTAGAAGTCCTCGACTTCCCTCAACCAGATCTGTGCGATCAGCAGTTTCGACCTATCCGAACCGACGCTCGCCAGAAGGCGATCCGCCTTTTCCAATATCTTCTTCGTCTGGTCAGACGTGTCGGCTGTCTTGTCATCTGCCGTCAGGCCCGAGAGATAGACCGTGCCGTTGTGAACGACGATCCGGCTAAGTCGTTCGTTCTTGTCGAATCTTTCGATGTTCCCCATGGCGGAGGTCCTAGCTGCATTGGTCAAAAGCAGGCCGCTGTAGGCAATCCCGCGGCCTGCGGGGGGATCAAACGTGCGCAACAGCGGAGCGTTGAGCGTGGACTTGGAAGAAGCGTTGCGGGCGAAACGTCTCCATCTCATCATGGATCTTGCCGCGCACGACTTCGTCGGCAACCACCTTGCCCAACTGCGGGGCGATGGTCACGCCACTGTGCGTAACCGCCATGTAGTGACCGGAGATGTCCGGCATGGCGCCGGCACAGGTGTAGCCATCCTCCGGGAAAGGTCTCACAGTCGTGCGGATTGCTTCCACACCTGCCGAGCGGAGCGAAGGCAGGACCTGGCTTGCTGCCTCCAGGAGCGTCG
>CAJCHO010000058.1 GCA_903970145.1 Mycobacteriaceae bacterium | reverse complement strand
CCGGCCGCGCCGGCGGTGGGGTCTGGCTCCTCTGCATGGTGGTGCGCCGCGTCTTCGCGGCGCTAGCGCCCGCGCATGAAAAGCCGGTCCAGGTCGGCCAGCGAGAATTGCTGCCAGGTGGGTCGACCGTGATTGCACTGGTCGCCCCTTTCGGTGGCTTCCATCTGGCGCAACAGGGCGTTCATCTCGTCGATGGTGAGGTGGCGATTGGCGCGCACGGCGCTGTGGCAGGCCATGGTCGAGAGCAGCTCATTGCGATGCTCGGTGAGCAGGCGTGATGCGCCAAACTGTTCGAGGTCACGCAGCACCGCGCGCGCCAGCGCCGCAACATCGGCGTCAGCCAAGAGCGCCGGCACGGCGCGCACCGCCAATGCGGTCGGCGACACCGCACGGATTTCAAAACCCAGCGCTGCAAGCGTTGACTCACCCTGTAGGGCGCAATCGATCTCGCGCGCATCCGCGTTAAAGGTTACCGGGATGAGCAGCTGCTGGGTCGCGCAGGCGTGGGTGTCAAGGCCATCCTTGAGCCGCTCATAGAGAATTCTCTCGTGCGCGGCGTGCATGTCGACCAGCACCAAGCCCTGGGCGTTCTGGGCGAGCACGAAGATCCCATGGAGCTGGGCCAGAGCAAAACCTAGTGGAAATTGCTCTTTCGCGTCTGCATCGGGCGTCGAGGCCGGTGACTGTGCATAAGCCTGTGGATAGACGGTGGACAAGTGCTGGACAGGCGGTGCATAAGAGCCGCCTGACTCCGCCCGGTCCAGGGCAAAGGGGGCAGCGCGCTGCGCCAGTTGCAGAGGAAACTGCTGGCGCCATTGCGCGAGCTCGGCGAGACTCGTCGGGTTTTGCGCCGCTGGCGCCTGGGTTACGCGCGCGCCACCGCCCTGACCCAGCGCCTGCTGGACCGCGTGCATGACGAACTGGTGGATGCCGCGCGACTCGCGAAACCGGACCTCGACCTTCGAAGGGTGCACGTTGACGTCCACCTGGCGCGGATCGAGCGTGAGATAGACGACGTAGGCCGGATGGCGGTCGCCATGCAGCACGTCCTGGTAGGCCGCGCGCATCGCATGCGTGAGCAGCTTGTCGCGCACGAAGCGCCCGTTGACGAAAAAATATTGCGCGGCGGCGCTGCCGCGTGCGGCGGTTGGCAGGCCGAGAAAGCCAGTCAGGCGCACGCCGGTCAGGCCCTCGCCGGCCTGAACCTCGAGGCCAAGATGCGCATTGGCGAATTCCGATCCGAGAATCTGCAGGACCCGCTCGCCGCTCGAGGTGCCATTGAGATGTTCGAGCACACGTCCGTCGTGGGACAGCGAAAAGGCGACATCCGGTCGCGCAAGCGCCATGCGCCTGAACACATCCTGGCAATGCGAAAGCTCGGTCTGCTGGGTCTTGAGAAATTTGCGGCGCGCCGGCGTATTGAAGTAGATCTCGCGCACATCGAGCGTCGTCCCCGGGGCACCTGACGCCGGCACGACGCTTCCACCGGTCCCAAGATTGTCGAGGCGCCAGGCGTGGGCCGCGCCGCGCACGCGGCTCGTCAGCACGAGTTCGGACACCGAGGCAATCGAGGCGAGTGCCTCACCACGAAAACCAAGCGTGGCGACGCTCTCGAGTTCGGCGAGGCTCGTTATCTTGGAAGTGGCGTGACGCGCGAGCGCCAGGGGCAATTGTTCGGCCGCTATGCCCTGACCATCGTCGGCGACATAGATGCGCTTGACGCCGCCGCTCTCGAGCTTGACTTCGATCCGGCTGGCGCCGGCGTCGAGCGCGTTTTCGAGCAATTCCTTGACCACCGACGCGGGACGCTCGACCACCTCGCCGGCGGCAATCTGGCTGATCAACTCGTCCGGCAGCGGCTGGATCGGCCGCGCCTCGGACGCGCTTTGATCCGGGACGCTGGACTGCGGTTGCAAGGGGGTCATGGACGGATTATATTCCGCGCGCCGTCAGCCCCTTGCAGGCGCCTCGCGCCGCTCGGCCGGCCCGAGACGAAAGCTCGGGTAACATCACGGTACTTGACTGCGGGAGCCCGTCTTGGACATGATTGTTGAGGCCGTGCGTTACGTTCTTCACCTGGACGTGCACCTGGCCGACGGCGTAGCCCGTTTTGGCACCTGGGTCTACGCGATCCTGTTTGCCATCATTTTCTCGGAGACCGGGTTCGTGGTGACGCCGTTTCTGCCGGGCGACTCGCTGTTGTTCGTGGCGGGCGCGATCGCCGCAATCGGCGGCATGGACGCGCCCATCCTGGTAGTGGTGCTGACCCTGGCGGCCACGCTCGGCAATACCTCGAACTACTGGATCGGTCGCTGGATCGGGCCGCGTGTGTTCCACTGGGAGCAGTCGCGCTGGTTCAATCGTGCGGCGCTGCTGAAGACGCACTCCTACTTCGAGCGCTATGGCGCGGCGACCGTGACACTGGCTCGCTTCATGCCCTTTGTGCGCACCTTCGCCCCTTTTGTCGCCGGTGTGGGCAGCATGAACCATCTGCGCTTTCAGCTCTGGAACGTTCTCGGTGGGGTGATCTGGGTGGCCGGCTTCGTGGTGTCCGGATACTTCTTTGGCAATATGCCCATCGTGCAGAAAAATCTGGCGGGAATCATGCTGGCGGTCGTGGTGGTCTCGCTGATTCCGCTGGCCGCGGGCGCGCTGCGTGCCTGGTGGCAGGGTCGCCACGCTTGCTAGGGCTTGCCGCTGGCGTCGACGTAGTTGCTTGATTTGGCAAAAATGTAGGCAAAGCCGATGCCGGCTGAGGCCGCGACCGACTGGCGTATCAGCGGACTGTCGCGAAACACGGTACCGGCAATATCGTTCACGCGCACGAAGGCGCCAACCCAGTAGTTGCCGCGCTCGCGCGATACAGCCGTGGTGATCTGCATTCCGCTGTAGCCGCCGCGCGCCGAATAGAGCGGACGCTCGGCGGTAACGTAGGGCGCCGCCACCGAATAGTAATAGGCGTCGTAGGCGCGGTTCGCAAACGAGGGTCCAACGTTCACACCCAGATTCCAGTCGTTGCCGATGACGCGCTTGCTGTCAAAATTCACGGCCGGTGAAAACACGCTGCCAACGTAGTAGACGCGACTGCTGTCGATGGCGACCACAAAGCGCACCGGCAGGCGGATGTCCACCTGATAGTCCGGTGCGTCACGGGGAGTCAGATGCCAGCGCACGAGCGGACCGGCTTCGAAGGTCGGATCGAGGTTAGGCATCCCGGCCCGCGCCGGATCATCGGCGCTTCTCACGGGCGCTGAGCCCGACATGCTCATTTCGAGCTCGAACGCGTCACTGCCAAAGAGGCGTTCGCGCACCCCTTCGCGATCCGCCGTGAGGCTGTCACCCCGGTAGACAATATAGGGTAGCGGCAGCAGGTATTCGTGCTGGTGATTCGAGCCCGGATAGTCGGCAAGGCTCAGCACGCCGATGCCCGCACCGAGTTCCCACTGGGGTTCAGGATCCGGTACCGCCTGGGCCCGCACGTGGCCGGACAGGGAGATGAGGACCACCCCCAGGCTCGCGCCCACGATCTGTGCTGCTTTCATAGGGCCTCTTCCAGTACCCGCCACTCGATGCCGGTAGATGTACATGCTGGCGGCAGTTCCAGCTGCGCGTGCGCCGCCTCGCGACTGGCGAGCGAGAGCACCATCCGCTGGTTCCCGAAGTACCAGCTCGTAATCGTCGCGTCGGCGGCTTGTGCAAAACGCCACCTGATGCGGGACAGTTGCGCCACGCTGAATGCCTCGCCGGATTGCTTTAGAGCGGCCTCCTTGACGGTCCAGATGCCAATGAAATGCAGAGCACGCTCAGAGTCACGCAAGTCATCGAGCTGGGCCAGCTCGGCGGCATTGCAGGTCATCCTGATCAGGTCTTCAGTGTGGCGGCGCGGCTCGATAAGTTCGACATCGAGCCCGAGTTCGGCATTGCCCACTGCGCAGGCCACGAAGGGTCCGCTGTGCGTGATCGAGACATGGATATCAGGACGGTTCGGCAGGGTCGGTTTTCCGTGTGCGTTGACCGAGAGTGGCCAGTCCGCTGCGCAGCCGCCCAGAGCATCGCACAAGAGGCGCCGCGCCAGGATGCGGCCGGCAAGAAACTGTTCGCGCCGGCGCTGCGAAGTGATTGCGGTCAGGCGCGTGCGTTCGCCCGCACCAAGCCAGGGATGATCCGGCCGCTCCAATTCATCGGCCAAGGCCTCAAGCCTGCCCATCAGTACCCGGGGTGGCGCGAAGTTACCGCATCCGACGGGCACGGCCAGGTCCTGCCCGCCCGCGAGCGCCGCGATCATGTGCTCCAGCGGCGAAAGATCAGCGAGGTGTTGATGCCGCCGAAGGCAAAGTTGTTGCTCATGACCACATCGGCTTCCAGCGCGCGTCCGGTGCCGGTGATGTAGTCCAATTCTGCGCATTGCGGATCCAGGCGATCCAGATTCAGGGTCGGTGCGAACCATCCCGAGCGCATCATCTCGATAGTCATCCACGCCTCGAGTGCGCCGCAGGCGCCCAGCGTATGTCCCATATAGCTCTTGAGTGATGAAATCGGCATGCGCTCACCGAACACAGCGCGCGTTGCCTGGGTTTCGGCGACGTCGCCCTGCTCGGTCGCGGTACCGTGGGCGTTCACGTACTGGATCTCATCGGGCGCAAGCGCAGCGTCTGCCAGGGCCAGGCGCATTGCATCGGCCATGGTCTGGGCGTTGGGATGCGTGACGTGCGTGCCGTCGCTGTTGGTGCCAAAGCCGATCATTTCGGCATAGATGGTTGCGCCGCGCGCACGCGCGTGCTCGAGTTCCTCAAGTACGAGGGTGGCGGCTCCTTCGCCGAGCACGAGCCCGTCGCGATTGACGTCAAAGGGCCGCGGAGTCAGGGCGGGTGTCGCGTTATGCTGGACACTGGTCGCGAACAGGGTATCGAAGACGGCTGCTTCGGTCGGATCGAGTTCTTCGGCGCCGCCAGCGAGCATGGCGATCTGGCGGCCGCTCTGGATCATTTCGTAGGCGTAACCGATTCCCTGACTGCCCGAGGTACAGGCGCTGCTGGTCGTAACGATACGCCCGGTGATGCCAAAAAACACACCGATATTGACCGGTGCCGTATGCGACATCATCTTGATGTAGGTCGTGGCGTTGATACCCTCGGTGGATTTTTCGGCGAGCATGCGCCCGAAATCGCCGATCGCCGACGGCGTGCCGGCCGAGGAGCCATAGGAGATGCCGAGCTGCCCGCTCCTGAGCAGCGGGTCATCAATCAGGCCCGCATCGCGCAGTGCGATATCACTGGCGCGCGTGGCCATGACGGCGACGCGCCCCATGCTGCGCAGGGTCTTGCGGTTGTAGCGCTCGGTTGGCAACTCGAAGGCGGCCGCAGGCGCGCCCACCCGCGTATTGAGACCCTCGTATTCACACCAGCCCGGCATCACCTGGACGGCGTTGCGCCGCTCGCGCAAACGCGCCTCGACGGTGAGCCAGTCATGCCCCAACGGACTCAATGCGCCAAAACCCGTGACGACAACTCGCTTCATCCCACCATTCCCCCGTTGACCGAGATCACCTGTCGCGTGATGTAGGCCGCATCCTCGCCCATCAAGAAGCTGACCACTGCGGCAACCTCTTCGGGTTGTCCCACGCGGCGCGCCGGGATGATTTTTAAGGCCTCATCAACGATCTCCTGCGGCAGCATGTCGGTCTGGATCAGTCCGGGTGCGACGCAGTTGACCGTGATCTCCCGGCTTGCCAACTCGACTGCGAGGGCCTTGGTCGCTCCGATGATGCCCGCCTTGGAAGCGCTGTAGTTTACTTGTCCGCGGTTGCCTATGATGCCCGAGACCGACGACAGGGTGACAATCCGACCTGGCTTGCGGCGCCGCACCATGGGCATGGTGAGTGGCTGTAATACGTTGTAGAAACCGTCGAGATTGGTACGCAATACGGCATCCCAATCCTCGCCGGGCATCGCCGCAAAGGTGTTATCGAGGGCGATCCCGGCATTGCAGACTACCCCGTAGTAGCAGCCATGGGCCTCGATGTCTGCGAGGAGCAGCGATGCGGTCTTTTCGCGATCACTGATATCGAACTGGAGCACCCGTGCGGCATTCCCCTGGGCGCGAATTCCGCTCGCCAGTTCCTCGGTTTGCGCGCGCCCGCTGTTGCAGTGCAAGATGACATCAAAGCCGTCGCGCGCCAGACGCAGCGCGATCGAGCGACCGATCCCGCGACTGGCTCCGGTGATGAGGACGCTGTCCTTAGGCAAGGCCTTCTCCATCGAGGAACTCGCCCGCTTCGCGAGGCTCGAAGACCTTCAATTGGGTGCTGGCCACTTCCTGTCCCTCGATCTCGATGCGGCATTCGAAGGCGGCCAGCCCGTTGTCAGCCTCAAAACCCCGCACTACCTCGATGCGCAGGGTTTCGCCGGGCGCAAACCATTGGCGCTTGCAGTCGTAGCGTCGCGCGCCGACCAGAAAGCCAAGCTTGGGGGTCGTGCCTGACAGGCGTGCGTGCCAGCCCGACCAGGCGGCGACGGTCTGGGCCATGTACTCAAGTCCGACCCAGGCACCAACCCCTTGCTCGGTACAAAACAGGCCGCTGTCGTCGATCGTCAGTTCGCACACCATACTGTCGGCATCACCTTCAACGGCCCGGCCGATCAGGCACATCGGGCCCGAGTGCGGCACGATCTCCTCGATCGGAAATTGCACTGGTACGCGCATCACGCTCCCCCTGCGAATGCACCCGACTCGTCGCTACGGGCGAGGATCAGCGTGGCATTCGAGCCGCCAAATGCAAATGAATTGCTCAATGCGTAGTTCATCGGCCGACCCAACTGGCTGCCAGGCTCGGCGATCCGCACGGCCGGCAGGGCCGGATCGCGCTCACCATCCCACCAATGGGGCGGCATGCGGCCCGCAGGATTATCGACCAGGGCGAGCCAGCACAGCGCGCATTCCAGCGCGCCCGCACCACCCAGAGCGTGTCCGGTCAAGGGTTTGGTGGAACTCACCGCGACATCGCAGCCGAACAGGGCATCGATCGCGAGGCATTCCATGGCATCGTTTTGGGGTGTGGCCGTCCCGTGCAGATTGATGTAGTCGATCTCGCCGGCATCCAGTTGCGCGCGCCTTAGCGCCTGGCGCATCGAATCGAGGGCGCCGCGACCATCGGGTGCCGGGGCCGAGATATGGTGGGCGTCGGAGGACTCGCCCCATCCGGCGAGGAGCACCGGCCCCGGCTCGCGGCTCATCAGGAACAGGGCACCGCCCTCGCCGAGGTTAATTCCACAGCGATTTCTTGACAGCGGATTGCAACGCTCGGGACTGACCGAATCGAGCGCCGAGAAACCGGTGATGACGAAATCGCACAGGGCATCCATGCCCCCGACAATGACCGCATCACACATGCCGGCACGCAAGAGGCGGGCACCGCTGGCGATGGCCTTGGCGCTTGACGAACAGGCGGTCGAGACAACGTGTGCGGGCCCGGCCAGCTGCAGGAGGGTCGCCAGAGCCATTGCCGGGGAGCCCATCTCCTGTTGCGCCACGTCGTAATTGGCCGGCAGTTTGCCCGTCGCCACCTGAAGGGCGATACCGGCTTCACCCTCGGCGACACCCGAGGTGCTGGTGCCGATCACGACGCCGACGCGATGTGCCCCGTAGCGCGCCACCGCGTCATCGACTGCGCCGCGAAGCTGCTTTAGGGTGGCCAGCAAAAGGGCATTGTTGCGACTGCGAAAAGGAATCGGCAGCTCGCTCATCCCCGATGTATCGGCAGTGACCCGACCCAGACAGAGCTGCCGTCCGTTGGGGCCGGCACTGGGCCGAACGCCCCCGGGTGTGGCGGCATAGAGCGCGCTGCGCACGCTCGTTACGTCGTTGCCCAGTGCGCAGGTGATGCCAAGAGTATTGAGGTAAACCGCAGGCGCCATGACTCAATGCTCCGAAAGCGGCGTCGATTCGATGGACAGCAGGTATTTCTCGAGGCGATTGTCTAGTTCCGCGCGCCCCGTCCAGCGTGCCTTGTCGCCATAGCGCACGACCACTTCCGGGGTGCCGCGATAGCTGAGGCTGCGTTGCTGCGCGGAATCGCTTAGCACCCAGTCAGGCGGCAGAGCCGACTGCAGGACGGCGGTCGGCCAGTAGACGAGCTCGATGTCGCGCAGCACGCGCGCTACGTCCAGATCGGCCGGTAACAGGGGATGGCGCTCGCTCGTCAATTGCGTGCCGTCCCAGGTCAGCGTGATGATGCGCTCGCCGAGCGAGAAGCCAGCCAGGCGCAACTGGTGCGCATCAATTTCCAAGAGGACGTCGAATTGACGCTGGGTGACAGCGGCCTGGTCACTAGTTCCCGGAAGGCGCGCGATGCTCAGGCGCTGCGCGAGACTGACGCTCGCGCCCAGGCTACTGGGCGGCAGCCGCAGTTCGGGCAGCACGGCCCGTGTTTGATCGGGTAGCGCAGCGCAGGCACCGACCAGGGCGAGCAAGGCAAGGCTCAGGGCGCGCACACCTGCTCCAGAATGCCCAGGCGATGCGGATCGGCGACGTAAGGATTGCCCCGATCCCAGGCATATCCAGCAAGAATCGCTGCGATCATGCGGCGGATGTCGGGGCTTGGCGAGGGGTGAAAAATGATGTCCTGAAAGCCCCCGCCGTACCAGCTTTCAACAAAGGCTCGAAAGGTATTGACTCCGGCGCGCAGGGGGTCGGCGTATTCGCTTTGCCAGTTCACAGGCTCACCGGCAAAGCGCCGGGCCAATACGGCGGCGGCGAGGCTTGCCGACTTCAGGGCGATGGTGACGCCACTCGAAAACACCGGATCGAGGAACTCTCCGGCATTGCCCAACAGGGCGAAACCCTCGCCCCAGAGTGCTTTGACGTTGGCGGCGTAGCCAGCGAGGCTGCGCACCGGAGTGTCCCAGCGGGCATCCTTCAGACTTGCCGCGAGGTGCGGCGCCTCAGAGAGGATCGACTGCAGGCGCTCGAGTGCGCTGCCTTCGCGTGCCTCAAAGAACTCGCTCCTCGCCACGACGCCTAGTGAGGCGCGCCCGTTGGAAAAAGGGATGGTCCAGAACCACACGTCGACGTGGTCGGGATGGGTCGTGATGAGGATCTTGTTGCGATCGAATCCCGGTGTGGTGATGCGATCCTCGACGTGCGTGAAATAGGCAGTGCGCAAAGGAAATCCGGACGGTGTTTCGAGGTCGAGCAGTCGCGACAGCACCCGCCCGAAACCGCTGGCATCGAGCACGAAGCCGGCTTTAACCCGATAGGCATGTCCCTCGAGTGGCGCAACGGCAACCCATGCGCCTGGCGGCACAGCTTGAAATGCAACGACCTGATGGCGATAGCGCACCTCGGCACCGCAGCGCGCCGCCGCGCGCGCCAGCACGTCATCAAACTGTGCCCGCTGGACCTGATAGGTCGTTCCCCATCCGGCCGAGAACTTGTCGCGAAAATCAAATGAAGTCGTGCGCTCGCCGCGCGCAAAGCAGGCGCCATTCTTGTACTGAAAACCGGCCTCGACGACGTCGCGCAAAAAACCCGCCTCTTCCAGGTAAGTCATGCTTTGCGGCAGCAGACTCTCGCCGATGGAAAAGCGCGGAAACTGTTCCTTCTCGATTACCAGTACGCTGCGGCCCTGCTTGCGCAGCAGGCCGGCAGCGACCGCGCCGGCGGGTCCAGCCCCGATAATCAAAACGTCCACGACTTCTTCGTGCATCTGTCATCCCCGGTACATCCTGGCGCCTGCATCAGGCGGATTGTCCCATCAATCGCTACGGGCGCGTCCGGCCTGTTGTTCACGCGTCGGAGGGTTGACACAAAATCGTTATTATTGAGTCAATCGCGAAACGTCCGGATCGGCGCCGTCCTCGCGGATTTGGTCCCAGGTTTGGGTACGCACAAGGGCAATGGGCTGCAGGCTTGGGAAGTGAGATGGGCGAGAATCAAGGGCATGGTGAAATGAATCGCCGGGTCGACGCGCTCGAATCGATCGCACTCGCCGGCCAGCCACTTACTGACTTTTTGCGGGCTGCTTAGTCCTCTCGATGCCTCGAGTCGGCATGAACAGGGGAGTGAGCAACCAGGCAAAGCCGATCCCGGCGAGCATGGTCATGCCAAACGCGTGCAGTGCGGGCGTCGCCGAGAGTGACAAGAGGCCGAAGGCAAGCAGGGTACTGGCTGCAGCCAGACTCACAGACAGGAAGGCGCGGGTTTCGTCGCGCCCGGGGGTCTCGAGCAGGAAAATCCCGTAGTCGACTCCCATCCCGAGGATAATGAGCAGTGCGAGGACATTGAATAGCTGCAGGGGTTCACCGAGGATCGCCTGCAGACTGATCGCGAGTCCCGAGGCCAGTGCGGTGGGCAACAAGGCGCGCCAGGCGCGTTTGCCAAAGCGTCGCGCGAGCGCACCAAGGACGAGCACATAGCTCAGAAGAATTACCGCGGCCATGCGGATGCGGTAGCGCCCCATGATGTCGGAGATCTCGGCTACCTTGTCGACCCAGCGCACCCCGTAGAGAGTCGGTGCCAGTGCAGCCAGCTGCGCCATCGCCGGTGCGCCTTCAAGGCCGCGCAGGAGAACTACGCCTGCATAGTTCTCGCCCACCTGACCGAGCCAGAGAAACCGCAGTGGCTCTGAAACCGGCTGCGCGAGCCAGTCTGAAACGCGTAGCGGTGCGCTCGAAGGCCCGATGCTGGCGCCCGGCTGCGCCTGGCCAAGGTGGGCGTTGACGCGACTGAGGACTCCGGCGTTCCCGTACACCTTCTGCGCTATGAGTGCCAGGTCCTCGTCCTGGCGGGATATTGAGGGAACCCAGTCTGACAGCGTCTGATAGCCCGCGATGGTGTGGTGGGCGACGAGGATATCGAGCTTTGCCGATAAGGCCTCTTCGCGTTCGAGGACCTCTTCGACGTTCTTGCCCGACACCAGAAAAAATTGCCCGGGACTGGGCAGATCAAGCAACCGGTTGACCAGCTTCTGGTTATCAACGAGTTCAGCCGGTGCGTTTTGCAAAAGGCGGATATCGTCGTCGGGCGCGAGGCGCGCCGTACCGGCCACGAAGATGGTGGCGAGCACGATAAAAAAGACAAGCGAGCCGCGGTTGCGACCGAGCGCCGGCCAGAGCGCGCGCCGACTGCCGATCCAGGCGGCCAGACGGGTAGTCGGCATGGTCGCCGTGTCGAGCAGGGGAAACCACCATAGCGTCGTCACGAAGGCCGAGAGGAGCCCAATCGCGGAGAACACTGCGAACTGGCGCAGTCCCGGGAAGGGCGTTATAGCGAGCAGGGCGTAGCCAATCACGGTCGTCAACATCGCCAGCCACATCACCGGCGCCTGGTTTCGCAGCATGTCCCAGCGCTCCCCTGGTGCACGGCCAAGGCGATTGCTGAAGTAGTTGGTGCCATAGTTCTCGGCGACCCCGACCAGGCTCGCGCCAAAGACGATCGTAATGACATGTACCCGGCCAAAAATCAGGGCGCAGGCCGCAAGCGCGCTACCAAGCCCAACGAGGATCGATAGTGTCACCAGCAGGCGCGGACGAATCGAGCTAAAGGCGAACCAGGTCAAGAGGACGATCCCGGCCAGCGAGCCTAGACCGATGGTATGGATTTCGTGCTCGGCCTGCCTCGCGGCCGCGGCAGCGTACAGAGGGATGCCGACCGCGATCACCTGCGCATTGACATCGCTTGCGTGGACAGCAGACTCGGCGGCCGCGAGCGCATCACCGAGCTTGCGCTGGGCGTCCCGCGAAAAGGCGGCCCCGTTCTGCAGGAGCGTAAGCAGCACGAATTGCCGCCCGTGGTCTTCGATCACCAGTCGTTGATCGCGCACGCGCACCCGACTCTGTCCGGCACGCGCGGTCAACCATGCCGGCATCAGCTTAAGCGGGTCATCGGCCCAGCTGCCGACCCGCGGCATACTGAGCGGCCGGTAGAGGCTCTCGAGCGCGGTCTGTGCGAGCGCTTGAGGATCTGCGCTTTTGAGCATCTGCCGCTGCTCGCTGGTCAGCAGTCGCCCGCGATGGTCCGCATAGAATTCGAGCCATTGATCCATCCGGCTCGCGTCGACCCGATAATCGACGGTGAAATCTGCGCCACTTTGCGGCAAGGCATTTGCGTAGGCGTCGGCACTTCGCGCCGCATCGGCCCCGCCAGCACCGCCAATGAGCACGACGACGCGTCGCGCCCCGGCGTCCGCGAGCTTGGCTGTCGCGTCCTGAATCGCGGGTTCGCGCTCATTGCGCGGCAACATCGCCAGTACATCGGTGTCGAGCTCAAGGTGACTGTCAGTAAGGAGCCAGCCGTCGTAGCTGGCAATCACCACGACCACCACTAGCCAGAGCAGTGCAAGTCGCCGGGCGCGGGCCGGCGGCGCTTTGAGACTAGTTTGCAAAACGGGCCACCTCGGCCGCCGTCAGCGCCGCCGGATCGCTGCTCTGTGCGCTCAGGCGGATGCTGGTCCGATCGCCGTTGGCCTCGGCGATCTCGATGTGCCTCACGAACTGATCGCCAGAAAGCTCGATGCGTCGCATCAGTCGCGCCAGCTGCGCGTCGCGTGGCGTGAGCAGCAGTTGCCAGTTCGTTCCATGGATCTCTCCATCGATCTCGAACTGTTCACCAAGCACCTTCATCTGGCCCTCGAGCAGCGCAAACAGCAGGCCGTTGATCAGACGCACACCCGGTTCCGCGTTCGCGTCCAGATGAAAGGTCACTGCACCGTTCTGACTCGCGCTGATCGAATCGCGCGTGAGTCGCAGTTCGCCCGGAAAAGGTGAGCGCGTGCGCCAGATCACACCCTCATCCCGGGCGATCAGAAAGTCGCCCTCCGAGACGAGTGGCTTCTTAAAACCGGCTACCTGCTTGCTTTGCTCGAACTGACCGCGCAGCACTGGCGCTGCAACGAGATGCTCGGTGACTGCGGTTATGAGGTCGACGGCACAGGCGTTGGCGCTTGCGAGCAAGAGGCCAAGCGCGATTGCGAGTCGCAGTGCGCGCCGCGCGCCGCGCCTCATTGCGCAGCGACCCCAAGGCGCTCCCACAGCACTTCAGGGCAGACGTAGCACATCTCCCCGGTCGCCAGCGATACGGCGACCTGGATGGTGTGCGCCTTGTTGACCCGCTGCCCGGTGGCAAGTTCGCGCATCAGGTAGTCGATGCGCAGGCGATTCTCCCACTCGGTGATCTCGGCGCGAATCAGAAGGCGCTGACCGAGCTGGGCCGGCCGCACGTACTTGAGCCGCATATCGACCACCGGCCAACCGTAGCCCGACTCCTTCATGCGCTCGTATCCGTAGTCAAACCGCGCGAGCAGCGCCGAGCGCGCCAGTTCCAGGTACTTGACGTAGTGGCCGTGCCAGACGATTTGCATCGGATCGATGTCGTAGAAGGCGGGTACCACTTCGATCTCGATGCTCAGGTCCGGCGACATGGTGACTCCAGGCAATGTGGGGCCGTGCATCGGATCAGGTGCCCGCGGACGGATGTCCGTCGACCTGATCCCAGAACGGAAAGAAATTGAACCAGTCATAGGGCGAGAGCACGACCAGTTCGGTCACCGACCGCGCGTAGCGCTGCACATAGCCCTCCAGCGCCTGTTGCCGAGCCTCGCGCGGCAACTCGACGCGAGTTGCCAGCTCCTCAAATCGGATCGAGTAGCCACCGGCCTCATGGATGCAGCCGATCAGATAAAGCGGGCATTTGAGCACGCTGGCAATTACGTAGGGACCGATCGGAAAGGGGGCATCGAAGCCAAGAAAATTCGTGCGTACTGTCTGGCTCGACATGATCGGAACCCGATCGCCCGCCAGTACGACGAATTGACCGGCCGCGACGCGCTCGGCCAGCATCAGTGCCGTCGCCGGCCCGACTTCGGTCACCTCGATGACCTGCAGATCGACACGCTGGCCCAGGCGCCGCAACACCCGATTGAATTTTTCCGCATGACGGGTGTGCACCAGCACGTTCAGTCGCAGGGCTGCGCGTCTTTCCGAGACCACCCGACAGAGCTCGAGACAGCCCATGTGAGCGGTCACGATCACTCCGCCGAGCCCCTGGTCGATTGCGGAAAAAAGCTTCTCGGTACCGTGCATGTGAACGCGCTCGATGGGGTACTGGCCCGAAACCGCGAGGAGCTTGTCGAGCATGGTCTGGGCGAACAGGGTCAGGTGGCGCAGGCTGTCGAGTCGACCCACCGCATGGCCAAGGGCCCCGGTGGCGCTCTGCAGCCTGACGAGGTATTGGTGTGACGCGCGACGCACCGTCGGATGCAGCAGCCAGTGCGTGACGACGACCGGATAGAGACAGACCAGGAAAGGCCAGCGCCCGAAGAGCCGGTAGATCCAGTAGAGCACCCAGATGCCGAGCACGAAGGTCGATTCACCCATGTCCGACCAGCGTTGCGCGCCACTTTTCATGGGCGTACCAATCTGCGCGCTACCAGCATGGGGAGACGGCCCAGCATCCCGAAAAACAGTCTTGTGTGCATCCATGTGATCAGCAGGTTGTCGCGGCCAATATGAAAATGCGATACGCCGTCCAGAGGGTAGCGCACCCGCGTGGGCAGGCCCGTGACCGTCACACCACGCCACGACAGGCGCACCAGGATCTCGATATCGAACTCCATCCGCTGGCCGATCGGCGTGCCGTCGATGAGCGCGAGCGTCGACTCCAGGGGATAGACGCGGAATCCGCACATCGCGTCCCTGATCTGCAGGGATAGCGTATTGATCCACACCCAGACATGAGTGGCGTAGCGGCCATAGTATCGCGCGGCCGGGACGCTGGTGTCGAAGATCGGGTAACCGGTGATGACGTGGTCAGGATGGGCCCGCGCCAGTTCGATAAAGCGGGGCACGTCCGTCAGATCGTGCTGGCCGTCAGCGTCCACCTGAAGAATGTGGCTGTAGCCGGCCTGCCCGGCGGCATGCATGCCGGCGATCATTGCGGCACCCTTGCCGCCGTTTTTTGTGAGGCGAATGAGCTTGCAACTGGCTGGCTCGCGCGCCGCAAGATCGTCGAGAATCCGGGCGCAGCCGGGCTCGCTGCCGTCGTCTACCAAGAGGCACTGCAGCCCAAAGCTGCGCAGGCCGGCCAGTACCGCGCCAACCGCGGCGCCGTGATTGTATACCGGTACGACAGCGCAAAGCTTCAAGGGTGGGACCCGAAGACGACACGTCCGCTTGAGTGCCTGCCGGCGTCGGACGTCATCTCATAGGCGAGCACTGTCGCCTCGGCCGAGCATCTTACTTGCAGATCGAGAACGAGCTTGGCAGGCGGGGCCACGATCCGATAAAACTTCAGGGACTCCAGGCGCAATATCTGGGACGGCAGCTCGAAAAGCTCGCGTCCATACACGATCGCCCATTCGACTTGCGTGACTCCAGGCAACACCGGTGCAGCCTCGAAATGACCTTTGAAATAGGGCAGGCGCTCGTCGATGGTCAGGCCCAGAGCGGCGTGCTCGGCACTACGGCTTAACAGGCGACTCGGCGGGCGACGAGTGTCGAACAGGGCCGCGAGCGCGGCTTCGGTTGCCTTACCCTGGGAATTGTTCGGCAAGCTGGCGACAAAGCGCCAGCGGCGCGGCCGCACACTGCCTTCGGCGACCGTCGCGATCGCGGCATCGAGTGCCTGCACCAGGGTGCGCTTGCCGTGATGTTCGTAGAGGGCCCAGCCCGCGGCGTTGGGTACGGCCACCGCCCCCAGTGGGTGGTGCGAATCGGGCAGGGCGACCAGGCGCACTTCAGCGATCAGCTTACTCGCCAGTGCGGCGCGCTCGATGGCCGAGAGCGAGACGCGCCTCTCCTCGATCTTGATGATGCGATCGGCCCGACCGAGCATGACAAAGCCGTCGGGTCCGCCCGAAGCACGATCCTCGGTTGCCAGCCAGTTCGCATCCGCCAGATGCGCCGAGCTTACCTGCAACATCTCGTCGACGATGCGCACCGTGACGCCCGGCATCGGCTGCCAGGCGGCAGCCACATCCTCGTGGCGCTGGCGATGCGCGATGCCGCCGGTTTCCGAGCTGCCATAAATCTCGATGGGTGCGCGACCGAGCAGAAGGCGGGTTTGTGCGAGGGCCTCGTCCGGCAGGGGGCCACCCGAGGAGAACACCACACGCAGCCGTTCAGCCGCGCTCGACCACGGCAAATCCTCTGGTAGCCGACGCAACTGTGCCGGGCTGGCGACGAGGGCGGCGCTTTCGGCTTGTCGCAGTGCCGCGACAATGTCGACGGGGTTGGCGAGCTGCTGAGCGGCAAAGACGCGGGCACTGGCCAGTGGCCAGAGCACTCGGAACAGCAAGCCATAAATATGCTGGTGTGACACCGTGCCCGTCACGCGCGCCGTCCCGGTCTGTTCGTCCCACAGGGCGGCGAGCGTGGCGACTTCAGAGAATATCTGGCGCAGGTGCTTTTTGATCGCACTCGGTTCGCCGCTCGATCCCGAAGTAAAGATGACCAGAGCCTGGGCGTCGGGGTCGAGCGCCGAAAAGCTCTCGCGCGCACCGGCCTGAGGTGCGACGGTGGCATACGCGGAAGGCACATCGCCGACAAATCCGTCGACGCTATCCTCAAGGCGCGCGCATGTGGCAGGTAGAACGTCCGAAGGCAGATAGGCGCATTTGCCGGCGTGCCAGACTCCGAACAAGGCGCATGCGAATTCGAAGCTGTCATGGAAATGCAGGGCAAAGCGCGAACCGGGATGTGCCTCGAAGGCGGCCTGCCACGCAGCAACCGATCTTCTGAAATCGCCGAACGAGAGCAACGCACCAGCGCGCCAGGCGACCGGCTGCGTGGCGGAGCGTCCACTTACCATCAGATTCTGAAGAGGCACGCGCTCAACCATGGGAAGGGCGTGACATCACGCGGCGGCGCACCAGCCATTCGCCGGCGAAGAGCGTGCCTATCAATGCGTAGCTGATCAATCCGTTGTATAGAGCCCAGGTCGCGGGGCTAGCCCACAGAGCGGTGCCCAGTGCGATCGCGCCGTTACCGATAAAAAAGACGCACCAGACCTGGGTTACCCGGCGCGTATAACGCTGTCCGGCGATCGGCAGATCGGGTTCGCGCAGTCGCGCGAGGCGCTCGATTATGGTTGGCGGGTGAATGAGACTGGTCGCAAATACCACCAGCAGCACCAGATTGACGAGTACCGGATACAGTTTCAAGGGCAGCAGCTCATTGCCCAGGGCGCTCACTGCAGCCAGCACAAGCGCACCCGCGCCCGCGCAGATCCAGACCAGTTCACGTGTGGCAATCGCGCGCAGCACCGCGATTGCCGCAAGCAACAGGGCGAGCCAGCGCGGCTCAAAGTGATCCAGGCAAAAATAGACCAGGACCGGATACGCCAGCGTCAGGGCGACTACGGTAAAGCGCATGCGCTCAGCTATCGTCAGTCTCGCCAACCAGGGCATGCAATGCCTCGACGACGTCACCCACCGTGCGCACCGATTTGAAAACCTCGGGACGCAGCCGCTTGCCGACCAGAGGCTTGAGCTTGACGATCAAATCGACCGCATCGATGCTGTCAATATCAAGGTCTTCATTCAGGCGCGCCTCGGGTACGACACGCGCGCCATCGATCTCGAAGGTCTCATGCAGGATCAAACGCAGGCGAATCAGGATGTCCTGTTGAGTCAGAACAGCTCCTCGCGTGTCGATCGGTTCTGGTGGGGCGGCATTGTCCATGTGCTGGGTCCCGTGGCTTCTAGTTCTAGCGGGTACGCGCGCCGGCAACGAACTGGGCGAGCGCCCGAACGCTGGCGAAGTGGCTGCGCGTCTCCGCGGTGTCGGTGGATATGGCAATGCCATACCGCTTTTGCAGGGCAAGACCGAGTTCAAGGGCGTCAATCGAGTCAAGTCCAAGGCCCTCGACGAACAGGGCTTGGGCGGCATCGATGTCATCCGGACTGATGTCTTCCAGATTGAGCGTCTCGATCACCAGGGTCTTGATTTCCTGCTCAAGCGCCTGCATGGATGGCTGTCTCCATCGAAAAATAGGATTGAAGAAAATCGGTCAAGTGGCGCGCTGCCAGCGGTGCCTCGCCACCCGCGCGCTCGATGAAGGGAGTTACCGGGATGTCGTCGCGCACCTCGACGGTGAACTCCAGGCATCGATCGGCCACTTTCCACCAGGCGACCCCCTTGACCAGACCGCGCGGCGCACAGCCTATCGAGACTGGCGTGATGTTGCAACCGCCCCGCACGGCGATATTGGCGGCCCCGCGTCTTAAGATGATCTCACCTGCTGCAGGGGTGCGCGTGCCTTCCGGGAAAATAATCAGGTTGTTGCCGGAGCGAATCGAGGTGACGCAGGCGTCAATCATGGCGCCTCCGGAGTCATTGCAGATGTAATCCGCGGCCCGGATCGGGCCGCGCACAAAGGGACTCTCGGCCAGGCTCGACTTGACTACGCAGTCGGCGTTGGGCACCAGTGCGATCAGCAAGACCACGTCGATCAGACTGGGGTGGTTGGCCAGTATCAGCAATCCTGAGCGCGCCAGCTTTTCCTCGCCGACGATCCGTACGTGGCACAAGCCCAAAAACTCCATGAAGCCGACCATCAATCTGAAGCAGTGATGGATCGTCAGGCGGGCGATGCGTCGGCGTCGGCCGGCGTCACCCACCAAAACCCGCAAAAGCGGGAAACACAGGCAGGCGAGCAGCAGGCCGCCAACTCCAAAGACGGCAAATGCGATGCCGGTGGCGACGATGCGCCAGGCGTGTTCGAGGCGTTTAAGCATCGCGCTGCCAACGCCAGGTGCGCGCGCCCGCCGCATGCAGATGGCAGGCCTGGTCGGAAAGCAGAAACTTCAAGGCGCGCAGATCAGCCGGCAACCCGCTGGCCGGGACAGCTTCTGCGGCCGGCTCGCAGCTCAGGCTTACGCCGCGCGCAGCGGCCGTCAGGCGACAGGCCCATCCTCGGGGAATCTCGCGTGCATCGCCGAAAGAGGCAAATACCGGGGGTAAGGGCTGATCGTAATAGACCACCATGACCTGCGCTGCACCATCGGCCAGCAGTCCAGTCGCCTCGCAGAACGCTGCCTCGACCGTTTCCTCCCCGGCGGCGATCGCGGTATAGTTGTGCGGATCGGCACGCGCAATCGAGAATAGTGCAGCAAAGGCATTGTGGACTGACAGACTGAATCCGGCGGGCGACACGGGTTCGTGGCAGGCCAGTTGGCGCAGCAAATCAACCGAGCGTGCAAGGTCGCCAAAGCGCGAGGCGAACACGATCGGCAGATCGCTCATGTCGCCGAGGGTCGTATAGGCGCAGTGCAGGGCCATGCGTCCCAGACCTTCGACGCGCCGGCGCATCATCGCTGGCATCTGCGTAAGCGCAGGGATCTCATCGCTGCTCAAGGCGTGCGGTTGCAGGAGCCACGAATGCCACTGTGCGGGGTCTGATAGTCCGGGGGCCCAGGCGGACCAGCGTTGGACGGTAAATCGAAAGCTCATGGGATGCGCGGTAGCCTATAAATGCACGCCGCACTATTGGCCGCGTGGACGCCCGCCGGCCGGACGCCGGCCCGGTCTAGCACCCGGGGATGTGCGTCGGGCGGTGGTAGTTTAATACAGGGGCTCGTCAGTAAAGTGATTTGGAACACCATGTTTGGAATTGGACGGAAAGTGTCAATCCGTCGCGCAGCGCTGCGGCTGGCTGTGCTAGGGATGTTGAGCTTTGATTCGAATGCTGCTGAACCGGTGCGCTTTCTGCTGACCTTCGACGATGGGCCGAGTCTGTGGCAGCCCTCACCAACGGTCGAGATACTCGAGCAACTGGCGGACAATCCGGTCACTCCTAACATCAAGGCGGTTTTTTTTGTGCAGGCCGTGCACAGCGACCATGGCGGGAATCCTGCCGGCCGCGCACTCATGCGCCGCGAATGCGCTGCGGGTGACCTCGTCGGTCTGCATTCCGGTTCGCCGCGCGGCCACGTCGCGCACACGCGCATGGGGGCCCAGGAGCTGGCCGACTCGCTGGTTCTCGGGAGAGCGGCGATTCAGAGCGAGTGTTCGCTCGATGCGGGTCTGGTGCGGCCACCCGACTGGGCCTACAACGATGACACGCTCGCTGCCTACCGCGTGGCGAGCATGGAGATGCTGCTCACGGACCTGAGTGCCAATGATGGAAAAATCTATGGCTGGATCATCAGTTTGCGGCGCCGCAGCCATCTTCACGATGAGCTCGAGCTCGTCGCGCAGGTGCGCGCGGCCGGGCACATGCCAGCCATAGACGGTGTCATACCGGTGGTGGTGACCATGCATGACACCAATCCCTACACGGCCGAACATATGACGGAGTATCTGCGCATCCTGGTCGAGGAATCGGCAGCCGTCGGCCTGCCGCTAGCCGACCCGCCGTTCTATACCGATACCGCTGCGCTCGATCGCGCTGCACGCCTGCGTGCCAGCCAGAATGCGTTCGTATGTGACGGGGTGTCGCGCAGTGTGACCCTCTTTGAGCGGCTGTTCGGCGACCCTGCGCAGCTCTATCGTGGCTGTCTGTAACAAGGCCCGACCGGGCCTTCCGAGCTAGCTGACAATGCGCGATTTGGCCAGCGGCGGATTGCGCGCGAAGTAGCGTTTGAGTCCCTTGAAGATGGCGTCGGCCATGTGCTCCTGATAGGACTCGTCGGTCAGGCGCCTTTCCTCGTCGGGATTGCTGATGAAGGCAGTCTCGATGAGGATCGAAGGAATGTCAGGGGCCTTGAGAACCGCGAATCCGGCCTGTTCAACCCCGTCGTGATGCAGGCGATTGATGCCGCCGATTTCGTGTAGCACGGCGTCGCCCAGGCGCATGCTGTCCTGTATCTGTGCGGTCGTTGAGAGGTCCAATAGCACGCGCGCCAGCTGCTGGTCGCGCTGTGCGATGTTCACTCCCCCGATCAGGTCGGCGTCATTTTCCTTGTTGGCGAGCCAGCGCGCAGCGCTGCTCGAGGCGCCTCGCTCCGAGAGTACGAATACGGAGGAGCCGCGTGCATCAGGGGTGACAAAGGCGTCGGCATGGATCGACACGAACAGGTCCGCCTGCACGCGCCGCGCTTTTTGCACGCGCACATTGAGCGGCACGAAATAGTCAGATTCGCGCGTGAGCATGCAGCGCATATTGGGTTCTGCGTCGATGCGCGCTTTGACTCGGCGCGCGATCGACAGCGCGACAAATTTTTCTTCGGTCCCGGCTGCGCCGATCGCGCCCGGATCCTCGCCGCCGTGGCCGGGGTCCAGAGCGATGGTAATCATGCGCGTCACACCCGGAGGTATCGCCTTGAGCGTCTCTTCGGTGGTGACCTGGGTTGGCGCCGCAGCAGCGCCTGGCGCGCTGGCGTTGCCGGTGCGCGGCACGGCGCTGTCATTGTTGCGGCGCGCCTCGTCGATGAGCGCAATCAGCGGGTCCGCAGCGTCTTTTGGATACAGATCGAACACCAGGCGATAGCGGTACTCGCCCACCGGATCCAGATTGAAGACCTGCGGATTGACCGGGCTCTTGAGGTCAAACACGATACGCACCACGTTGGGCCGATTCTGTCCGACTCGCACACTCGATATATAGGGATCGTTGGGCTGGATCTTGGAGACCAGTTCGCGCAGGGTTCCGTCGAGGATCAGGCCGTCGACGTCGATCACCAGGCGATCGGGGTTTTCGACGATGAAGGGCTTGGCCGATAAGGGGCGATCGGTTTCGATGGTGACGCGGCTGTACTCGGGAGCGGGCCAGACCCGGACGGCGAGAATGCCCAGGGCATTGGCATTGCCCGGATAGATGACAGAAAACAGCAAGGCGCCCTGAGTCGCGCCCGCGAGTTTCAGGCCTGTTGTGAGAAAGCGACGTCGGCTAGGCATGCGCGACCTCTATCGGTCGCAGCGAGGACGTGCGCGCTGCGACCGGAGTCGAGCGGCGTAAGCCGGATCGCGAGGTCGGGGACGGGCAAATGACCCGCCGCAGCCGCGTTTTCGGGCCACTCGACAAGGCACAAATTGCTGCCATCCAGATAGTCGCGAAATCCCGCATCGATCCACTCTCTCGGGTCGACGAATCTATAAAAATCAAAGTGATAGCAGTATAACCTTAGGTGATCTCTAAATCCAGCATCGGGCTCGAGCGCAAGCTCGTAAGTCTCCACAAGAGCGTAGCTTGGGCTCTTGATACGACCCTTGACCCCAAGAGCGACGAGCAGCGCCCGAGCCAGACAGGTCTTGCCGGCGCCCAGATCGCCCGACAGGAAGATCAACAGGGGTAAGCGGGTGCGCTTAATCCACCCGGCGAGGCGTGTCCCGAGCGCCTCGGTATCTGCGGGCGTGGCCAGCGCGAGAATGGTTTCCGGGGCCGGCTCGACGGGTCCGTGGGACATACTATCGGACATGAGCGATGGCGAAACCCGGCGCGAATACTCCGCGCGCGAACTGCAGGAACTGGTCGCACAGATGCGTCGGTGGGCAGCCGAACTTGGCCTTGGCGCGCTCGCGGTCTCGGACGTCGACCTCGCACACGCCGAGCAGCGGCTTGTCGACTGGCTCGAACGGGGTTTTCATGGCGAGATGGATTATATGTCGCGCCATGGGCGCACTCGCGCTCGCCCGGGCGAAGTCGCGCCTGGCAGTGTGCGCGCCATTGTCGTGCGCTGTGACTATCTCGATGAGAGCGGTGAGCAATGGCAGGAGAGCGGCTGGCGCACGCTCGCCGAACCCTTGGCTGCCAACGTTTCGCGTTATGCGCGCGGTCGCGACTACCACAAGGTCCTTCGAGCCCGCTTGCACGATCTGGCTGCGCGCATGGCGGCGGCGATCGGACCCTATGGCTATCGGGTGCTGGTCGATTCGGCACCCCTCATGGAAGTCGAACTCGCCACCAAGGCTGGCCTCGGCTGGCGCGGCAAACACACGCTGCTCTTGTCGCGCGAGGCCGGGTCGATGTTTTTTCTCGGTGAGATCCTCGTCGATGTACCGCTGCCCGTCGATGCGCCGGCGCAATCGCACTGCGGCACCTGCCAGCGCTGCATCGATATCTGCCCGACCCAGGCGATCATTGCCCCCTATCTGCTTGACGCACGCCGCTGCATCTCCTATCTCACTATTGAATTCAAGGGCAGCATTCCGGATGCCTTGCGCAGGCCGATTGGCAACCGAATTTATGGTTGCGACGATTGCCAGTTGGTCTGCCCGTGGAACAAGTACGCGCAGCGCAGTGAGCTGGCCGATTTTGCCGATCGCGGTTACGCCGAGCTGGACCTGATTGAGGCGTTTTCCTGGGACGAGGAATATTTCCTGCGGCGTACCGAAGGAAGCGCGCTGCGTCGCATCAGTCACGTGCAATGGCTGCGCAATGTTGCAATCGCACTGGGCAATGCGCTGGCCGGCAATCCCGGCGCCGCTCTGCGGCTTGATATCCTCGGAGCACTCGCTCTACGCCTTGCTCATTCTTCCGAACTGGTACGCGAGCACGTTACCTGGGCGATGGCCCAGGGGGATCTTCGCACTAGCGCGCCAGATACAGCCACATCGGCAGAGTGATTGCAGCAGCCAGCGTGCCGCTGGTGACAAGGAAGGCGACCAGCGGGCCGTCGCCACCCATGCGCGTGGCAAGAATGTAGGCCGATGAGGCACTGGGCAGCGCGCCAAAGCCGACCAGGAGCAGGCGTTTGGTTTCATCAAAACCAAGATAGCGGGCGATTAGCAAGGCGCACGCCGGCGCTAGCATCAGTTTGACCAGGCTCCACCACAGGATCAAGCCGGCAGACACATCGGGGCGCGTCAGGCGCAGGCCGGCGCCCACGGCGAGCAATCCGAGCGCAACCGAAGCGCTACCGAGGCGCACGAGGGACTGGCCAATGAATTCGGGCGGGTGCAGCCCAAGGGCATTGCATACCAGTCCCGCACCGACCCCGATGATCAGGGGATTGCGCACGAGCGCACGCAACACACCGGTCTCGGCGTGACGCGCCAGCCCGAAAACGGCCGCGACGTTAACCAATGGTATGTTTACCGCAAGGATCAGCGCCATCACACCTGTAGCCGACTGGGCATCCAGCCGCTGGGCGATAGCGAGGGCGATATACGAATTAAAGCGAAACGCCGTCTGCACCCCCGAGGCAAAGCTGCGCGGCGGTGCTGCGGAAAAAGGACGTGCCAGATAGCTCGTCACGAGTGCGGCCAGCGTGACGGCAACCGAGGCCGCGAGCATCTCGGTAGTGCCAATGCCTTCGAAACGGGCGCTGGACACGGACTGGAACAGCAGCGCAGGAAAGAGCACGAAATAGACGATGCGCTCAAGCCCCGTCCAGAATCCGTCGCCAAACGCGACCCAGCGATAGAGTGCAAATCCCAGGGCTATCGGGGTGAAGTCGGGCAACAGCAGGAGGGCAAGACTCAAGGACTGAACTTTCTTCGTTTTGCCGTTCGCAGCGACGGGTCGAGCGTCGTACACTGTGGCGCAGTCTAGCAAAAAGCGCCGTGCGCGCTGGCGGATTTTCCGAACATGAATTCACGTCTACATAGCAGTCTCGGGCTGTCAGCGGTGGTGCCGGCTCCATTTGGAGCTATCGGCGTGCGCGTAACCGGGGCGTCGATTGCCGAGTTGATCTATCTGCGCCGCGATGCCGCCGCGCTGCCTCCACAGGACCGCGTGGCCAAGCAGGCGGTCCGCCAGATCGAGCGCTATCTGGCGGATCCGAGTCGCGGCTTCGATCTACCGCTCGCGGAAAAGGGTACGGCTTTTCAACGCCGTGTCTGGCGAGCGATCTGCGAGGTGCCCTGCGGTGAAGTGGTGTCCTATGGGGACCTGGCGCGCGACTTGCGAACCGCCCCGCGTGCGGTTGGACAGGCGTGCGGCGCCAACTGGTTTCCTCTCGTCATTCCGTGCCACCGCATTGTGGCGAGCGCAGGACTGGGCGGCTTTGCCGGTAGTGCTGCCGGCGACGGCGAGGCCGAGTTTCATCTGGGCATCAAACGCTGGTTACTCGAGCATGAACGCGCGGCGTTCGAGTTGCGCGCCAGCTAGCCAAGACCATAGCCGCGCGCCATGAGCGCGGCGCAGATGGGAATACCCGCAAACAGCACTGCTTCGATCAGAAGATAGCGCCGCAGAGCCGCGAAATCGGAGGCCGACGGCAGCGCCGAAGCGTTCGCACGATGGCGCCGGCCCCACTGGATCAGGCGTACTGTGGGCACGATCGACACCAGGCCGACTCCTGCAAACAGGCCCATCTTGAGCCAGAAAATCGGGTTTTGCGTATAGAAGGCGCTGCCTTTAGCACCGTAGATGACCCGACATACGCCCACACCGATCAGTACCAATGCCGCCAGACCATAGGCGAGGTCGGCGCGCGCGAGCCGAGCCAGCGTTCGGGAGTCGGGTGCGCCTCTGAGCAGCACCCATTCGGCAACCAGCAGCGAGACGAGCACATAGATCGCCGTGTGGTGCAGTATCGACAAGAGCACATCAGTCATGGTCTTCCCGGAGTCAAGGGTGACGCGCGCATTTGACCACGCCACGATGGCGAGAGCCAAGCGCAAATTGGCCGGCGCTGCCGACCGCATTAAGATACGTGTTCATGGAGCCAATCGAGAAAAGTCAGCGCGCGATCGATGCTTTCTGCGACGCAGTCTGGCTCGAAGACGGTCTGTCGCGCAATACGCTTGCCGCCTATCGGCGCGACCTCACGCTTTACGCCACCTGGCTTGCCCAGCAGAAGATCGACCTCCTGGGTGCCCGCGAGGAAGAGCTGACTGCTTACGTCGCGGCCTGTCACGCCCGCAGCCGGCCGAGCAGTGCGAACCGGCGCTTAACGGTGCTGCGCCGCTTCTACCGTCTGGCCCTGCGCAACCACGAGGTGGCGCAGGATCCAACGCGCCGCGTGCGCGCGGCGCGCCAGGCCCTGCGATTTCCCAAAGTGCTCTCTGAAAAGCAGGTGGAGGCGCTGCTTGCTACACCCAATCCCAGCACGCCCCTCGGACTGCGCGATCGGGCGATGCTTGAGTTGATGTACGCGAGCGGTTTGCGCGTCTCGGAACTGGTCGCAGTCAAGAGCACCGATATCTCGCTGGCTGATGGGGTAATCCGGGTGCTTGGCAAGGGCGACAAGGAACGCCTCGTTCCGGTCGGCGACGAGGCGCTCACCTGGATTCGACGCTACCTGGAGGGGGCACGTCCGGAACTGGCCTGCGGACGCTCGCTCGATGCGTTGTTCATTACCGCGCGTCGCGACCAGGCCAGTGGCAGCATGACCCGTCAGATGTTCTGGCACCTTGTCAAGAAATACGCCACCAGCGCACAGATCAACGCACCGCTCTCGCCGCATACGCTGCGTCACGCATTCGCCACCCATCTGCTCAACCATGGCGCCGACTTGCGGGTCGTCCAGTTACTGCTTGGGCACGCGGACATCTCTACTACCCAGATCTACACCCACGTCGCGCGCGAGCGCCTGAAGCAATTGCATGCGCGGCATCACCCACGCGGTTAAGTTCGCTGCCGCGCGGCGCCCTCTACCCGAACCGCGGCGATCCGGGTATTCTTCGCGAACTCGCAATCTCAGCGCGACAAAATATTCTAGCGCGCGCCAGCCGCGACGCGGTGTGACTGCCCGGACATCATGATGAACCTTGCCATCGCCATTCTGCTCGCGTATCTGCTCGGTTCGCTGTCGTTTGCCGTCCTCGTGAGTCGCGCATTCGGGCTGGGTGATCCGCGCAGCTATGGCTCGCGCAATCCTGGCGCGACCAATGTCCTGCGCAGCGGTAACAAGCTCGCAGCCCTGGTCACCCTGCTGCTCGATGGCGCGAAGGGCTGGCTGGCCGTATTTCTGGCGCTGCGCCTTGGCAGCGCTTGGGGGATCGACGAGCTTGGCGTGGCATTGGTCGCGATCGCAGTATTTCTTGGGCACCTGTTCCCGGTGTTCTTCGCCTTCAAGGGCGGCAAGGGCGTTGCCACCGCCTTTGGAGTCATGCTCGGCTTGCAGCTACTGGTTGGCGTCTATGCCTTGCTGACCTGGCTCGTTGTCGCGCTGGTATTTCGTTATTCCTCCCTGGCTGCGTTGACGGCGATGCTGCTCGCACCGCTCTATTACGTACTGATGGTTGGACTTGATAGCAGTGCCTGTTGCCTGATCCTGATCTGCGCATTGATCTTCGTGCGCCACCACCAGAACATAAGGAAACTGGTCAAGGGCACCGAGGGCAAGATCGGCCAGAAAAAGGACGCTTCCGGCAAGCCCGAACAGAAATCGGCGTGACCCCCGGCGGTGGAAGGTCGTATCCAGTCCGGATGGGCGCCTCGCTCCACGCGGCGAGGGTGACGAGGCGCCGGGCGCTCCAATCAGGCGCCGACGACTTCCAGATCCACGCCAACGTTATTCCTTGTCGCGTGCGAATAGGGACAGATCTTTTCGTGCGCTTCGTTTGCGAGACTGGCCAGCTCGGCCTGGGGGATTGACTTGTCCTCGACATGAATCTTGACTGATAGGCCAAAGCCGCCCAGATCGCGCGGACCGATCGAGACGTGAACCGTACTGGCAGCCTTGGACGCATCCTTCTTGTGCTGCTTGCCGACAAAGTCGAGCGCGCCGCCAAAGCACGCTGCATAGCCCGCAGCGAACAAGTCTTCCGGGGTAGACGTCCCCGGTTTGCCCGGGCCACCCATGGCTTTGGGCACCGAAAGATCAACACTCACATGCCCGTCGGCCGATTGTGTGTGGCCATTGCGGCCGCCGGTCGCCGTAGCCGAAGTCGTATACAGGGGTTTGATCGAATCCATCTGGTTTCTCCATGAGAGGGGTCAAGAACCGCGGATCCCGATATTTGACGAGCGAATCGAGAGGAAATCCTCGCGCATCTTTGGCGGTCCGCCATGCTGCGCCGACGAGTCTACCAACGACTGCTGTCGGCTGCCCACCAGACCCCTGCGTGACAAGCGATGCTGCCAGAGGAGACGAGGGGCGTGCCGACCTGCTGTAGCTTCAATGTTCCTCGCCGTCGTAATAGTCGACGGTACACTCGGCTCGCAGGATTTTGCGTAGCGGACGCTCGTCGGGTTTGCTGGATGCGACCATCACTTTCCGGGAGTCGGGATATTCGCAGATCTCGACATCCGCTACGGTTGAAACCGCCAGGTAGCGCATCATCACGGTGCCGGTATTGATGATCTGATGTGCGACCTCGGCGCCGCCGGTTGGACAGGCAATCACGTCGTGGGGGTGTATCGGAAAGCGTGCCTCGCCAAAGCGCAGCTCCCCGTCTCCTTCGAGGATGAAGAACATCTCCTCTTCGGCGTGATGCGAGTGGAAGGGGCATTGCATTTTTCCGGGCGGCAGCTCGGTCAGGTTGTAGCCCAGGTCGCGCGCGCCAATCCGCGTGGCGATGCTGGCGCGCCGCGAGGTGTAGAGGCCGTTGGCTTCAATATCGTCGAACTCCACTTCCTTGAGATTCAGAACGGGCTTGAGCACGATAGCCTCCTTGGTCGAATCATCCGCTCGGACTGGGCGGGGTCAGTGAGGCCAGATCCCAACGCGGCTTGACTGTGAAGCCAAGCTCCGGTCTGGCTGCCTCGATGCCCGCCTCGATGCGCAAAGAGGCGGCCAGAGCAATCATGGCACCATTGTCGGTACACCATTGCAAATCAGGAAAATACACGTTCGCATGACCTGGCGCGAGCGCTTGTGAAAGCCGCTCTCGCAACTTCCGATTGGCGCCCACACCCCCGGCGACGACAAGGCGCTTGAGCTTTTCCTGGTTCAGTGCGGTGAGCGCCTTCTTGACAAGAACTTCGGTGATCGCGTCCTCAAACGCGCTGGCCAGGTCCGCGCGCGTCTGCTCGCTGAGCATTCCTGCCTCGTTCAGTTTGCGGACCTGAGTCGCAATCGAGGTCTTGAGACCGGAGAAGCTGAAGTCGAGGTTGCCGGAATGAAGCATCGGACGCGGCAGCTTGAAGGCCGCAGGGTTGCCCGCCTCGGCCAGGCGCGCCAGCGCCGGGCCACCAGGATAGGACAGGCCAAGCAGTTTTGCGGTCTTGTCGAATGCCTCGCCGGCGGCGTCATCCACGGTTTCGCCAAGTAGTGTGTAGGCGCCCACCGCATCAACCCGCATCAACTGTGTATGACCACCTGAGACCAGCAGTGCGACAAAAGGAAATGATGGGGCGTCGTGCGAGAGCAGCGGGGACAGCAGGTGCCCTTCTAGATGATGGATGCCAATTACCGGGCGTCCGAGTGCAAATGCGAGGCCGTGCGCGATGCCACCCCCTACGAGGAGCGCACCCGCCAGACCGGGGCCTTGTGTACAGGCAATTACATCAATGTCGGCCAGGGTGCGGCGTGCATCCCGCAGCACCTGCTCGATTAGCGGCAGGGTGCGCGCGATGTGGTCGCGCGAAGCCAGTTCCGGAACGACGCCCCCGTAGGCCTGATGCATCTCGATTTGGGAATGAAGTCCATGCGCGAGCAGACCACCGGCGCTGCGGTCATACAGCGCCACTCCGGTCTCATCGCACGAGCTCTCGATGCCAAGAACTAGCACGGGAGGCGGGTCGAGATTTGGCGGTGCAGCAGGAAGTCAGGCATGGCGGGGATTGTAGCGAAAAGCCGTCCTGGCACCCCCAGGCTGCGATGGAGTCGTTCGCCAGAGGTCTAAAATGTCAGGGTGACCGACCTTGCTTCCTACCAGAATCGCCTGTCCAAGAACGCGCGCCACCTGGCGCGCTGGGCCCGGCGCGAGGGCGTTTACGCCTGGCGCATCTACGATCGCGATGTACCGGAATTTCCGGTCATTGTGGATTGGTACGCGACCGAGGATGGCGCGCGCGTGCATCTTCAGGAAGTGGAGACCGGGTGGCAGCAGTCCGACGGCGAGCATCGCGAGTGGCTCGACTTTGTGCGCGACACCACTGCGCAGATGCTCGAGGTCGAAAGCGACCAGATCTGCCTGAAGATACGCATGCGCCAGCGCGTGCGCGGTGACCGCACCCTGCAATACGAGCGTGCTGCCACTCGCGGTGAAGATCTGGTCGTGCAGGAGGCCGGCCGACGCTTCTGGATCAATCTCTCGACTTACCTCGATACCGGACTATTCATCGATCATCGAAATACGCGGCGCATCGCGAGCGAACGCGTGGCCGGACGCCGCTTTCTGAATCTGTTTGCCTACACCGGTAGTTTCTCGGTGTATGCCGCCACTGCGGGAGCGTCGCGCTCGACTACGGTGGATCTTTCTAACACCTACTGCGATTGGGCGGCACGAAATTTTGCCCTGAACGGGATCGACCGGGAGGCACACACGATCGTGCGCGCGGACGTGCTGGTGTGGCTCGAAGCCGCGTTAGCGCGTGGTGAGCGCTTTGATGTGATCGTGATCGATCCGCCGAGTTTTTCGAATTCCAAGAAAATGCAGGGGGTGCTCGACGTGCAGCGCGACCATGCGCGCCTGTTGCGCCAGTGCCTGGGTCTGATCGAGCGCGGCGGCGAGATTTACTTCTCGACCAATCTGCGCGGATTTCGTCTTGACGAAACCCTGGCGCACGAGGCGCGAATCGCCGACATCAGCGCGCGTACCGTCCCCGTGGACTTTCGCGATCGACGCGTGCATCAATGCTGGCAGCTCAGCCGGAAGGGGGATGATAAAATCTCTTGAATTGTGCTATACGATAGCCTTTATCAATTGGTCTCTGAATCGCCGACTGTCCCATGACTCTTACTGAACTTCGCTACATTGTTGCGGTGGCGCGCGAGCGCCACTTCGGGCGTGCCGCTGAATCCTGCTTTGTCAGCCAGCCGACCCTGTCGGTGGCGATCAAAAAGCTCGAGGAAGAGCTCGGCGTGACCCTGTTCGAGCGCGCCAGCAACGAGATAAGCGTAACCCCGGTCGGTCGCGAGATCCTGACCCAGGCCGAGAAGGTCCTTGAAGTGGCCGGCACGATCAAGGAACTCGCCAAGCAAGGCAAGAATCCTCTGGTGGGGCCGCTGCGTCTGGGCATCATTTATACCATCGGCCCTTACCTGTTGCCCGAATTCATGAAGCACATCATCGCGGCTGTTCCGGGCATGCCGCTGCTGCTGCAGGAAAACTTCACGGTGCGTCTTCTTGAGATGATCAAGCTTGGCGAACTCGACGCGGCGATCCTGGCCTTGCCCCTGCCGGAGTCAGGCCTGATGGCAGAGCCCCTGTATGACGAACCTTTCGTGGTTGCCGTGCCGCGCGATCACCCCTGGGCCAAGCGCAAATCGGTGGCGACCGAGGAGTTGAAGGGCGAAACCATGCTGCTTTTGGGCAGTGGCCACTGTTTCCGTGATCAGGTGCTTGAAGTCTGTCCCGAACTGCTGCGATTCGCGCCCAGTCCTGCAGGCATGCAAAAGACCTTTGAGGGCAGCTCGCTCGAAACCATTCGTCACATGGTCGCCAGTGGGGTTGGTGTCACCGTGCTGCCGCAGACCTCATTGCCGACCGAGCCACAGCGTAACGAGCTCTTGCGCTACATTCCTTTCGACAAGCCGGCACCGCATCGGCGCGTCGTGCTGGTGTGGCGCAAATCCTTCCCGCGTCGCGATGCCATCGAGGCGCTGCGTGCTGCTGTCGTCGCGTGCAAACTCCCTGGGGTTCACTACCTGCCGGCCGGGCAATTCCCGGTGTAAGCCGCTATCGTTCCGGTTGGATCAATCAATTGGCACCAGGGCTCGCGCATCGATAGCATTTGGACTATTCAAGCGATCAGACTTAGAGGAGGGCAAATGGCCAGGAAGGAATCTGACAAGGGCGCCAAGGAGCGTTCGGTCGCCATCGGTATCAGTGAGCGAACCCGCGCGGTTGCGAGCGCCGTACTCGAGACGGTGCTCGCCGACGAGGTCCTCTTATACGTGAAGACACGCAATTTTCACTGGAATGTCGTCGGTCGCGACTTTTCGGAATTGCACAAATTCTTCGAGGCGCAGTACGAAGCACTCGATGAGATATTTGACGACGTGGCCGAGCGGATTCGCTCGCTGGGCGCGCGTGCGCCCGGTTCGATGAGCCAGTTCCTGCGCGTCACGCGTTTGTCTGAGGAGAGCGGTGCTGCACAACCCGCCGAGGCGATGTTGGGCGCGCTCCTGAAGGACCACGAAAACCTGGCGCGGCTGCTGCGCGCCGACATCGAGAAGGTCGGCCGTGCGGGTGACGTTGGCACCGAGGATTTTCTGACGGGCCTGTTGCGCGAACACGAAAAAATGGCCTGGATGCTGCGCTCCTACGGGCAGTGATGTACCTGGCGGGCGTGCGCCTGCTGCGGCGTGCCCGTGGCTGATTGCGATGTCGCGATAGTCGGGGCTGGCGCGGCGGGCCTGTTTGCCGCCGCCCGCATTGCACGCGCGGGTCGTTCTGTCATCCTGATCGAACACGCGCCAAAGCTGGCCGAAAAGATCCGCATTTCCGGGGGCGGACGCTGCAATTTCACCAATCTCTACACCACCCCGGAAAACTTCCTCGGGGCCAATCCGCATTTCTGTCGCTCGGCTCTCGCCGGATTCACACCCCAGGACTTCATCGCGCTGCTGCAAACGCGTGGCATCGCCTGGCATGAAAAACACAAGGGCCAGCTGTTTTGCGACGACAGCGCGCAGGACATCATCGGCATGCTCTGCTCAGATTGCGATGAGACAGGCGTGGAACTCTGGCATCCCTGCAAGCTCACTGCGGTCGAGCGTCGCGGCGCGTGCTTTGTCCTCGCTAGCGAGCGCGGCGACTTGCATGCCGATAATCTCGTTGTCGCCACAGGCGGTCTGTCGATCCCTAAGATCGGCGCGAGCGACTTCGGTATGCGCGTGGCGCGCCAGTTCGGCCATCGCATCATCGAACCACGGCCAGCACTCGTGCCGCTCACTTTCTCTGCCGCGCACTGGCAGCGCTTTGTCGAGCTTGCCGGTGTCTCCCTGGAAGTGGAAGCGGGCTGCACTGTCCCGGCCGGTGAACGCGCAGTGCGGTTTGTCGAGGACCTGCTTTTTACGCATCGCGGCCTGTCCGGACCGGCGATCCTGCAGGCATCGAGCTACTGGCGCCACGGCAGCGCGTTGTCGATCGATCTTGTCCCCGGAGTCGATATTGTCGAGGCCCTCCTGGAAGCCAAACGCGGTGCACGCCACCAGCTTGGCAAGGAACTCGCCAGCCACCTGCCCGCGCGACTGGCGGCAAGCTGGCTTGCCCAGGCGCAGCTCGACGCGACCCAGCCGATTGCGCAGATGCGCGACTCGGATCTGCGTGCCCTGGGTGCGTCGCTCAAGGGCTGGCAGGTCGAGCCCGATGGTTCGGAGGGTTGGCGCAAGGCCGAGGTCATGGCCGGTGGCGTCGATACACGACAGTTGAACTCGCGTTCCCTGCAAAGCGAACTCGTGCCCGGACTATTTTTTATCGGCGAAGTGGTCGATGTGACGGGCTGGCTCGGTGGCTACAACTTCCAGTGGGCGTGGGCCAGCGCCGCAGCCTGTGCCCGGGCACTGGCTCACTGAGCGGCGTGCCGATTGCCGTATCCTATCGTCCCAGACGCGCAAGAATCTCCTCCATGCGCAAGCGGACTCCCCGGTAAATGACCTCTCGCCTGATCCTCTACGCCAGACTGGTGCGGCTCGATCGCCCCATCGGGATCCTGCTCCTCCTGTGGCCAACGCTGTGGGCCTTATGGATCGCCAGCGCGGGCCATCCGAATCCCGCAATTCTCGCCATATTTGTCGCCGGCACGGTGTTGATGCGCTCAGCAGGTTGCGCGATCAACGACTTCGCGGATCGCGACTTTGACCGTCACGTCAGGCGCACGCAGGCGCGGCCTGTGACAAGCGGTGCGATCGCACCCTGGGAGGCGGTGCTGGTAGGGTGTCTATTGGCACTGATTGCGTTCACCCTCGTACTGGGCCTGAATGCTCTGACCATTGTTCTTGCCGTCTGCGCTGCGCTGATCGCCTCCACCTATCCGTATACCAAACGCTTTCTTGCTCTACCCCAGGCTTACCTTGGCATCGCCTTCGGGTTCGGCATCCCGATGGCCTTCGCCGCGGTCCTCGGCCAGGTGCCTTTGCTGGCGTGGCTGTTGCTGCTCGCCAATGTCTTCTGGGCGATCGCCTACGATACCGAGTACGCGATGGTCGATCGCGAGGACGACATCAAGATCGGCATTCATACCGCGGCGATTACCTTTGGCAGTCGCGACGTGACGGCGATAGTGGTCTGTTATGCACTGACCCTGACAGGACTCTACACCGTCGGAGTGCTCGCCGGGCGTGGCATCTGGTTCAATCTCGGCGTGGCCCTCGCCGCACTGATCGCTCTCTATCATTACCGCCTGATTCGACGCCGTGAACCGGCCGATTGCTTTAGGGCATTTCTGCATAACAACTGGTTTGGCTTCGCGGTATTCGCTGGCCTCGCGCTCGACTACCTCGTGCCTTGGCGCTAGTCGCGACCGAACTCGTCACCTAGCTCGGCTGCGCGGCGAGTCGCTGCGCTAACGGCTTGTTCGATGGCGGAACCAACCGTTCTGGCATCGAGCACTTCGAGGGCTGCGAAGGTCGTGCCGCCCTTGGACGTTACGCGCGCTCGCAAATCGGTGAGTGCGTCGCCGGAATCGGCAGCCAGCGCGGCGGCACCCGCGCAGGTCGCCTCTACCAGCGCGCGCGCCTGCTTCTCGTTCAGGCCCAGATGCTGGGCCGACTTCTGCATGCTTTCCATGAAATAGAAGAAGTAGGCGGGCCCGCTACCCGACAGCGCGGTGACGACGTCCAGCTGTGCTTCGTTGTCCAGCCAGAGCACCCTACCAACCGCTTCCAGTGCCAGGCTCGCCAGTTCGCGCTGTCGCACCGTGACTTCAGGGTTTGCGAAGAGGCCGCTGATTCCGGCCCCAACCAGCGCCGGGGTGTTGGGCATGGCGCGCACGATCGGCGCTGCGCGACCCAACCAGCGCGCGATATCTGCAATACGGATACCGGCGGCGATGCTGATCACGAGCGCCTGACCGAGCCAGCGTTCTGCTCCCTGGACTGCTGCGTGCATCTGTTGCGGCTTGACCGCAAAAATGACAGCGTCGCATTGGGCGAGCGCCGCGCCCGGTTCGCAGAGCACCGCCAGGCCCGTAAAGCGGGCGAGGCGCTCTCGACCTTTTTCATCGGGCTCGACCACCACCATGGCGCTGCAGTTGCCCCCTTGCTTGACGAGGCCGCCGATCAGGGCGCAGGCCATGTTGCCGCCGCCGATGAATCCGATACGCAAATTCGAGATTTTTGACATTTCCTATCCGGAACTGGGGATCGATTTCGCGCGCTCCCCGAAAATGGCGGTGCCGACACGCACCATGGTAGCGCCCTCGGCGATCGCGGATTCCAGGTCACCGGACATGCCCATTGACAGTTCATGCCCGATCAGCCCGGCTGCCCTGAGATCCTCCGACAGCCCGCGAAGCCGCGCGAACGCTGCGCGTTGCAGACGGGGGTCATCGCTCGGCGCTGGGACTGCCATGAGACCAGCCAATTCGAGTCGTGGTAAGTCCGCCACACTTCGGGCAAGTTCGCCAAGTTCGTCCGGATTGACACCGCTCTTACTCGCTTCACCGCTAACATTGATCTGCAGGCAGACTTTCAGGGCAGCAAGGCTGGCCGGACGCTGCGCCGACAGGCGCTGGGCTATCTGTGCGCGTTCGATCGAGTGGACCCAGTCGAAATGCTCTGCGATGGCGCGCGTCTTGTTGCTCTGGATCGGTCCAATCATGTGCCAGACGAGCGGCGCGTCCTGGCGTGGGCATAACTGCTCAGTGGCAGCCATTTTTGCCAAGGCCTCCTGCAGGTAGTTTTCGCCGAATTCCAGCGCTCCGGCTGCGCGCGCGTCACAGACCGCGCGTGCGTCGAAGGTTTTGCTCACCACGATCAGCCGCACCTCAGCCGGATCACGCCCACAGCGCTGTGCGGACAGGACAATCCGCTCGCGCACGGCTTGCAAGTTCGACGCAATTGTAGACATAATCGCCAAGGCCAATCCGGTGTTGTTGCGGGCGCATTAGGCGAGTGCGCAACACTTGCGGCGCGACCGACGCGCCACCAATCGTGGCTGCCGCACACCCAGCGAAGGATTATAAATGGACATCTCGGAACTGCTCGCCTTTGTCGTCAAGAACAAGGCGTCAGATTTGCACCTCTCAGCTGGATTGCCGCCGATGATCCGCGTGCATGGGGACGTGCGTCGCATCAACCTGCCGCCCATGGAGCATAAGGACGTGCACGGGATGATTTACGACATCATGAACGACGGGCAGCGCAAGTTCTACGAGGAAAACCTCGAGTGCGACTTCTCGTTTGCGATTCCCGGGCTTGCGCGCTTTCGAGTCAACGCCTTTGTCCAGAATCGTGGCGCCGGCGCGGTCATGCGGACCATTCCCTCGAAGGTGTTGTCGCTCGACGAACTGGCCGCGCCCAAGATCTTCGTCGATATCTCGAACCAGCCGCGCGGCATCGTGCTGGTGACCGGACCGACAGGCTCGGGCAAGTCGACTACGCTTGCCGCGATGGTCAATCACGTCAACGACAACGAGTACGGCCACATCTTGACAGTCGAGGACCCGATCGAGTTCGTGCATGAATCCAAGAAGTGCCTGATCAATCAACGTGAGGTCGGACCACACACCCTGTCCTTCAACAACGCGCTGCGCTCGGCACTGCGTGAGGATCCGGACGTGATCCTGGTGGGCGAGTTGCGCGATCTGGAAACAATCCGCCTTGCGCTGACTGCTGCGGAAACCGGCCACTTGGTATTTGGCACGCTGCATACTTCCTCGGCCGCCAAGACCATCGACCGGATCGTCGACGTATTCCCGGCGGCGGAAAAGGAAATGGTGCGCGCCATGCTCTCCGAGTCCCTGCGCGCAGTGATCTCGCAGACTCTCCTGAAGACCAAGGATGGTGCAGGTCGTGTTGCGGCCCATGAAATCATGATTGGTACTCCTGCAATCCGTAACCTGATCCGCGAGAACAAAGTCGCACAGATGTACTCGGCGATCCAAACCGGCCAGCAATACGGCATGCAAACGCTCGACCAGAACCTGCTTGATCTCGTGCGCCGCAATGTCGTTGCCAGTGCCGAAGCCCGCAACAAGGCGGCCATGAAGGATAATTTCCCGGGATAGGCGGGGCGCTTGCCATCCCAGGGCACAGGCGGTTTGTTCGTCGATCACTAAACGGATTTGGGCTGAGGAAACTTCATGGAACGCGAACAGGCAACGAAATTCATGTACGACTTGCTCAAGTTGATGGTGAGCAAGAAGGGCTCGGATCTGTTCATCACCGCAGAATTCCCGCCAGCATTCAAGATCGACGGCAAGGTCACGCCGGTTTCCAACCAAGCCCTGACCCCCCAGCATACGGCCGAGCTGGCGCGCGCCATCATGAACGACAAGCAGGCTGCCGAGTTCGAAGCCACCAAGGAATGTAATTTCGCGATCAGCCCGGCTGGCATCGGCCGCTTTCGGGTGAACGCCTTCGTGCAGCAGAGCCGTATCGGTCTCGTGCTGCGTACCATCACGACCACGATTCCGCGCGTCGAGGACCTTGGCATCCCGGCCGTGCTCAAGGACGTCGTGATGACCAAACGCGGTCTGGCCATCATGGTGGGCGCGACCGGTTCAGGTAAGTCAACCACCCTCGCCGCACTGCTTGGCTATCGCAATGAAAGCAGCTACGGTCACATCATCACGATCGAGGATCCGGTCGAGTTCGTGCATCCCCACAAGAATTGCATCATTACGCAACGGGAAGTGGGTGTCGATACCGATGACTGGCACGCGGCGCTCAAGAACACCTTGCGTCAGGCACCGGACGTGATCCTGATCGGCGAAATCCGCGATCGCGAAACGATGGAGCATGCGATCGCATTTGCCGAAACCGGCCACCTCTGTCTTGCCACGCTGCACTCGAACAGTTCGAATCAGGCCCTTGACCGGATCATCAACTTCTTCCCCGAAGAGCGCCGCGCCCAACTCCTGATGGATCTCTCGCTGAACTTGAAGGCGCTCATTTCCCAGCGCCTGATTCCGCTCAAGGACACCAAGGGACGTATCCCGGCCGTCGAGATCATGCTCAATACGCCGCTGGTCTCGGACCTGATCTTCAAGGGCGACGTGCACGAGATCAAGGAAATCATGAAGCGCTCGCGCGAACTGGGCATGCAGACTTTCGACCAGGCGCTCTTCGATCTGTTCGAGGCCGACAAGATCTCCTACGAGGATGCGCTGCGAAACGCGGACTCGGTGAACGACTTGCGTCTGGCAATCAAGCTGCACAGCAAGAACGCCAAGGCATCCGATCTGACGCGCGGCATCGAGCACCTCGATATCGTCAAGTAGCCAGCGGTATTCAACGGGGATAGCAGATGGGCTCAGTGCTCGATTTCGCGGCCGATTCGATCGACGGCAAGCCGGTTTCACTGGCCGACTACAAGTCCAAGGTGCTTCTGATCGTCAACACGGCGAGTCAGTGCGGATTTACTCCGCAATACAAGGGACTCGAGGCAGTCTACGAAAAATATCGCGATCAGGGCTTTGCTGTGCTGGGATTTCCATGCAACCAGTTTGGCGGACAGGAACCGGGCTCGGCCGAGGACATCCAGGCGTTTTGCGAGACCAAGTTCGGCGTCACCTTCCCGCTTTTTGCGAAGGTTGATGTCAATGGCGCCGGTGCCCACCCCCTGTTCGTGCATCTGAAAACCGAGGCGCCGGGAATCCTTGGCATCAAGGACATCAAGTGGAACTTCACCAAGTTCCTGATCGGCCGCGATGGAGCGGTGATCGATCGCTACGCACCGACCACTTCACCGGAATCCATCTCGAAGGACATCGAGAAGGCGCTCGCCGCGAAATAGCGCCTTCTAGGGGGCGCTCGGGATGTGATGCAGGAGCGCGAGCGTGAAGGGTGACCAGAGCGGTACGCGGACATCGGCATGGGCCAGGCCCAGCCGTACCCACTCGTTGCAGGTGGTGACGAGGGAATAGTGGCCCGTGGCCTCATAAAAGGTATCGAACTCGTCGTAGTGTGCGCCGGCGATAGCGCGCACCTGGCCGCTCGCATCCCGCTCGAAACTTGCGTCGATGTAGTCGATCAGACGTGCGAACTGAGTCGGGCTAAGGGTGAGCGCCCGCACCTGGTCGGAGGCGAGCGGCACGCCGATGGGCTCGACATGCATGACGGTGCGATCCAGTCCGGCGAGCGCGCGCACGGCAGTGCGAAAGCGGAGGTCACGCCAGCCGGGTGTCTCAAGATAGAAGTCGCGGTCGCCCCAGCCGATTGCCAGGTAAGCTGGTGCGCCTGCTGCGCGATTGGCGCGCAGTTCAGGCAAGCGCTTGCGCCAGTCGCGCGCGGCGGACTGGATCGGGACGAGCAAATCGGTGTGTACGCCATTGGAAGCAACAAAGATCAAGATCCCCTGCGACACCACGGCGGGCGGTGGCCCGGATGGGATCAAGCCGAGCACGAGCGCTGTGAGGAGATAGATTCCGATGCCGGCCAGAATGGCCCCGGCCGCGAGTCCGGCGCAACGCGCGAGAGCCAGCAGCGTTTTTGTTATGGCAGCCCCCTCGATCACGCAATCGGACGCAGCCAGCGCTCGAGCCTAGAGGTAGACTGGGGTCTCGGCTGTCAGGCCATGCTTGATATCGCGGGCGCGCTGGTCGGCCAGCACTTCGCTGGCACCGGCCTCAAGCGCATCCAGGGCGCGCTCGACGATCGACTGCGGTGATACCTTGACGACGTCAAATCCGCGCGTCATGTCGGTATCGACAAAGCCCATATGCAAGCCCAGAACCTGGATATTCTGGCTGCGCAATTCCTGGCGTATGCCATTGGTCAGGCTCCAGGCGGCGGACTTGGAGACCGAGTATCCGGTCAGGGCACCCGAATTGATCCAGCTTGCCACCGACAGCACATTCAAGAAGGCGCCCCCACCGTTGGCCGTCAAGAGCGGGGCAAAGCTTTGCATCATGCGCAACACCCCGAAGAGGTTGGTCTCGAGATGTTCGCGCGCGGCTTCGATGCCGTTGGGTGTCATCAAGCCACCCGGGCGCGCAATTCCGGCGTTGTTGATCACGAGGGTGACGTCCTTGCACGATGCGCTGGTGCTGGCAACCTCGGCTGCCGATGTCACGTCCAGTTTTACCGGCACAACGCCCTTCAGGGTGATCGACGCGGGATCGCGCGCCGCGGCGTAGACCTTCTTCGCGCCCCTCTGAAGCGCTGCCTCGGCGAACGAGAGGCCGATGCCGCGATTGGCGCCGGTAATGATGACTACGGCATTTTCTATCTTCACGCTGACTCTTCCTTTGTAAGCGCCGATGGCGCCTGCGCAAATTCCATCGTAACCGGATTTCTTGCGGGAGGTGGCACGGTGGGCTCACCGGCACCCGCCAGCGACAGCGCGCCATGGCCAAACACGGCGCTGTGCGCGTCGCGACTGATCGCAAAGCCGGCGTCCCGCAAGAGGCCGATCATGCGCCTATTCTCCGACAGAAAGTCGGCGCGGATGTGCGTCCATCCGCGTGCCCGGGCCTGCTCGATGAGTGCGCCCACCATGCGTCGTCCAATACCGCGCCCCTGGAAGGCGTCACTGACCACTACCGCGATTTCGGCCTCGCCTGTGCCGTCGTGCACGAGGCGCCCATCGGCGACGATCTGGCCACCCTCTAATGCGACCAGAGCGACATGGTCTACCTGATCAGCGCGCGCGAATGCGCGCAGGGTCTCGTCTGGCACAGTGATGATTCCCGAGAAAAAGCGCTCATAGCGTGACTGCAGTGAAAGTCGCGCGAAAAACCGGCCCAGCGCCGCTTCGTCGGCCGCGACCACAGCACGCAGCACGGGTCCGCTCGCAGTCTGGCCTGGCCCGAAGTCAGGAGGCTGGCTGCCTGTCGGGCCACCGACTTTGGCCAGCCAATTCACGCGACGCTCGAGAGGTTCGCGCCGAATTCGCGGATGTGCCGCAGCAGTGCGCTCTCGCGCCAGCTCGGTGCTGCTTTGCTCGTTACGCAAAAGGCGGCGTTGGTGAGAGCAGTCACGCTCAAGGTCGATCCGGCCGCGAATTCGCGACAATCTCCCGCGACAAGAACGTAGTCACGCAAATTGCCATCCTGGGTCGCCCAGATCTGGCCTTCGCTGCACTGGATGCGCTGCGACCCGCGCGCGTAATAGACGCGGGATTGGCTTTTTTGAAGCCGTACGCTGACGCTGGATTGGGTTTTCATGATTCCCCTCTTTCATGCCAAATACTCATATAAAGAACCGGCCCTGCAAATTCCAACGGCACTGCTAAACTGCTGTAATTATTGTTGGATTGCTGCGACGCCACAAACGATATCGAGGAATGCATTCTATGAGTAAAGCGCATGGATTGGGCGCCAGGTCCGAGCCTTTGCCGGGGCGTCAGCTACCGCCCCTGGACCTTTTGCGCGGATTTGAGGCGGCGGCCCGTCATTTGAGTTTCTCGCGGGCGGCCAAGGAGCTTTTCCTGACCCAGTCGGCAATCAGTCGCCAGATCATCAATCTTGAGGAGAAGCTCGGGACGTCCCTATTCGTGCGGGCGCATCGCACCCTCGCCCTGACGCCGGCCGGTCAGGATCTCTATGCGGCTAGCGTCGAAGCACTGGAGCGTATTCGCGAAGTGACCGCTCGCATCCGCGCTCCGCTACTGAGGCCACGCGTCACGCTGACGACAGTTCCCGGATTCGCCTCGCTCTGGCTGATCCCGAGGTTGGCGCGCTTTGCGCGCATTGCACCGCTCGTGGACGTGCGTATCTCGGTCTCGCTGGAACTCGTCGATCTCGAGCATGATGAGGTCGACATCGCGGTGCGCTATTGCACCCCGCAGGGCATGCGCGGACAGATCCTCTTTGAGGAGCACTTTGAGCCGGTGTGCGCTCCGGACCTCGCCAGGGACAGCCAGTTACCGCTAGGCTCCATCGCGGACCTTGCGCGCCACACCTTTCTTGATCTCGCGCCCATGGAAGCGAGCGCGGCACTGGTCGACTGGGATCTCTGGTTGCGCTCGGTGAGCGCTCCGGAGATCAGGCCGGCGCGCACCCTGAGCTTCTCGCACTACGACGAAGTGATCGCGGCGGCCATCGCCGGTCAGGGGGTGGCCATCGGTCGCCTGCCCCTGATCAACGAGTATCTCGCCGATGGCCGTCTGCTTGCGCCGTTTTCCAAAGCGCGGTCTTCGGCCAAGGCCTATGTCCTGGTGGAATCGAGCCACGCCGCAAACAACCCGGCCGCGCAACTGTTCGCAAGCTGGCTGCGCGAGGAGACCGGACACGCCTTAAACAACGAGCGTTAAAATCGCCCGAAGGGCGCACGCGATCGCAGCCTCACCAGGGTGAGTGGCTATCGTTCCTGCAGCCTGCCCAAGCCCGAGAGTGACTACGCAGATGAATCAACACGCTTCGCACCAATCCGACAGCGCGCCACCGGCCGTGATCGTGATCGATCTGCAGACCGAGATGTTCGCTGCCGTGGACCTGCCGCCGATTCATCAGGCGGAGCTTCTCGTTGCCCGCGTGCGCGCGCTCATCGCCCGCGCCCGCAAAGCGGGATGCCCGGTTTGCTTTATTCGCCATGACGGTCCGGTGGGCGACTCACTCGCCCCGGGCGAGCCGGGCTGGCCGATCTGGCCGGCGCTAGGCCAGACAGATGACGAGCCGACATTCTCCAAGAGCGTCGGCGATGCGTTTAGCCAGCCAGCGCTAGTGGCCTGGCTCGCCAGCAAGGGTATACACGAAGTCGTACTGCTCGGGGCACAAACCGAGCACTGCGTAAAAGCCAGCGTGGCGGGCGGCTTGAATCGCGGCCTGGCCGTGACGGTCCTTGCCGACGCGCACAGCACCTGGGATTCGGGGGACGAACTGGCACCGGCCATCATCGCGCGCCACAATGATCTCTTTGCGTCGCTCTGCGCTCGTCTTATCGAGAGCGCGGAACTCTTGCGCGACTAGCCCCCCTGCATCGTGCCGCTCAGAAAGCCGCAGCGCGCGAATGCGGTACCATGATTATCCCCAACTGCCTTTGGCGATCACGACCATGTCCGACGCTACACCGGAATTGCCCAGTCTCGATTCGTTTCTTGAGGAAAAATCATTCAAATCGCGCTACGTTCTCATTACGGGCGAGATTACCCATCGAGTCGCCAACGACACAACGCGGCGGCTCCTGGCATTGTCTGCGGAGTCTGACGCGCCGATCAATGTCCTGATTTCCACTCCCGGGGGCCATGTCGAGTCAGGAGACATGATTCACGACGTTGTGCAGTTCATCAACTGCAAGGTGAACATGATCGGCACCGGCTGGGTGGCAAGCGCCGGCGTGCACATCTATCTCTCGGTACCGCGCGAGCGCCGCTTCGTGCTCAAGAACACGCGCTTTCTGATCCATCAGCCCACCGGTGGAGCGGGGGGGCAGGCCTCCGACATCGCGATCCAGGCGCGCGAGATCGTCAAGATGCGCGAACGGATTGCAGCGACGATAGCCCAGGAAACCGGCAATCCACTCGAGAAGGTGCTCACGGACATCGATCGCGACTACTGGATGACGGCCGACGAAGCGATCGCCTATGGATTGGCCTCGCGCAAGATCATTCATAGCTCGGAGCTTGGCTAGCCAGGCGCGCGGCTATCAGGCGCAAATGGCCTGTGCTGACTGAAGGCCTTGCCCCGCAGCCCCTTTTGGTCTTGAGTAGCATGATTTCGTCGAGGGTCGTTTCGGCGGTGCGCAATGGTCGCATGGCAGGTATCGCTGGCGCGGCGCTCGCGGCCCTGTGTGCACCGGTGCTCGGTGTCGAACTCACGGTGCACGTCGACGCCGTGCGCAACGCCAATGGAACGGTGCGCATTGAACTGGACGATTCACAGCAGGCCTGGGACGACAAGGTCAAACCAGTCGCGTCCGTCGAAGTCAAGGCCAGGGTCGGCCTGGTTTCCTATACCTTCAGGGACCTCGCCCCGGGCGCTTACGCCATCGTCCTTTATCACGACGAGAACGACAATCACGAACTGGATACGAACTTTTTTGGAATCCCAAAGGAAGGCTTTGGGTTCAGCAATAACCCCAAGTCAATGCGCAAACCAGGCTTCGAGGATTGCAAGTTCGAGGTCACAGGCGAGGATAGCTCCGTCACCATCCATCTGAACTACCTGCTCTAGGTGATCGGCGAGGCGCGTGGATCGCGCGTCGCCCCACGCCTTACTATTTGTGTCGGCCGGCGATCAGGTCAAAGCGATACAGGCGGCACTCGATGGCGCCGTTGAATAGGGGTGTGCGCCGCTGCGGCGCCAGATGAATCTGCCTTTGCAGCTGCAGGTCGTTGGAGAGAATGAAACAGCTCCAGCCGGCAAAGCGCTGCTTTAGGGTATCCCCGAAGCTGGCAAAAAACTCATCCTCACTGTCGGCGGCATTGCGCACCTGGATGCGTTCGCCGTAGGGCGGATTGATAACCAGGATGCCGGATTGGGCGGGCGGCTTGATGTGTCGCGCATCGATCTGCTTGGGTGCTATCGAAAGCGCTGCCTCGGTACTGACGCCGCCTCGCGCGAGATTGGCGCGCGTCTGCAGGACCGCATCGCCCGAGACGTCGCTGGCATGCAAAAGCGCCAATGCGGGCTCATCGCCTGCGATTGCTTTCTCACGCTCGGTCTTCCAGGTTTGTTGGTCGAAGTGCCGCAGCTTTTCAAAGCCAAAGCTGCGCTGTGCGCCCGGTGCGATGCCGAGCACGGACTGCGCGGCCTCGACGACGAAGGTTCCGCTGCCGCACATCGGATCAAACAGGGTCATGCCGGGCCGCCATCCGGCAAGGCGCAGGATGCCGGCGGCGAGATTTTCGCGCAGGGGCGCTTCGCCAGTCGCGTTGCGCCAGCCGCGCTTGAATAGGGCTTCGCCGCTCGTGTCGAGATATAGCGTACAGTGATTGCTGTCGAGGTAGCAGAACACGCGCACATCGGGGTTACGCGTATCGATGTCGGGGCGTTTCTGGGTATCGCGCCGCAGGCGGTCGACAATGCCGTCCTTGACGCGCAGGGTTGCAAACTCAAGGCTCTTTAGGGGGCTCTTGGTGGCCGTCACGTCCACGCGAAGTGTGCGCTCGGATGTAAACCACTCGCCCCAGGGCTGGGCCAGCGCCAGCTTATAGATATCCTCCTCGCTCGCGTAGGGTGCATCGGCCACCCGCCAGAGCAGGCGGCTCGCGATGCGCGAACGCAAATTGATGCGGTAGCAGGATTCAAAGCGCCCGCGAAACTCGACACCGCCCGCGGTCGCCTTTGCGCCGTTCACTCCGAGCTCAGCGAGCTCCTCGACCAGCGCGGGTTCGAGACCGCGTGGACAGGTAGCGAAGAGGAGGCCGGCAGCCGTGCTCACGTGGCGCGCGCGGCGAGAGCCCGGTCGAGAAACTCCAGCCGATCCTGTCCCCAGAAGAGTTCGCCATCGAGGATATAGGTCGGTGCGCCAAACACGCCACGCTCGATCGCCATTGCGGTCGTGGCGACAAACGCCGCGCGGATGCCCGCGCTATCGGCGAGTGTCAGAAGCTCGCTGCCCGCGAGGCCGATCTCGCCGCACAAGGTAGCGAGCACTTGCGCATCGGAGATATCCAGATCGCGCTGCCAGACCGCAGCGCCGATCGCACCCGCCAGGCGCAATGCCGGTCCCTCGGTCGCTGCACAGGCGTGAATCAGTCGCGCCGCCTGATCAGATGGTATCGGGAAGTGGCGTGGCTCGGGATTGAGCGCAATGCCCAGGTAGGCGCTAAAGCGGCGCAGCTCGGTCAGGCGATAGGCCTGGCGCTGGGCGGCCCTTTTGGCCAGTGGCAATCCGCCCGACACTTCGAATACCTGGTTGATGTCGCAGGGCAAAACCCGCGCGTGAGCCCCGTAACGCTCAAGCATGGCGCAAAAGCGGGCGTGCCCAAGGAATGCCCAGGGTGACTGGGGTGCAAAAAAATACTCGATGGCAAACGACACGATCTTCCCCTAAAACGGTTTTACGACGACCAGGGCCACGATACCGAGCAGCAGCAACACCGGAATCTCGTTGAACCAGCGGTACCAGCGGTGGCTGTAGCGATTCCTGCCGGCGGCAAAACCCGCCAGCAGCTGTCCGCAGATGTAGTGATAGCCAACCAGGAGCGCGACCAGCACGAGCTTGGCGTGCATCCAGCCGCTGCCTGGACCACGACCGATGCCATAGATCATCCACAGCCAAAATCCCATTGCCAGTGCCAGGCAGGCGATCGGCGTGACAAAGCGCAACAGGCGCTGTGCCATACCGAGCAGGCGGGCGCGCGCGCTTGGGTCGGTTTCCTCGGCGAGGTTTACAAAAATGCGCGGCAGGTAGAACAGGCCGGCAAACCAGGAAACGACGAAGACGATATGGAAGGTCTTTACCCAAAGCATGACGATTCCCTAGGTACGCAGCTGGCCGTTGCCCAGAACGACCCATTTGAGGCTCGTCAGTCCCTCGAGTCCGACCGGACCGCGCGCGTGCAGCTTGTTGTTCGAGATGCCGATCTCGGCGCCCAAGCCATATTCGAAACCGTCGGCCATGCGCGTCGAGACGTTGACCATCACGGATGCGGAATCAACCTCGCGCAAAAAGCGTTGCGCGTGCCCGTCATCGCCAGTGACGATGGCGTCGGTGTGGTGCGAGCCATAGGTGTTGATGTGATCCACGGCGGCATCGAAGCTGTCGACAACGCGGATGGCGAGGATGGCGGCCAGATATTCGGTGCGCCAATCAGCCTCACTCGCAGCACGCGCATCGGGGATGAGCACACAAGTGGCCGGATCACCACGCAGCTCGACGCCCTTGGCTCGATAGACCTGCGCCAGTCGGGGCAGCCAGTGCGGCGCGATTGAGCGATGGACCAGAAGTGTCTCCATGGTGTTGCAGGTGCCCAGTCGCTGGGTCTTGGCGTTGTCGGCAATCGCCAATGCCATCTCCAGGTCTGCGCCCTCGTCGACATAGACATGGCAGATGCCCTCGAGATGCTTGATCAGCGGCACGCGGGCGACCTCCATCAGGGCCTCGATCAGTCCACGACCCCCGCGCGGCACGATCACATCAATCACTCCGCTCATTTGCGCCATGCGCGTGACCAGCGTTCGATCGGTGTCGCGCAGCAGTTGGACCGCGTCGACGGGCAAGCCGGCTTCGGCGAGGCCGGCCATTATCAGCTCGCAGAGCGCGCCGTTGCAGCGGATTGCCTCGCTGCCACCACGCAGTATGGTGGCGTTGCCGGACTTGATGCACAGCGCGGCGGCATCGACCGTGACATTGGGGCGCGCCTCGTAAATGATTGCGACCACGCCTATCGGAACGCGCATGCGCCCGACCTGCATGCCAGAAGGTCGCAGCGCGAGATCGCTGATCGCCCCGATCGGATCGGGCAGGCGGGCAACCTGCCGCAGGCCCTCGATCATGCTCGAGACTGTTTTGTCGTCGAGGGTGAGGCGATCAAACAGCGCGGCTTCGAGGCCGGCCGCGGCGGCAGCTTCCAGATCCGCGCGATTGGCCGCCAGCAGCGCACTGCGCGCGCCGTCTATGCGGATTGCAATTGCCTCGAGCGCCGCGTTCCTCTGTGCGCCCGAGGTGCGCGCCATCTTCAGACTCGCTGCCTGGGCACGCGCTCCGATCGCCTCAAGGGTATCTACCGCGCGCCGATCCTGGCCACTCATAGAGCCTCTCCGGCAATGCCCAAGCCAAGGCGTAGCATCTCATCCCAGATCTCTCCCGCTTCATGCGTACGCGGTATGCCCTTGATCATGCGGTCGATTCGCGCCGCGCTCCGCAGGCCCTTGAGTGCCACTCCAGCCTTGAGCCGGCGCAGCGCCGCCTCGAGCAACTGTTCGCGTTTGCCCCACAGGCGGCGCGCTTCAAGGCCCGAGCGCCAGGAGGCTCCCTGGGCCTGTGCCTGCTGCGCCTGTGCGAGCGAGCGGATTTCGTCGGCTAGCGCCCACAGTACCAGTGGAGCTGCAGTGCCCTCGGCACGCAGGCCCTCCAGCATACGCGCCAGTCGTGCCGCTTCGCCTCCCAGCATGGCCTCGCCCAGCTTGAAGACATCAAAGCGCGCGACATTGAGGACGGCCTCGTGAATATCCGAGATGGCCAGCGCTCCGGGCTTATGCAAGAGCGCGAGCTTCTGGATCTCCTGGTGGGCCGCAAGCAGATTGCCTTCGACGCGCTCGGCGATGAAGGCCAGACCTTCGGCGCTGGCCGACTGCGATTGGCGCGCTAGCCGCGCCCCAATCCAGCTTGGCAGGTCGCGTGGCTCGACCTGGGGCACCTCGACGATCACGCCGGCATTGTCCAGGGCAGTCAGCCAGGCAGCGTTGCGCTGTTCGCGTTCAAGCCGTGGCAGCGTAATCAGGGTGATGAAGTCGCTGTGCAAGGCCGCCGCGTGCGCGATCAGAGCCGCCGATCCTTCCCGTCCCGGTTTGCCGCCGGGGATACGCAGATCGATCAGCTTGCGCGCGCCAAACAGGCTCATGCTCTGAGTCGCAGCGCCGAGCGAAGTCCACTGAAAACTGCGTGAGCTCTGCAGCAGCTCGCGCTCCTCATACCCGGCCACGCGCGCGGCGCGCCGGATCGCGTCGGCCGCTTCCATGACAAGCAGGTGCTCATCACCCGTAACGACATACAGGCCCGCGAGTGAGGCCTTGAGTGCCGCCTCAAGACGGTCGTGACGAATGCGCACGAAGCTGTCGCCTAGTTATCCGAGGCCGAAGGCGCCGGCGCAGACCCGTCCCTGGGGGCCTGGCTCGGCTTTTCGGCCGGCGCTGGCGTGGTCTCACCGGAATCTATCTTGACCGGGGGCGAACCATCGAAGGACTCGGTCTCGTCGCCCGGCGCCCGGTCGCCCTTGGGTGGCGGCAGCTTGATGGCTTCGATGCGGCGCAGGATCTGCTGCGCGGCATCGCTGCGCATATCTTCATAGAGCTCGTTGATTTCGTTGTTCTGGGCGAGCGTTGCGTTGTTGTTGACCAGGATCAGGCGTTTGATCACGAACTCGGTGGGCGGGATGTAGTTCACGTCACCCCGGCCGTTGCTCACCCGAAAGCGGATGTGATAGTAGAGATTGTATTCAGTCGCTTCGCCAAGGCGATTCACGGTCAGCACCGTGGTCTGGAGAGTCTCGCCGAGGATATCAAGGCGCCCCTCGGCGTCGGACGGCCGCGTGACCAGTCTGGTCGGACCGTTGCCGCGGATGCTGCGCTTTAGCACCACCGCGATCGGTGAGGTGTCCCCGATGCTGATGTAGAAGGTGTTGAAGGGAAGCTTGACCGAGCCGCGCAGCGCGAATCCGCAGCCTGCGAACATTGCCAGCAACAGCGCGAAGCAGACTGCACGGCGAAGTATGCGCATGACCGGTTTCACACGACGATATTGATAAGCCGGCCGGGAACCACGTGGATCTTCTTGATCGGGCCGGTCAGGAACTTCTGGACATTCTCGGTGGCGATGGCGCGTTCCTCGATGATTTGCCTGCTCGCGTCGGCGGCAACGCGCACGCTGCCGCGCAGTTTGCCATTGACCTGGATGACCAGCTCGATCTCATCCTGTACCAGGGCGAGCGCATCGACAGTCGGCCAGGGCGCGTCCAGCAGGTCGCCCTCGCGCGCGGAAAATCCCAGTTCGGTCCAGAGCTCATGGCTGATGTGGGGGGCGACCGGATAGAGAGTGCGCAGCAGAATCGACAGGCCCTCGCAAAGTACCGCGCGCGCGTCGGCCGGGTCGGCCTCTGCGCGCCGCAGATCGTCCAGGGTATTGCGGATCTTCATGGTGCCAGCGACCACCGTGTTGTATTTCAGGCGACCAAAATCCTCGCTGATCTGGCGCAGGTGCATATGGATTGCCCGGCGCGCTTCGGCCGCGACTTTGCCCAGTTTGGCAGGCATTGGGGCGCCGCCATCGACGCGCACGATCGGCTCGAGCGCGAGCGCCAGGCCCCACACACCCTCCAGATAGCGGTGCTGACCGGCCACCCCCGAGTCGGACCAGACGGCCGCATCGACGGGAGGGCCGGCAAACATGGAAAAAAGGCGCGCGGTGTCCGCGCCGAATCGCTCGACGATGTCGCGCGGTTCGACCACGTTATTCTTGGACTTCGACATCTTCTCGACGCCGCCAAGCTGGACCGGCAGGCCATCTTCCTTGGCGCGCGCGCCAAGGGGTTTGCCGCGATCGTCGAGATCGAGCTCGACTTCGCTCGGATAGAACCAGCGTTTCTTGCCAGATTCGTCTTCGCGGTAGAAAGATTCGTTGAGCAGCATTCCCTGGGTGAACAGGCGCGTGAAGGGCTCGTCAAAGGCCACCAGCTTCAGATCGCGCATGACCTTGGTCCAAAAACGCGCGTACAGCAGGTGCAGGACGGCATGTTCGATGCCACCGATGTATTGATCCATCGGCATCCAGTAGGCGCAGCGCTCATCGACCATGGAGCTCTCGGCGCCAGGACAGCAGTAGCGCATGAAATACCATGAAGAGTCGACGAAAGTGTCCATGGTGTCGGTCTCGCGTCGCCCCGGGCCACCGCATTTAGGACAGGTGCATGCGAGAAAGCGCTCGTCATGCACCAGAGGGCTTCCCGATCCGTCGGGCAGCAGATCCTCGGGCAGCACGACCGGGAGATCGGCTTCGGGCACCGGAACCGCCCCGCAGCTTGTGCAGTGAATAATCGGAATCGGTGTGCCCCAGTAGCGCTGGCGCGAGATGCTCCAGTCGCGCAGGCGCCAGGTGGTGCGCTTTTCGGCCGATGCGCTTACTGAGAGATCGCGCGCGACCGCGGCGACCGCCGCCTGATACTCAAGCCCGTCATAAGGCCCCGAGTTGATGCAGCGGCCCCGGCCCTTCTCGCCATACCAGTCCTGCCAGGCCTCGCTGGAGAATTCCTCGCCGGCGACGGCGATCACCTGGCGAATCGGCAACTGGTACTTGCGTGCGAAGGCGAAATCACGTTCGTCGTGCGCCGGCACGCCCATTACCGCACCATCGCCATAGCTCATCAGCACGTAGTTGCCGATCCACACGGGCAGCTGCGCACCGGTTACCGGATGCCGGACCGTCAGCCCCGTATCGACGCCTTCCTTGTCCCGCAAGGCGAGCTCTGCCTCGGTGGTGCCGCCGTGGCGACACTGTTCGATGAAGTCCTGCAACTCGGGACGCAACTGGGCAGCGCGGGTCGCCAGTGGATGTTCGGCCGCCACGGCACAGAAGGTGACACCCATGAGCGTATCGGCGCGCGTGGTAAAGACGAACAGGCGGCCGGCGTCGATGAGCTCGCCGGATTGATCGGTGACCGTGTGCGTAAAGGCAAAACGCACGCCTTGGCTCTTGCCGATCCAGTTCTCCTGCATCGCGCGAACGCGCTCGGGCCAGCCGTCCAGATCATTGACCACGGTATCGAGCAACTCGTCGGCGTAATCGGTGATACGCAGGTAATAGCCGGGAATCTCCCGGCGCTCGATCACGGCGCCGGTACGCCAGCCACGTCCGTCGATGACCTGCTCATTGGCCAGCACCGTCTGGTCGACCGGATCCCAGTTGACCACCTGGGTCTTGCGATAGGCGATGCCCTTGTCGAGCATTTTCAGGAACAACCACTGATTCCAGCGGTAGTAGTTCGGATCGCAGGCGGTGATCTCGCGCGACCAGTCGATCGACAGGCCGAGCGGGCGCATCTGCGCCTTCATGTCGGCGATGTTCGCGTAGGTCCACTTGGCCGGCGCGACACCCTTTTCGATGGCGGCATTCTCCGCGGGTAAGCCGAATGCATCCCAGCCCATGGGCATCAGAACGTTATAGCCCTGCATGCGCATGTAGCGCGCCATCACATCATTGATGGTGTAATTGCGCACATGCCCCATGTGCAGCTTGCCCGAAGGATAGGGCAGCATCGAACAAGCATAAAACTTCTGTTTGGGGCGACCGTCCTTACCCTTGGCGTGTTCGACTACCCGGAAGGCGTCGATCGATTCCCAGTGGGATTGCGCGCGTGCTTCGACTTGCTGGGGTATGTATTTCTCGTGCATGGCAAACGATAGAGGGGAAGGGCCGGCCCCAAGCTGGGCTCGAAGACACCGGGCTGCGTTAGCTGCTGCGCTTGATTATACCTGCCGCGCATGCTTTCCCCGGCGAATCAGGGACTTGGCAGAGCAACATGCATTACGCGCGTGCCTGCGACATAATTGCGCCGACGCAATCGCAGGGTTATCTCCAATGAGCGATCGATTCTTGAGAGTTCGGACAATGGCCTACACGCTGGCGGCGCTTGGCCTTGCAGCAGGCGCGTCTGCCGCATCGGCGGACGGGCTCGTGATCGAGGCCCTGCGCATGCCGGCCTGGGTGGCGCGCAATGGCGTGCGCCTGCCGGCCGTGGTCGGCACCCGCCTGCAATCGGGGGATCAGCTCATCACCGGCGCCGATGCCCGGCTGACGCTGCGCATCGGCGAAGGCGCGCTGCTTGCGCTGGGCCAGGATGCCGTCGCCGAATTGAGCTTTTTCGGTGAGGGTGATCAGGTCGATTCTGCCACCCAGGTCTCGGTGTTTACCGGTTCGCTCCATCTCACGAGACTTGACGCACCCGCCAATGCGGCCGAGTTGAGCGTGCGCCTGGCCTCGGTGGTGGCGCGACTGCGCGCGGCTGACTTGTGGGTGAGCAGCGTTCCGGAGGGCGAGATTGTCTGTCTGATCGACGGCGCGATCGAGGTCGATCACGGCAAGGACGCCACGGTACGCATCGACAGTCCATTCGCCTGCTACCAGGCGCCGCGTGCGGCGGCTCCTGTCGCAGTCGTGCAGGGCGACCTCGGGCAGATCGTGCGCTACACCGCGCAGGACTATCTCAAGCCGGGGTCAGGCCAAGTCTCGGCGCAGGGCAAATGGCGCGTTCGTCTGCTGGTTTCGCAGGACCAGCTCTCCGTGCTCAACGCCTATGCGGCACTGCGCCAGCAGGGCTACGCCGCCGAGTTCCGACCGGGGGGATCGAGCACGCACCGTGTCTACGAAATTACCTTGTCGGGCTTTGTTACCGAGGCCGACGCCCAGACCGTCGCCGACCGGCTCGCCGCGATTCGCGGTCTCGAGCCGGTCGTGACCAATTAGCCCCTCATTTGAACAGGTTGCCGAGATTGTTGATGAGCAAGTTCTTGGCGGGATTGTTGTTGCTGTTGGCTTTGCCGCTTAGGCCCTGATTGATTATGCGTTGTTCGAGCGCCTGCTCGAGCAGCGCAAACAGGTCATCGAACTTGCCTGTCAGGAAGAAGGGTGGAACCTTCTTGAGCAGCCCCAGCTGCGCGGCGATCTTGAGCACGTCCAGGGGTGCGAAACCTACCTGGTTCGCGGTCACTGGCAACCTCGTGCCATTCTGCGCCTCGATATAGGTCTCGCCCGTATAGACGCGCTCGTAGGTGCCGGCGTCGCCGTCCGGCGTGTCGTCGAGCAGCACCAGGGTCTCATGGTCGGTTCCGCGAATTCCTATGGTCGCCGAGGGCGTGCGCACGCTCGTCGCTTCGGGATGCAGCTTGCCGATCAGGCCGGTGAGCACGCGCATCGAGCCACGCGCGATATTGAGCAGCGCGGAATCGCCGGCCTCGGACTTGAAGTGGTATTTGGTGACGCGCATCTCGGTCTTGGGGCGCAGCGCGATGGCGCCGTCGTCAACCATCTTGAAGAGCACCTCGCCATCATCGCCGGTGACGATCGTGTCCCCCTCATTGAGGTCGCTGTTCTGCTGCGCGGCACGCGTAACGCCGCCCGGATCGGTAATGTTCACCGTACCGGTGACACGCTCGATGTTACCCACGCGCGTCACGTCGGCCCAGGCGCTGGACGTGAGGAGCACGAGGCCGATGAGCCAGAGTGCGGAAATGGATCGCGCCCAGCCGTGCGCGCCTCGATTGGATTGCATCGGTTTCTCCCTGTGTGCCGTGTCCCGTCTGCAGGCTTGTTATAATCCAGAATGCGTGTATCGGCAATATGATGCGCGCGAGCCGGCGCGCCGCGCCGTCCGCGCGGCGATGTCCGCAGACCCATCGTTCGCGGAATCTGCATGCCTGACCTGCTTGACCAGCTCAACCCCGAACAGCTTGCCGCCGTAACGCTGCCCAACCAGTCGGCGCTTATCCTGGCCGGTGCCGGTAGCGGCAAGACTCGGGTACTGACCACACGCATCGCCTGGCTGATCCAGACTCAGCAGGTCTCACCGGCGGGGGTGCTCGCGGTTACCTTTACCAACAAGGCGGCCCGGGAAATGCTCGCGCGCCTGTCGGCCATGCTGCCTATCAGCACGCGCGGCATGTGGATTGGAACCTTTCACGGGATCTGCAACCGGCTGCTGCGTGCCCACTCGCGCGACGCCGGCCTGCCACAAACCTTTCAGATCCTTGATTCAGCCGACCAGCTCGCCGCCTTGAAGCGCCTGCTCAAGGTGGCAGGGGTTGACGACGAGCGCTATCCGCCGCGCCAGCTCGCCTGGTTCATCAACAATGCCAAGGAACAGGGATTGCGGGCGCGCTCGGTTGAGGCCAATGACGAATTCAATCGCAAGTTCATCGAGCTGTATGCGCTCTATGACGAGCAGTGCCAGCGCGAAGGGGTCGTCGATTTCGCCGAATTGCTGCTGCGCTCGTTCGAGTTGCTCGATCGCAACCAACCGCTGCGCGAGCACTACCAGGCACGCTTCTCGCACATCCTCGTTGACGAATTCCAGGACACCAATGTCCTGCAATACCGCTGGCTCAAGCTCCTGGCCGGTTTTGGCGGCGAGCGCCGCAATGCCGTATTTGCGGTCGGCGACGATGACCAGAGCATTTATGCTTTTCGCGGCGCCAACGTGGGCAACATGGCGCAGTTCGAGCGTGAATTCAAGGTCGAGAACCTGATCAAACTCGAGCAGAACTATCGCTCCCATGGCCACATCCTGGACAGCGCCAACGCGCTCATCGGGCATAACCAGGTACGCCTTGGCAAGAAGCTCTGGACCAGCGCCGGCTCGGGCGAGACAGTGCGAGTTTATGAGGCGCTCAGCGATGGTCAGGAAGCAGCCTGGATCGTCGAAGAAATCGGCGAGCTATTGCGTAGCGGGGTGCGCGCCTCGGAGATCGCGCTCCTGTATCGCTCCAATGCCCAGTCGCGCATTCTCGAGCACGCCCTGTTCAGTGCCGGCATGCCATACCGGGTGTACGGTGGCTTGCGCTTTTTTGAGCGCCAGGAAGTCAAACACGCGCTCGCCTATCTGCGCCTGATTGCCAATCCCGACGACGACACTTCTTTCGCACGCGTGGTCAATTTCCCGACACGCGGCATCGGCGCCCGCTCGCTTGAGCTATTGCAGGAAACCGCGCGAGCGCGTGGCCTGTCGCTGCTTGGCGCAGTACCTTGGGTATCCGGCAAGGCGGGTAGCGCGCTCGCGAATTTTGCCCAGCTGATTGCAAGCCTGCGCGGTCAGACCGCGAACCTGTCGCTCTCGGAAATGATCGAGCACGTGACAAGTCACAGTGGACTCCTCGCGCATTACCAGGGTGAGCGCGAAGGACGCGAGCGCATCGAAAATCTCGAAGAACTCGTCAACGCCGCGGCCTCGTTCTCGGGAGAGGAGGGCTTTGCACTCGGCGCGCCGGGACGGGGTGGCCAGACGCTGGCAGACGATTCAGCCGAGCAGCCTGAACTCTCACCGCTGGATGCGTTCCTGTCACATGCGGCTCTTGAAGCCGGAGACAACCAGGCGCGCGATGGCCAGGACGCGCTGCAATTGATGACGGTGCATTCGGCCAAGGGACTGGAGTTCGACGCGGTGTTCATCACCGGACTCGAAGAGGGCCTGTTTCCGCACGAGAACAGTGTCACCGAGCTCGACGGGACAGAAGAAGAGCGGCGCCTCATGTATGTCGCTATCACGCGCGCCAAACGGCGCTTACATCTTAGTTTCTCGCAGACACGCATGCTGCACGGACAGACACGCTATAACCGCCGCTCAAGATTCTTCGAGGAACTTCCCGAGCAATGCCTGCAGTGGTTAACGCCGCGCATGGGCCGCTCCAGTGCTTCTCTGGGGGGGCGCTATGCCGCGACCAGCGACTATGCCAGCGCATGGGGGCATGGCGCGCCCGCAGCGCGCGCGCTCGAAACCGCTGGCCGCGCACGTTCGGGCGACTACTGGATCGGCCAGAATGTCCGTCACGCCAAGTTCGGGGAGGGCGTGATCATCAAGCTCGAGGGCAGTGGCAGCGATGCGCGAGCCCAGATCAACTTTGGCAAGGCTGGTGTGAAGGTCCTGGCGCTGGCGATCGCCAAGATCGAGACGATCAGTTAGCGCTGCCAAATACGTCCCGGTACTGGACGTATTGTGAACACCGGAAGGTTCCTGTCAGTCCGATCATGAAGACCATCATGACTGGCACGGCGAGCATTTCCAGGCCGGTCAACTGGATCAGCAGCCCGATGCCTGTGAGCGCGACAAAGCCAATCGCTGCCCAGGATATGAGGTAGACAAGGAATGCCAGGCGATTGCGCCAAAACGCAATCAGGCCAAAGAAGATCGCCTTGACCGGAGGCAGCTGATGCCACGCGATGAGCACCGGAGCGAACCAGAGCAGCAGCGACACCACGAGCATTCCAGACGCGAGGACGGCGCCAAAGCGCAATCCGATGAGCTGCTGCTGGGGAGTCAGCTTGGCCGCTGACAGATCCAGAGTGGTCGGGTCGCCGAGTTCGTTGAGGATCGGAAAGCACAGCCAAAGCAGCAGGAAAACGCAGGCCAACTGGATCCCGCCTATGGCCAGTAGCGCGACCACAGTTCGTTTGCCCTGGCGCAGTGGCTCAAACAGGATCCCTGGGGAAACCGCGATCGCCTGGTCGGCGGCGCGTGCGCCGGCGAGCAGGCCGACCGATAGGGCAGGCGCCAGCAGCTGGAAGATGGGTATAAGTGGCAAACCGTAGTTGCCGGTGGCACTGGAGAGCAGGGTCACCAGAATCCACAGCATGCCGTAGGTCATGACCAGTACCGAGATCTGCATGGGCTGGGTGCGAAAAATGCGCCAGCCCTGACCGATCCACACCCAGCCGTGGTGCGCGGGCAATTGGGCGGCGCGCATCATCGGGCTCCCGGCAGGGGCGCAAGCAGGCCCGCAGCACCACTGCGACGCTGGCGCAGCAGTAGCTCGAAGCGCGCCGGATCGTGCGGAGTGAGCATCTGCGCTTGTCGCGGTAAATGCAGATCAGCTAATCGCGAGACCCAAAAGCGCAGGGCGGCGGCGCGCTGCATGATGGGCCAGGCGGTGCGTTCCTCGTCGCCAAACGGCCGCAGGCCGGCATATGAGTCATACAAGGCGCGCGCCTTGTCATTGACGGGGGCGCCACTGAGCGGATCGGCGCACCAGTCATTGGCGGCGACTGCAAGATCGAATAGCCAGGTATCGCAACCAGCAAAGTAGAAGTCGATCAGGCCACACAGCTGACCATCCTTGAACAGCACATTGTCGCGAAACAGGTCAGCGTGAACGGGCCCCTGGGGTAGACGGGCGAGCAGTTGCGGCAAGTGAAGATTCTGGAACTCGAGTTCATCGGCCAGCAAGCTGCGCTGGTCGGCTGCGAGGTGCGGCAGGATCAGCGGCACGGTGGCCCGCCACCAGTCCAGTCCGCGCAGATTTGGCTGTTGCGCGCCAAAGTCATGCGCTGCCAGATGCATGCGCGCCAGAGTCGCGCCCACGCTCGCACACTGCGTGGCATCGGGATCGGTCAGGGATGCGCCTTCAAGGCGCGTTACCAGCGCCGCCGGTTTGCCGTAGAGCGGGCACTGCAGCGCCCCGGCGCGCGTCGCTAGCGGTCTCGGACAGGGCAGACCCCGGTCGGCGAGGTGACGCATGAGCTCCAGGTAGAAAGGCAGTTCGTAGGCGCGCAGGCGCTCGAAGATTGTGAGAACAAAGGCACCTGCCGTCGTCGTCAGAAAGAAATTGCTGTTCTCGATGCCACTCGGAATTCCGCGGAATTCGCGAACCGTTCCGACATCATAGGATGCAAGCCACGTCGCCAGTGCATCCGGTTCCACCGGCGTAAATACGGCCATTCCAAATCACTAGAAAAAAGAGAATAGGGGATGCGTCGCGTCAGAACTCAAATAGTACCCAGCGCGGTGGACGCACTGACTTGCCGGCAGGATCGTCGGCACCAGTTTCTGTAAGGGTCATGTTGCCCTTGCCGTCCGGGTCGACCATCGTGTAGGGCTTGCCGACCTTGGGCGTGACGCGGACTGCATAGAGCCGTCCATTGATGCGGTACTCCTCCACACGATTCTCGCCGTCCTGGCGAATCGTCACGACCGGTTCAGCGTCCTCCGCGTGGGGAGGTGCGGGGGGCACGGCGGCGCGACGATTGTCCTCGTCCACCTGTCCTGCCGCCGGCGGGTCCATCTTCGGGGGCGTCTCAAGTTTGTTCTGCTGGGCGAGCGCACTGCCGACGCAGATAAACATCGCCAGGGCAGCGCAGCGACCAAGCGTTCGATGTGATTTCACGCGTGAATTCTCCAGTTAAAGATAGAGCAGCTGCTCGCGCTCGCTCGGTGTGGGTGCAAAGCCGCGATGGGCATAGAAAGCGAAGATCGTTTCGAGCACCTCGTCGGGTGTGTCGCAAACGCTCATCAGGTTCAGATCATCGGCGCCGATCAGCCGGCGCGAAAGCAGGTCGCTGCGCATCCACTCAAGCAGGCCCGACCAGAACGATGAGTCGACCAGAATTATGGGCATGCGACGGGTCTTGCCGGTCTGGATCAGTGTGAGCGCTTCAGCGAGCTCGTCCAGAGTGCCAAAGCCACCTGGCATGAATATGAAGGCGGCCGCGTATTTTACCAGCGCGACCTTGCGCGAAAAAAAGTGGCGAAAGCGCAGACTGATGTTCTGGTAGGAATTGGCGAACTGCTCGTGTGGCAAATCGATATTCAGCCCGACGCTGGGAGACTTGCCTTCGAAAGCGCCCTTGTTGGCCGCTTCCATCAGCCCCGGGCCTCCTCCCGAGATGACCGCAAAACCCGCGTCCGAGAGCAGGCGCGCGCAGCGCTCGGTAAGCGCGTATTCGCTAGTCGTGGGGGACAGGCGTGCGCTGCCAAAGATACTGACCGCCGGACGCACATCGCCAAGCCTTTCAGCGGCCTCGACGAACTCTGACATAATCCCAAGCACGTGCCATGACTCGCGCGCCTTGGTGGAAGTTGCGCTCTCGCCGCTGCGACCAAACGGCGCGGCCGGCGCTCCCGCCGATTGGCGCGCGCGGTCCTTGTCGCTCAGACCTGGGACTGTTTTCGGATTATTCATATGCAGACTTTACTCTTGGTGGACGGCTCGAGTTATCTCTATCGCGCCTTCCACGCCATGCCGGATTTGCGCAACCCGACCGGGGAGCCGACCGGCGCGATCTACGGGATGGTCGCCATGCTCAAGCGCTTGCGGCAGGACTATCCCACACAGTATATCGCGTGCGTGTTTGACGCCAAAGGCAAGACCTTTCGCGACGACTGGTATCCCGAGTACAAGGCGACTCGCAAAGCAATGCCCGATGACCTGGTATTACAGATCGAGCCGATCAACGAGGTGGTTGCCGCCCTCGGCTGGCCGATCCTGTGCATAAGCGGCGTTGAAGCGGATGACGTGATTGCCACGCTCGCCACGCGCGCCAGCGCGGCCGGGATGAAAACCATCATCTCCACGGGCGACAAGGATCTCGCACAACTGGTCAACGATTCGGTCACGCTGGTCAACACCATGAGTAACGAGACCCTCGATCACCAGGGTGTTGTGGAGAAATTCGGTGTGCCACCCGAGCGCATCGTCGATTACCTGTCCCTGGTCGGCGACACGGTCGACAATGTGCCAGGCGTTGAAAAAGTCGGACCGAAGACAGCCCTGAAGTGGCTTGCTCAGTACGAGTCGCTTGACGGAGTGGTGGCCCATGCAGCGGAGATCGGCGGCGTGGTCGGAGAGAACCTGCGGCGCGCAGTGGACTGGCTGCCCATGGCGCGCAAACTTGTCACGGTCAAGTCGGACTGCGATCTCGGTGAGCTTGGTGACTCGATCGAGGCTCAGCTCGCTGCACGCGAGCCCGACCGCACGCGACTGCACGAACAATTCAAACGCTTGGGGTTTCGCACCTGGTTGCGCGAACTCGAAGGCGGCGCCGTGCCGACCGGTTCTGGCGCGGGCGCGGCCCCCGAGATCGTGGCGAGCGCGCCTGCCTTACCGGTGGCTGCGCCGGATCAGCTTGCTGGCAACTATGAAACCATCAAGACCGAGCAGCAGCTTCTCCAGTGGCTGGCCCGACTCGAAACCGCCCCGCTGACCGCCTTTGACACCGAGACGACCTCGCTCGATGTACGGGCGGCGCGCCTCGTCGGGATGTCGTTTTGCGTGAACTCGGGTCATGCGGCCTATCTGCCGCTGCGCCACCGCTCGCTTGAGGCCGGGCAAGCGCAGCTTGACTTCGACGCCACACTGGCGCGCCTGAAGCACTGGCTTGAGGGCGCCCAGTATCCCAAGGTGGGCCAGAACCTGAAGTACGACACCCATGTGCTCGCCAATCACGGGATTCGGCTTGGCGGCATTGCGCATGACACGCTGCTTGAGTCCTATGTGCTCGAGGCGCATCGCGACCACGGACTGGATGACCTGGCACGGCGCCACCTGCAACGCAGCGTGCTGAGCTACGAAGAGGTATGCGGCAAGGGTGCGAACCAGATCGGCTTTGACGAAGTAGGCATCGAGCGTGCGACCCAATATGCAGCGGAGGACGCCGACCTGACGCTGCGCGTGCATGAGGTGCTCTATCCGCGAATCCTGGCCGATGCCGGACTGCGCTACGTCTACGAGTCGATCGAGTTGCCAACCTCGATCGTGCTCACCAAGATCGAGGACACCGGTGTCTTGATCGATGCTGCGGTGCTGACGCGTCAGAGTGCCGAACTTGGCAATCGGCTGCTCGACCTTGAGGCTAAGGCCATCGAGCTGGCGGGCCAGCCCTTCAATCTCAATTCGCCCAAGCAGATCGGCGAGATCTTTTTTGACAAACTCAAGCTCCCGGTCGTCAAGAAGACCGCCAGCGGCGCACCGTCGACTGACGAGGAAGTCCTGCAAAAACTCGCCGAGGACTATCCCCTGCCAAAGGTGCTGCTCGACTATCGTGCGCTCGCCAAGCTCAAGTCGACCTATACCGACAAGCTGCCACGGATGATCGATGGGGCCACCGGACGCGTCCATACCACCTACGCGCAGGCTGTGGCAGTCACCGGCAGACTGGCTTCGAATGATCCCAACCTGCAGAACATTCCGATCCGCACACCCGAGGGGCGCCGGGTGCGCGAGGCCTTCATCGCTTCACCGGGCGCCAGAATAGTTTCCGCCGATTATTCGCAGATCGAGTTGCGCATCATGGCGCACATTTCCGGGGATCCGGGCCTGTGCGCCGCCTTCGAACAGGGCGAGGACGTGCATCGCGCGACAGCGGCTGAGATATTCTCGGTGGCGGCGGCGAGCGTGAGCTCGGAGCAGCGCCGCTACGCCAAGGTGATCAACTTCGGATTGATCTACGGGATGAGTCCGTTTGGACTGGCCGCGGCCCTGTCGATCGAACGCGACGCAGCCAAGTTGTATATCGACCGCTATTTCGCGCGATATCCGGGCGTCGCCCAATATATGCAGCAGACGCGTTTGTCGGCCAAGGAAAAGGGTTACGTCGAAACCGCATTCGGACGACGCTTGTGGTTACCGGAGATCAACAGCCCGAACGGGCCGCGCCGTCAGGGTGCCGAACGCGCTGCAATCAATGCGCCAATGCAGGGCACGGCTGCAGATCTGATCAAGCTGTCGATGCTGGCCGTCGACGCCTGGCTGGTCTCCGAGAAGCTGCGTTCGCGCCTGATCATGCAGGTGCATGATGAACTGGTGCTGGAGGTTCCCGAGTCCGAGCTCGATCTGATCGAAACGCGCGTGCGCGAGCTAATGACGGGTGTGGCCAAGCTGCGCGTTCCGCTCGAAGTCGAAGTGGGAGTGGGCAACAATTGGGATGAGGCGCATTAGTCGCCCGGCGGCCGCGTTAGGCGGCGCAGCAGGATTTGGTCGCGCAGGCTAACATGGACCCGAGCCGTATTTCCCTGTTCAACTAATGGCCGACGTTTCCGGGCGCTTTACGCCCACCTCCAAATGGCTGCATTGGCTGACCGCGCTGGCGATTGTGATCGCCTTCGCGATGGGTTGGGTCATGGTCGATATCCACGGCCTGTCCCCCACCAAATTGAAGCTCTTTAACTGGCACAAGTGGATCGGCATCGTGGCACTGGCGCTGGCGTGCGCGCGCTCAATCTGGATCTTGCTGTTCCGTGCGCCGCCTTTGCCGGATTCCCTGACGGTCATCGAGCAGCGGGCAGCGCATGCCATGCACTATCTTCTCTACTTCATCTGCATTGCCGTGCCGCTATCGGGTTATGTCTACACGCTCGCCGCCGGTTATCCGGTGGTATTGTTCGGCCAGTGGCCGCTGCCGGTCTTCATGGATCCGCATCCGGAATGGAAAGAGGCCCTGCGGCGAGTGCATGAGGTGCTGTCCTATGTGCTCGGGTCAGCGGTGCTGTTGCACGCAATGGCCGCTTTGCATCATCACTTTTTCGCGCGCGACGAGGTGCTGTCGCGCATGCTGCCGCAACGCTCGGCACCCAAATAGAGGTAGGCAATGATCAAGCGCAATTGCATCGCAATCCTGCTCATGATGGCGGCGGCACTCACGGCCAGTGCCAACGCGCTGGCCGCGAACGCCGATGCGGCCAAGAGCAAGCTGACCGTCACCTTCAAACAGGTGGGCGTGCCGGTCGAGGCTGCCTTCCGACACTTTACGGCTGACGTCCAGTTCGATCCGGCCAGGCCCGCCGAAGGTCACGCCAACATCGTCATCGATACCGCGAGCCTCGATCTCGGGGACCCCGAGTACAACGGCGAGATCGGCAAGTCTGAGTGGTTTGACGTAGCCCATTTCCCGAGTGCGAGCTTTACCTCGAGCGCGCTGCGCGTGACCAGTGCCGGTCAGCTGGCGGTCAGCGGCAGCCTGAGCATCAAGGGACACACGCAAAACATCGACCTGCCGGTTAGCTACCTGCAGCAAGGCGGCTTGAGCACCTATAGCGGCACGGTCGTCGTCAAGCGCCTTGCGTTCGGCCTCGGAGCGTCCGAGTGGAAGGACATCAATACCTTGGCTGACGAGGTCACGATCAAATTTGTTATTGCAGTTCCCAGCAAGAGTTAGTAATCAACCATCCACGGAGACTTTCATGAATGTCCTGCGCATTGCAACGGCGGCGTTGTCGCTTGTCCTGATCCCCATCGGTGTCCTCGCTGCACCGGTCAATTACACGATTGATCCGACACATACCCATCCGCTGTTCGAGACCGATCACTTTGGCGGCGTCTCGGTCTGGCGCGGCCTGTTTGCGACCAGTTCGGGGGCGATCGTGCTCGACAAGGATGCGGGCAGTGGCACCGTCGACGTCCAGGTCGACACCGATTCGGTCGATTTTGGCATGGGTGCATTGAACGACCATGTCAAGTCTCCCGATATGCTCGATGCCGCAAAATTCCCCAAGGCGACCTATAAGGGCAAGCTCGCCAAGTTCGTCAACGGCGCCCCCACCGAGGTGGTTGGCGACTTCACGCTGCATGGCGTGACTAAACCCCTGACGCTGAAGATCAACAGCTTCAAATGCATCATGGACCCGCGCCTGAAGACCGAACGGTGCGGCGCGGACGCGATTGCGACCTTCAATCGCGCCGACTTCGGTGTCGATTTTGGCAAGCAGTACGGCTTTAACATGGATGTCACCTTGCGCATCCAGGTCGAGGCCCTGCAAGCCCATTGACGCGATACTGAAGGTGGGCGGGGCCCACCTTCAGGCCAGTCCGAAGATTCCGACGAGTGCGCCAGCGCAGATCAACCAAACCGGGTTGATGCGGCTTGTTATCGAGAGTACCACCGTCGCAACGGACAGCAGCCAAAGGCGCCAACTGCTGTCGGCGCCGCGCAGGAGCACGAAGCTGCCGGCACACAGCAGTCCGACCGATACCGGGACGAGGCCGGCGCGAATCGCACTGCCGAGGCGACTGACCTTGTGTCCGTGCGTCATGCGCATGAGTGCGAGCGTGAGCCCGGCCGGCGGCACGATGATCGCGAGCGTCGCGACGAGTGCGCCGCTCCAGCCAGCGATCCACCAGCCCATCAGCGTGACATAGAGCAGATTCGGACCGGGCAGCGCCTGGGCAATGGTGTAGGCGTCGGCAAACTGGGTACTCGTGATGAAGTGATTGCTACCGACCGCGTAACGCTCGATGTCAGGGGCCAGCATGGCGACCCCGCCGCCCACGGCCATCATCGACAGCAGCGCCAGATGCAGCGCCAGCCCCGGCAGGATGGCGTCTTCGCCGGTCTCGCTCACAGATCACCCCGCCAGGCCTGCCAGACTGCAAGCGGAGCGAGTACGAGGACAACGGTAATGAGCGGCCAGCGCATCAGCCCGACACCCACAAAGGCGGCGGCCGTGATCAATGCAGCGAGGATCGTCGCGACGCGCGCGCGGCGCATCTTGAACAGGGCAATGCCCATCTTGAGCCCGGTCGCCATGAGCAGTCCCGCAGCGACCGCTCCCATCGCCGCCAGCGCTTGCCCGACCTCTGGAATCGAAGCGTAGCGTTGCACCAGTGAGCCGGCTACGAGCACCAGTACGATAGGTCCGGCGAGCATGCCCGAAAGGGCCGCCAGCGCTCCGGCAAGACCGGCGTAGCGCCATCCGACCATGAGAGACAGATTGCAGATGGTCGGGCCTGGCAGCACCTGGGCCAGTGCCAGCATCGAGGCGAACTCTCCGGAAGTCAGCCACTGGCGACGCTCGACCAGGGCGCGGTAGGCAAAGGGCATTACGCCGCCAAATCCCGAGAGCGCCATCGCCGAGAAGGCCGCGAACAGCGCGGCCGGTGAAAGTCGCACCGGCGCAGTCGCGCTTGGCGTCTGATTCTCGGGAGGGCTCGTGGTTGTCATCTTCTGCGTCGCAGTAGAGATTACAACACAGGGCCGCGAGCGCGCCCAGAGGCGGGTGGCCACGCATGGGCCTGTGAAGGGCTACACTGCGCCTTGCAGGAAATCCTCGCAGCGAACTAAGCCATGGAGGCGAAGATGAAATTTGCTGAAGACCATTTGAAGAGCCTGTATCCGGAGCAGCCGTTCAGTCGCCGCAGTTTTGTTGTGACCGCTCTTGCCAGCGGATTCGCCAGCGCCGTATTGCCGGTGTCGGCACAAACTATCACTACCGGCAGTCAGGGATTGACTGCCGGGGAAGTCTCGATTCCCGTCGCTGACGGCAAGATGCCCGCCTACCGGGCGCAACCGGCTGGGGGGACGGATCTGCCGGTGGTGCTGGTGGTGCAGGAGATCTTTGGCGTGCATGAGCACATCAAGGACCTGTGTCGCCGACTGGCCAAGCTCGGCTATCTTGCGGTCGCGCCGGAGCTGTATGCCCGCCAGGGCGATGTGAGCAAGTATTCGAGTCCCGCGGAGATCATGGACAAGGTGGTCTCCAGAGTACCTGACGCGCAGGTCATGTCCGACCTTGATGCAACGGCGGCGTGGGCACGCTCTCACGCCGGCAACGGCAAGCGCATGGCGATCACCGGATTCTGCTGGGGTGGGCGCATCGTCTGGCTTTATGGCGCGCACAGTCCGGACCTCAAGGCGGGAGTTGCCTGGTATGGGCAGCTGGTTGGCACGACCAGCGATCTCAAACCGAAAAATCCGGTCGATATCGCAGCGAGCCTGCGTGCGCCGGTGCTCGGGCAGTACGGTGGCCGTGATCAGGGCATCACCGAAGAGGCCCGCGAGAGCATGCGGGTGGCGCTCAGAAATGCGCAGGGTGCGGCGGCCGACTCGCGCATTCTCGTCTATCCCGATGCGGGTCACGGTTTTAACGCCGACTACCGGCCCAGTTACAGCAAGGCGGATGCCGAGCTCGCCTGGGAGCGCATGCTGGACTGGTTTCATCGCTATGGCGTCTAGACCCGGCGCTGGCCCGGGACATCGCTAGGCACGCTGGTGGCCAATTCACAGGCATTGATACTGACGCTGGTCTCGACGCTTGGCGTGGCACTGGCAAGCGTCGGCCTTGCCGCCCACCTGTCGTTTCGCCTCCTGGCGCGCTTTCTCGAGAAGATGGTGAGCTTTTCCATCGGCATTCTCCTCGCCACGACTTTTTTGCACCTGCTGCCCGATGCGTTTGCCTCGGGTGCGTCCGTCGAGCGCTTATTTGCCCTGATGCTCGCCGGTCTGCTCGGCTTTTTCTTCCTGCAGAAACTGGCGCTGTACCGGCATAGTCACCACTACGAGGGCGACGGCCATCATCACGAACACGGACACGACGCACAGGCAGCCGGTCGCGGCGGGGCGCTGGTGCTCGTCGGTAGCGCCTTCCATAACTTCTCCGACGGTGTGCTGATCGCAGGCTCTTTTCTTGCCGGACCGATGATCGGCCTGGCGGCGACGCTGGCGATCTTTACCCACGAGGTGCCGCACAAGATTGGCGACTTCCTGGTGCTGCTCAACGCCGGCTTGCCCAAGCGGCGCGCGTTCACCTATGCCGTGATCGCGAGCTGTTGCGTGGTCATCGGTGGCGTCGCGGGCTTCTTCCTTCTCGAGTCGCTGTCGGGATGGATACCCTATGTCCTGGTGATCGCGGCGGCAGCCTTCCTGTACATCTCGCTGTCGGATCTCGTGCCGCGCATGCAGCGCGCGGTCTCGATTTCGGACGGTCTCGAACAGGCGGCCCTGATCGCTCTGGGCGTGATCGTCGTACTATTGCTGAACCGCTTTCTCGACGACGCGGGGCACTAGGCCGGGCCGCGCGCGACCGCGCGTGCAGGATTGGCGCACCACTCGCTCCATGACCCCGGATAGAGCTGGCTGCCGTGCAGCCCGGCCAACTCCATGGCAAGCAGGTTGTGGCAAGCGCTCACTCCTGAACCGCACTGGTGCAGGATCTCACTGGCGTCGCGTTCCCCCAATAGTGGCAGGAACTCGGTACGCAAAACCGGGCCGGGCTTAAAGCGTCCGTCCGCGCCCAGATTGTCCTGGTAAAAACGATTCAGCGCACCCGGGATGTGGCCTGCGACCGCGTCCAGCGGCTCCACTTCGCCGCAAAAGCGCGGACCGGCCCGGGCATCGATGATCTGCACACCGTGTTGGTCGAGTAGGCGCTCAAGTTCGTGCACTTCGAGATGCGGCATCGCCCCCGGCCTCGCGAAAAAATTCCCCGGGGCGACCGTGCTCGTGTCGGTCGTGAGTGCAAGGCCGGCGGCGCTCCAGCCTGGCAGCCCTCCATCCAGTACCGCGACCTGGAGATGGCCGAGCCAGCGCAAGAGCCACCACAGGCGCGCCGCGTACATGCCGCCACTGGCGTCGTAAGCAATTACCTGAGTGTCGTCACTGACGCTGGCTGTGCGCAGGAAGTCAGCCAGCGCCTCTACATCCGGAAGCGGATGGCGTCCGTTGCGGCCCGACTTCGGTCCGGCAAGATCCTCTTGGACATTGGCAAAGCGCGCCCCCGGGATGTGGCCCTGTTCATAGGCAGCGCGCCCGGCCGCGAGATCGGCTAGATCATGCCGACAGTCGAAAATGACCCAGTTGGGATTGCCGAGTTCGCTGGCCAGACGAGCTGGCTCAATCAGGGTAGTGAACATGGCGCGCCGTTTCGTCTACTCGATGTCCATCTGGCCGCGCAGCCACTCATGGAAATGCTGCATGCCATCTTCCATGGGCGACTGATAGGGCCCGGCGTCGTTCTCGCCCCGTTCAAGCAGCACGCGTCGACCGGCATCCATGCGCAAGGCGATCTCGTCGTCTTCGGCGCAGGTCTCCAGGTACGCCGCCTGTTCAGCAGCGACGAAGTCGCGCTCGAACAGAGCGATTTCCTCCGGATAGTAGAACTCGACGAAATTGGTCGTCGCTTGCGGTCCGCGCGGTACCAGGGTCGAGACCACCAGCACGTGTGGATACCACTCGACCATCACGTTTGGATAGATGGTCAGCCAGATCGCGCCACTGCTGGGCAACACGCCCCCGCCAAAACGCAGAACATGCTCATGCCACGCCTGGTAACGCGGCGATCCCGGACGGGATAGCGCGGCATTGATGCCCACGGTCTGGACGCTGAAGCGCTCACCGAATTCCCAGCGCAAATCGTCGCAGGTAACAAACTGCCCGAGTCCGGGATGGAAGGGGCCGACATGATAGTCCTCCAGATAAACCTCGATGAAGGTCTTCCAGTTGTAGGCGCATTCATGGACTTCGATACGATCGAACAGATAGCCCTCGAAATCGAAGGCGTCCACAGTCAGACCTGCCATCTCAGCGGCGACATCGCGCTCACCATCAAACAGCAGCCCGCGCCAATTGTGCAGGGGCCGGCTCTGAAGGTTCAGGCAAGGCTTGTCAGTGAAGTGCGGCGCGCCCAGGAGCTGACCCGACAGGTCGTAGGTCCAGCGGTGCAGCGGACAGACAATATTCTGGGTATTGCCGCGACCACTGAGCATGATCGCCTGGCGATGACGGCAGACGTTTGAGAGGACCTCGAGATTCTGGCCGTTGCGCACCAGCGTGCGGCCGTCCCGTTCCTGCGCCAGCGTATGGTAGTCGCCGCTTTCGGGCACCATCAGCTGGTGGCCTACGTAGCCCAGGCCTGGTTTGAAGAGCAGTTCCTTTTCACGCGCGAACTGCGACTGATCGAAATAAGCACTGACTGGCAATTGCGCACGGCTGCGCGCGAGCCGGCTGCGGCTTCCCAGATCGGACATCCCAACCCTCCCTTAAAATGCTCGAAGGCGAATTAAAGACAGCGCCGAAGCGGAGAAAACCGACAATTATACCCACTGGGGCTCCCTGCGGCCAGCGCAGGGCGTTGATTAGACTCAAAATTTCAATCCCGCGCAGGCCCCATGGGTATGTTGGCGGCGCGACATTGGATTTGCGCCTTTCCATTAGAATGTAAGGTTGGTTATCAGGGGTCGGGCGCTTGTGGCGTCCCCCGCTCATTCCAGCATGCAAAAAACCAAGCAAAGTGGCGCCGACGCCGTGGCGCCAGCCGTCGATGACATGCCTTTCGAGCAAGCCTTGAGCGAGCTTGAAGGCATCGTCGCGAGCATGGACGATGGTTCCCTGTCACTGGAAGCCTCGCTGGTGGCCTACAAGCGCGGCGCCGATCTGGTGCGACGTTGCCAGGGGGCGCTCGAGGCGGTGCGGCAGCAGGTCCAGGTCCTCGAGGGCGAGTTGCTGCGTCCGATGGAAGAACTGGCCGCGGATGGGGACTCCGATGCGTGACAGCGTCAGCCATCCGGCCCTTGCCCAATGGATGCAGGAAACCCAGGCTATCGTCGAGCATGCCCTGGAGGCAGTCCTGCCGGCAGCCGATGTGATTCCCACGCGCTTGCATGAGGCGATGCGTTACGCGGTGCTTGGGGGCGGCAAGCGGGTACGCCCACTGCTGGTGTTCGCGGCCGGGGAGGCGTTCGGAGCCCCGCGCGCGCGTCTTGAGCGCGCAGCAGCGGCGGTCGAGCTGATCCATGCCTATTCACTGGTGCACGACGACATGCCGTGCATGGACGACGACGTTCTGCGGCGCGGCAAACCGACAGTCCATGTGCAATACGACGACGCGACGGCGCTACTGGTTGGCGACGCCTTGCAAAGTCTGGCTTTTGACTGCCTCGCGCACGCCGGTGGCGAGCCAGCCAGCACGCTTGCGATGCTGCAAAGGCTCGCCACGGCTTCGGGCTCCTCGGGCATGGCCGGCGGCCAGGCAATCGATCTGGCCAGTGTTGGCGTTAAGCTCGGCGCTGACGAACTCGAGGCCATGCATCGCCTGAAGACCGGCGCGCTGTTGTCGGCCGCAGTGATGCTCGGAGGCCTCGCGTCGGGGGATCTGTCGATAGAAGCGCGCGCGGCGCTGGAGAGCTATGCCGCGGCAGTCGGCCTCGCATTCCAGGTCGTCGACGATATCCTGGATGTGGAAACCGATACGGCAACGCTCGGGAAAACTGCGGGCAAGGATGCACAGCAGGACAAGCCGACCTATGTCTCGACGCTGGGGCTGGCGGCGTCCAAGGAATTGGCGGAACGGCTGCGGCGCAAGGCACACGAGGCGCTTGCTCCTCTGGCAGGACGCGCGCTGCGGCTTGCCGAACTGGCCGATCTGATCGTGCTCAGAAAGCACTGACCGGCGGGCGAGCGTCAGACAAGAATTGCTAAGAACGTAACGGGTGAAAATGTACGAGCTGCTTAAGACCATCGATGACCCGGCCGATCTGCGTCGCCTTGATCGCAAGGCGCTGCCCGAACTGGCGGACGAACTGCGCGCATTCGTGCTCGACTCGGTCTCCAAGACTGGGGGTCATCTCTCGTCGAACCTCGGCACGGTCGAGCTGACGATCGCGTTGCACTACGTTTTCAACACGCCCCAGGACCGGATCGTGTGGGACGTCGGCCACCAGACCTATGCGCACAAGATCCTGACCGGGCGGCGCGAGCGCATGCACACCTTGCGCCAGGCCGGCGGCATCTCGGGCTTTCCGCGCCGTGTCGAGAGCGAGTATGACACCTTCGGTACCGCCCACTCGTCAACCAGCATCTCGGCCGCCCTGGGAGTTGCCTGCGCTGCGCACCTGCGCGGCGATCCGCGTCACAGTATCGCGGTCATCGGCGACGGCGCCATGTCGGCCGGCGAGGCATTCGAAGCCCTCAATAATGCCGGCGTGATGCGTGACATCCGCCTGTTGGTGATTCTCAATGACAATGACATGTCCATATCGCCGGCCGTCGGCGCGCTCAACCGCTACCTGGCGCGCCTGATGTCGGGCAAGTTTTACGCGGCCGCGAAACAGATGGGCCGCAGCGTGCTCGGTGGCGCACCGTCGCTGCTCGAGCTCGCCAAGAAGTTCGAGGAGCATGCCAAGGGCATGGTGGTTCCTGCGACCCTGTTCGAAGAGTTCGGTTTCAATTACATCGGCCCGATCGACGGCCACGATCTGAATTCGCTGGTTCCGACCCTGCAGAATCTGAAAGATCTCACGGGGCCGCAGTTCCTGCATGTCGTCACCCGTAAGGGCCAGGGTTACAAACTCGCCGAGGTCGATCCGGTGGCCTATCACGGTCCCGGAAAGTTCGATCCCAGCGTCGGTCTCAAACCGAGCACGGGCGCAAAGAAGACCTACACGCAGATTTTTGGCGACTGGCTGTGCGACATGGCGGCGGCCGACGAGCGCCTCGTGGGCATTACGCCGGCCATGCGTGAAGGTTCGGGTCTGGTCGAGTTCGAAAAGCGCTTTCCGGCACGCTATTTCGATGTCGGCATCGCCGAGCAGCACGCCTTGACCTTTGCTGGAGGTCTCGCCACCGAGGGGCTAAAACCCGTGGTAGCGATTTATTCGACTTTCCTGCAGCGCGCCTACGACCAGTTGATTCACGATGTTGCGCTCCAGAACCTGGACGTGACCTTTGCACTGGACCGCGCTGGCCTGGTCGGTTCGGACGGTGCGACGCACGCCGGCAACTACGACATTGCCTACCTGCGCTGCATTCCCAATATGGTTCTGATGGCGGCCTCGGACGAGAACGAATGCCGCAAGATGCTCACTACGGCGTTTCACTACCCCGGTCCCGCAGCGGTTCGCTATCCGCGCGGCAGCGGTATCGGTGCGGCGGTGAGCCAGCAGTTGGAGGAGATCCCCCTCGGGCGCGGCGAAATGCGCCGTACAAGCGGCGCATCGGATCAGCGCATCGCGATTCTCGCTTTTGGATCGATGCTGGCTCCGGCGCTCGTGGCAGCCGGTGAGCTCGATGCGAGCGTTGCCAACATGCGCTTTATCAAGCCGCTCGATGTGGACCTGCTTACCGGGATCGCCAGAGACCACGATTTTCTCGTGACTGTCGAAGAAGGATCGATCATGGGGGGCGCCGGCTCGGCCTGTGCGGAAGCGCTCGCACAGCTGGGAATCATCAAGCCGATCTTGCATTTGGGCTTGCCGGACCAATTTATCGACCATGGGGACCCGGCCAAGCTGCTCGAGGGTGTCGGCCTCGATGGCAAGGGGATCTGTGCTTCGATCAGAAAGCGCTTTGGCGGCAGTGAACACCCCAGCGAACCGCGTCTGGTCGTCAACAATTACTAGCAAGGACACGCGCCAGTCGTTGCGCGCGGCATCAAACCTATGAATGCACCGGAAAGAATTACGAAGCCGCTCCTGGCAGACGTTCAGGATAGCCTCGATGCGCGCGAAATAGCGATCCAGCGTGTGGGCGTCAAATCGGTCCGCCATCCGCTGGCGATCAGGCGCGCCGACGGATCGTCACTGGCCACGGTTGCCATGTGGAATCTGGACGTCGAGCTCGCTGCCGACAAGAAGGGTACCCACATGTCGCGCTTTATTGCGCTGCTCGAGCAGCCTCGCGAGGCGCTCGACCCGGCGGGACTGCGTTTCATGCTGGGCAAGCTGATTGATCTGCTGGGTGCCGAACGGGGCCAAATCGAGCTCGAGTTTCCCTACTTCGTCGAGAAGGTCGCCCCGGTTTCTGGCGTAACCAGCCTACTTGACTACCAGGTGAGACTGACGGGCCGGATCGATCGCGGCGAGACCGCGCTGCAAATGCGGGTGGTCGTTCCTGTGACGAGCCTGTGTCCCTGCTCAAAGGAAATCTCGGAATATGGGGCGCATAACCAACGCTCCCATGTGACCCTCGAAGTGGACCTGGTGGCGGATCTGGGTATCGAAGACCTGGTCGCAATTGCGGAACAGGAAGCCTCGTCAGAGCTCTATGGCCTGCTCAAGCGTGCCGACGAGAAATTCGTGACCGAGCGCGCTTTCGACAATCCGAAATTCGTCGAGGACCTGGTGCGCGATGTGGTCAAGCGCCTGCGCACGGACAAGCGGGTGGGACATTTTGCCGTCGAAGTCGAGAACTTCGAGTCGATCCACAATCACTCGGCCTATGCGCGCGTCGAAGGTCGTGGCGCGGGTGCGGGGGGCGGCGCCTAGAAGCGTCGCGTGAGGACCATGTTCGCGCCGTCGTGTGATATCTCGGTGCGCGACAGAAAACTCATGCCGAGGAGGGCTCCCACCGGGAGCTGCGCTTCCTGAACGGTCGCTGGAACATTGGTGAGCGTTATATCGCCGATTCGCACGTTATCGAGCAGCACCCGATAGGCCTGGATGACGCCATTGGCGGTACCCATGTTGACCACCGGACTGGATAGGTAGTTGATACCCAGGCGCCGCGCATCGCTGGTCGAGAGCGTCACGTAGCTCGCCCCGGTATCGACCAGAAAGCGCACGCTGCCGCCGTTGATGGAGCCCGACACGATGTAGTGGCCGTTGATGTCGGGCGTCAGCGAAGCACTCTGGCGCTCGCTGCTGTTCCGGGTGCCATAGTATTGGCCGATGTGCAGGGCTTGGCGCTTGCCATCCACCACGAGCTCGGCCGTCTCGCCGTCGGTCGAGATCAGTTTGACACCGTCGATAGTCGCATCGACCGCCAGCCAGCGTGGTCCGACTCCGTTGATGACCAGTGCCACACGAGTCGGAGAGATTCCGACCACGGTTACTTCGGTGGCAAGTGCGGGCTGGGGCGTTGCGGCCAAGAGCGCCAGCAGCGCAGACAATACTGCATTGCGAGCCTGGTGCGCGAGGACCACGCCCCTAGTCCCGGAAATTCTCGAACTCGAGGGGAGTTTCGGTTACTCCCTTGCGCAGTAGGGCGATGGCCGCCTGGAGGTCGTCGCGCTTGCCACCTGAGATGCGCACGCTATCGCCCTGAATGGCAGCCTGGACCTTGATCTTGCTGTCCTTGACCATGCGCACGATCTTCTTGGCGGCTTCGCTATCGATACCGTTGCGCACCTTGATGACCTGTTTTACCTTGTCGCCGCCGATCTTTTCGAGCTTGCCAGCGTCCAGAAATCGCAGATCCACGGAGCGTTTGGACAGGCGGGCATTGAGGATATCGCGCACCTGCGCCGCCTGGAACTCGGAGTCGGCGTGAATCGTGATCTCGTGCTCCTTGAGATCAACCGCCGCGTCCGATCCCTTGAAATCGAAACGGGTACCGATTTCCTTGCCGGCTTGCTCGATGGCGTTGCGCACCTCGACCATATTGGCGCGCAAGACGGTGTCAAAGGAAGGCATGGTGATCGCGGCGGGCATCGTTAATCGTGGCCGATTCTAGCGCGATTCGAGCACTTACCCATCACACTTCGGGATTAGGAGGGTGCTGCTGCGATGCACAGCGGCTGTCATTATCAGCAGCCTATAATCGCTCAACCTTGGTTTCTTCCTAGTCGCCTCGTCTTGAGCCTGCAACTGCACGTCGGCGCCCCGCTGAAAGATCTGAACACCTTCCACATCGAGGCGCGCGCCGCGCGCCTGGCGAGCGCTGGTTCGGTGTCAGACCTCATCGCCTTGTCGCGCACTGCCGAATGGCGCAGCGGCCCGCGCTTGATCCTCGGTGGTGGCAGCAACATCCTTTTCGTGGGCGATTTTGAGGGCTTGGTGGTCCGGATCGCCTTGCGCGGAATCGAAGTGGTCGGCGAGAACGAGCACGCTGTCCTGGTACGGGCGGCTGCGGGTGAATCGTGGGATGCGCTCGTCGAATGGACCCTTGCGGCAGGTCATCCGGGGCTCGAGAACCTGATCCGTATCCCTGGCACGGTCGGCGCCGCCCCGATCCAGAACATTGGTGCCTACGGTCTGGAATTGGCCGAGCGCTTTGCCGAGCTCGAGGCGTTCGACCCGCAGTCCGGAGAGGTCCTGCGCATGGATCGAGCCGCCTGCCGGTTTCGCTATCGCGACAGCATTTTCAAGTCCGAACGACGCGACTTGATCATTACTGCAGTCACCCTGCGCCTACCCAAGGTGTGGAAACCGGTCGTCAATTACAAGGACGTGTTGGCGGCCTTGCAGGCACGCGGGCAAACGGCGCCGTCCGCGGCGGATATCGCTGCCATCGTAGCGGCCTTGCGCGCGGCCAAACTGCCCGATCCGAGCGAGCTTGGCAATGTCGGTAGTTTTTTTAAGAATCCGGTTGTGAGCGCAGCGCGCCATCGGGACCTGCTGGAGAAATTCCCGGGCCTCGTCGGCTATCTGCAAAGCGACGGGAGTTATAAGCTCGCCGCTGCCTGGCTCATCGAGCAGTGTGGCTGGAAGGGCCGCGCCCTTGGACCGGTAGCCGTCCATGACAAGCAGGCGCTGGTATTGGTAAACTGCGGTGGAGCGACCGGAGAGCAAGTGCTCACACTCTCTCGAGCCATTGAGCAGAGCGTTCATTCGCGCTTCGCCGTCGAGCTCGAACGTGAGCCCGTGGTCGTCTAGCTCATTGGGTACGACGCCTTCTGGCGGTCTCGGCGATACGCATGCGCAGCGCATTGAGTTTGATAAAGCCGTTCGCGTCCTTCTGGTCGTAAGCTCCACCATCCTCGTCGAAGGTCGCGATGCTCTTGTCAAACAGACTCACGGCTGAATCGCGCGCGACTACCACCACGCTGCCCTTGTAGAGCTTTAAGCGCACCCAGCCGGACACGCCGATCTGGGTATGGTCGATCAGAACCTGCAGGGTGCGGCGTTCGGGGCTCCACCAATAGCCGTTGTAGATCAGCGCCGCGTAACGCGGCATCAGGTCGTCCTTGAGGTGGGCCACTTCGCGATCGAGCGTGATCGACTCGATCGCCCGGTGTGCCTTTAACAGGATGGTGCCACCCGGAGTTTCGTAGCAGCCACGCGACTTCATGCCCACGTAGCGGTTTTCGACGAGATCAAGCCGGCCGACGCCGTGCTTGCCGCCAAGCCGATTGAGCTCGGTGAGCATGGCCGCCGGCCCGAGCGCTTTGCCATCCAGGGCAACCGGGTCCCCCTTGTCAAATTCGATGTCGAGGAACTCGGGCGCGTCAGGCGCCGCCTCGGGTGCGACGGTCCAGCGCCACATGCTCGGCTCCGCCTCGGCCTTCGGGTCTTCAAGATGGCGCCCCTCAAAACTGATGTGCAGCAGGTTGGCATCCATCGAGTAGGGGGCGCCGCCGGCCTTGTGCTTCATCTCGATGGCTATCCCGGCATTTTCGGCATAGGCGAGCAGTCGTTCGCGCGAGGTCAGGTCCCACTCGCGCCAGGGAGCGATCACCTTGATCCCGGGCTCCAGGGCGTAGTAGCCCAACTCGAATCGCACCTGGTCGTTGCCCTTGCCGGTAGCTCCATGAGCGACCGCGTTGGCGCTGGTTGTCCGTGCAATCTCAATCTGGCGCTTGGCAATGAGCGGTCGCGCGATGGAGGTGCCGAGCAGGTACTCGCCTTCGTAGAGCGCGTTGGCACGGAACATCGGGTAAACGAAGTCGCGCACGAATTCCTCGCGCAGATCCTCGATAAAGATGTTTTCAGGGGTGATGCCAAGCTTGATCGCCTTGGCGCGCGCCGGCTCGAGTTCCTCGCCCTGACCGATGTCAGCGGTGAAGGTGATGATCTCGCAGTGATAGTGATCCTGCAGCCACTTGAGGATTACCGACGTGTCCAGGCCGCCGGAATAGGCGAGCACCACCTTGTTGATTTCGCTCATCGTGCTTCCATCTGTTGACAGCAGGCGCCCGGTCGATCCAATACGGCGCAGCCTGCAGGTTCGGGAAAGGTCACCTCGTGCAGGCGCCAACGCGCCGCCACACCAGGGATCCTGCCTGCGCCAGCCCGATGCCTGACGCTCTTGGCATTATCCCATAGTGGCACCCCGCGCTATTGCCGGGCCTACAAAGGGGAATGTTTGTTCTCTCGGATCCGGCGAGCGTGGCGACACGTCGTCATACGCCAGACATGCCAGGCGAATATCAAGAAGGACGGGCGCGACTGCATTACCCTAGAGGTCGCGCGCGTGTCGGCGCGTGATCTGGCGCCCTGCCGCTAGCCCCACCCCAGTTCGCAAGGAAGCACGATGAACGAGAAACAAGCCGGTGAAATGGAAGCGCTGTACCGTCGCGTACGCGAAGAAATGATCGACAGCTTTGACGAAGAGCTCGAGATGGAGATCGATGATGACGTCGGGCACGATGGAGGGCCATCGTCCGGCGAAGAGGCGCATCACGGTGTCGGCATGGATCGCGGCTTTTATTTTCGCGAGCTGTTTCGCCTGCAGGGTGAGCTCATCAAGCTGCAGGACTGGGTGGTCAACCGGGGCTTGAAAGTCGTCGTGCTTTTTGAAGGACGCGACGCTGCCGGCAAGGGTGGCGTCATCAAGCGCATCACACAGCGGATGAATCCGCGTGTTTGTCGCGTCGCGGCGCTGACTGCGCCAAGTGTACGTGAACGAACCCAGTGGTATTTCCAGCGCTACGTCTCCCATCTTCCTGCGGCCGGCGAGATGGTGCTGTTTGATCGCAGCTGGTACAACCGCGCCGGCGTCGAGCATGTGATGGGATTTTGTACCGACGCCGAGTACGAGGAGTTTTTCCACTCGGTGCCGGAGTTCGAGAAGATGCTGGTGCGCTCGGGGCTGATTCTTATCAAGTACTGGTTCTCGATTACCGATGATGAACAGCATGCCCGTTTCCAGACGCGCATCCACGATCCGCTGCGCCAGTGGAAGCTGAGTCCGATGGATCTGGAGTCGCGGCGTCGCTGGGAGACCTATACCAAGGCCAAGGAAACCATGATTGAGCGCACCCACATTCCCGAATCGCGTTGGTGGGTCGTGGAGGCCGTCGACAAGAAGCGCGCGCGTCTAAACTGCATCGCGCACCTGCTCTCGCAGATCCCGTATTCGGAAGTCGAGCACGAACCGGTGGTGCTGCCCGAGCGTGTACATAACCCGAACTACATCCGTGGCCCGATCGCTCCCGACCTCTATGTCCCGGCGGTGTACTAGTCCGCCGACCCGGCAGCGAGCCGCCCTCATTGAAACCATCGCGCAGCTTACCCGACTGGTTGTAGCCATTTCGCGCATTCGGTGCACGTGCGCGCCACATCTGAGAGAAGTCCCGCGTTAGCTGAGCTTGATCAATGAAGCAGGCCCGGATCGGCACTTCACTCGACGAGTTTCTGCGAGAAGAGGATTTCCTCGAGTAATTTCAGGCCCTTGCCATCAAGGAGCTCATTGCCTGGCAAGTGACGGAAGCGATGGCGGCAAACGCCGTCACGAAATCGACGGCGTGTCCTAGTCCGACAGGCCAGTGTCACTGCCTGGTGGCTCTATTCGAGTACGCGCCCGAGCAGCAGGAATTCAAGCAGCGCCTTCTGGACGTGGAGGCGGTTTTCAGCTTCATCCCAGACGACGCTTTGCGGACCATCGAGAACGGCCGCGCTGACCTCCTCGCCACGATGTGCCGGCAGACAATGCATGAACAAGGCGTCCGGTTTGGCGACCCCCATCAGGCGCTCGTCCACGCACCAGTTGGCAAATGCCTTGAGGCGCGCCTCGTTCTCGGCCTCGTATCCCATACTCGTCCAGACGTCAGTGGTAACCAGATCCGCGCCCCGACAGGCTTCGAGCGGATCCGCGAACTCCCTGTAGTGTGTGGTACCCAGGGCTGCAGCGCGCGCGGGCTCAACTTCGTATCCCGGCGGCGTCGAGATATGGACCTTGAAGCCCAACACGGCTGCCGCCTGCAGCCAGGTATAGCAGACATTGTTGGAGTCGCCGATCCAGGCGACGGTGCGACCCGAGATCGAGCCGCGCTGCTCGATGAACGTGAAGATGTCCGCGAGAATCTGGCAGGGATGGTATTCGTTGGTCAGACCATTGATTACCGGCACTCGGGAGTGAGCCGCAAAGCGCTCAATCTTGGACTGCTCGAAGGTACGAATCATGACGATATCGACCATTCGCGAGATCACGCGTGCCGTGTCCTCGATCGGTTCGGCGCGACCGAGCTGGGAGTCGCCTGTCGTAAGGTGAATGACCGATCCACCCATCTGGTACATACCGGCCTCAAACGAGACGCGCGTGCGGGTGGAGGCCTTCTCGAACACCATCGCGAGCGTGCGATCGGTCAGCGGCAGATAGGGCTCGTAGCGCTTGAAGCGCTGCTTGATGACGCGAATCCGCTCGAACAGATGCTGGTAGTCGTCTGCGGAAAAATCGCTGAACTGCAGGAAGTGGCGAAAGCTGGTCATGGAAGCGCTAGATGAGAGGCTTACTGTTTTGCGAGGAACTCCGAAACGAGTCCGGTCAGCCCGGATATGAGCAGCTCGGCTTCGCCGCTGCTCATGACGAGGGATGGCAAGAGGCGCAGCACCCGTTCCTGGGTGACGTTAATCAGCATGCCGTATTGGGCGCCGTATTCGAGAGCTTCGCGCGGCAAGGTGCCGCAAGGCATCGCCAGCTCCAGCCCGATCATCAGTCCGCGACCGCGCACTTCGACGAAACCGCTATGGCCGGACAGCCCGGAACGCAGTCCCTGCATGAGCTGCTCACCCACGCGCGTAGCGTTGTCGAGCAGGCCTTCGTCTTCGACAATGGCAATCGTCTCGATGGCAGCGCGCATGGCCAGGGGATTGCCACCGAAGGTTGAGCCATGTTCGCCCGGTCCGAGTACATCGCTTGCCGCGCCGCGCACCAGAACCGCGCCGACCGGAACACCCGAGGCCAGTCCCTTGGCCAGCGGCATGACATCGGGCACGATGCCGGCCCACTGGTGGGCAAACCATTTGCCGGTACGCCCGGTACCGCATTGCACCTCATCGACCATCAGCAACAAGCCGCGCTCATCGCAGACCCGGCGCAAGGCTACGAGATAGTCGAGGTGGGCGGCGTTGATGCCGCCTTCACCCTGGATGGCTTCAATGAAGATGGCGACGATATTGGGATTGCCGTCGAGCGCAGCATTGAGCGCAGGCAGGTCGTTAAGCGCGATGCGCACGAAGCCTTCGACCAGCGGTTCAAAGCCCTTTTGGACCTTGGGGTTGCCGGTCGCCGACAATGTGGCCAAGGAGCGCCCGTGAAAAGCATGGTCATAGACGAGGATGCCGGGATGACTGATGCCGCGCTGGTGCCCGTATTTGCGCGCAATCTTGATCGCGGCTTCGTTGGCTTCGAGCCCGGAATTGCAGAAGAACACGCGCTCCATCGACGCCAGACTGGTCAGTTTGTCGGCGAGGATCTCCTGATAGCGCACGTGGTAGAGATTGGAGGTGTGCACCAGAAGACCGAGTTGCTCGCGCAACGCCGCGACCAGGCGTGGATGACCGTGGCCGAGGGTGTTGACCGCTATGCCGGACAGTCCATCGAGGTACTTGCGGCCATTCTCGTCCCACAGCCAGACACCCTCGCCGTGAGTCAGGCAGACGGGCAGCTTGTTGTAGGTCGGCATGACGTGCGAAACGGAATTGGAATCGGTCATGGGCGCGAGTCGGTTGGTTGGGCCAAGGCTAACGATGGTAAGCGATTTTTATGACGGCGCTGGACTACGCGCCGTCGTTGGCCAGCAACTGCGTTCCGGGACGCCGCGCCGCGCCCGACAGGTCGGGTACGCGCCGCAAGCCGGTGATGGCGTAGGTGGTCGCCGCCAGTACGATCGTGCCTGCCCCGAGCACCAGCAGCGTGGCGCGTGCGCCTATCGATTCGGCCAGCTCGCCCGAGAGATAGGCTCCTAGGGGCGCTAGGGTCACGGTAAAAAAGCGCATGGTACCGGTCATGCGTCCGAGCAGTGCGTCGGGTGTGAGCGACTGGCGCAAGCTCGAATAATTGATCCAGTAGATCGTCACGCCAAAGTCGAGCGAGAACAGTGACGCTCCCATTAGCGCAAATGCGTGCTCGCCTGGCTCGATGCTGGCCAGAAGTAGCCAGGCGACGCCGGCACCAAACAGGCCCAGCAGGATGGGCATGCCCATGCCGAAGCGCCGCGTGATGCGCGAGGCGAGCGCCGCCGCAAGCAGCGCACCGGTGCCGCTTAGCATGTGGGCCAGACCGATTTGACCCGGTGAGAGGCCCAGATTGCGATTGGCAAAGAGCGTCTCGATGGTGATGAAACCCTGGAACAGCAGGAGCCAGAGCGTCGCGCAGATCGTCAGCACGCGCAGAATCGGGTGGTTCCAGACGAGCTTGATGCCCTCGCGGATTTCGCGGGTCAGCGCTGGTCGCGACGAACGCGGCCTCAAGGTCTCGGCGAAATTGATGCGCGTCATGAGCAGGAACGAAGCCACAAAGCCCAGGCAGTCAGCCAGGATTGCATAGGGGGCCCCAAACCACTGGATCAGCGCCCCGGCAACCCCCGGACCGGTCAGGCGCGCGGCCGAGTCGCTGACCATGAACAGGCCATTGGCTTCGATCAGTTTGTCCCGTCCGGCGAGGTTGGTCAGAAATACCTGTGACGCCGTTCCGACGATCACAAAGCAGATGCCGAGCACAAATCCGACCACATACATCACGTTCATCGTCAGCACGCCCATCCAGCGCGCGAGCGGAATGGCAAGCAGCGTGATCCCGATCAAGGCGTCCGATGCGAACAGGATCGGCAGTTTGCGCATCCGATCGACGAGCACGCCCACATGCAGCGAAAACAGCGTAAAGGGGATGGTCTCAAGGGCTCCGAGGATGCCCATCTGAGAGGGCGATGCATCGAGCAGCGTGAGGGCCGTCAACGGCAGCGCAAGCAGGGTGATCTGACCACCAAAGCTGGTAATGGTCGAGGCGAGCCACATCAGCCGGAAGCTGCGCCACCCGAGCAGCCCGTTTCGCGCCTGACCGATGATGTCCCGCCAAACCCGCTTCATGCCACACCCCAAAAGACCCGCTCCCGACTCTCGCACGGGACTCGCGCCAAACCTTGGCAATGCTTCGCAAGGTCTTGAATAAGCTATAATTTCCACTACGCAACAGGGCGCCAGCCAGTGCCCGTGCCAACTGCGCCGGGCCTTCATCTGCCTGTGCCCGCTACCTGCCTTGCTCACGCATGCCTAACGACACCCCGAGCGGGGAACTGCTGATCTACGGCGTGACGCGCGCTGGCCAGGTCTTTCGACCTTCGGACTGGGCCGAGCGCCTGTGCGGCGTCATGTCATCGTTCCGTCCCGAGGGAAGCGGCGGACCGAACGCCCACCTCGGCTACTCCCCCTACGTGCGACCAACCATGATCGAAGGCAAGAAGGCCGTCATCGTCGACGCGCGCCTGTGGGATCTCGATCTGCGCGCTTACGACTTCATGGTTTCCTTCGCCCGCGACAACGACCTTCTGACCGAACAAACCGGCCTGCTTCCCAGAATCTAGGCCAAAAAAAAGGCGCACCACGGTGCGCCTTTTTTCAGTACCTAGAGTTAAATCTAAGCACTTAGCGCTTTCAACGCAGCTGCCAGTCGGCTCTTGTGACGGGCGGCCTTGTTCTTGTGAATGATCTTCTTGTCTGCAATACGGTCGATCGTGCTGGTTGCTGCACGGAATACTTCGGCAGCGTGCGCCTTGTCGCCAGCGGTGATTGCCTTGCGCGTTGACTTGATCGCGGTGCGCAGGGTCGAACGCAAGCTCGAATTGTGGGCATTGAGCTTGGTCGCCTGACGGGCGCGCTTGCGCGCTTGTGCGGTATTGGCCATAAAAGTTGCAGTTCCGGTTCCATGCCGCCCCAAACGAGGGGCGGCCATAAATTTTTAGCTGAGTCCGTTAGTGTACCACCGATGACGGTCAAACGCAAACCCTATTTGGGCGCGTCTCGCAGGGGACAGTGCCCCTCAGCCATCTGCCGGGGCGGCGTGGCCGCCCCTCTATAATTGCCGCATGAATATGCTGCGCGCGGTCGCCACGGTCAGTGGCATGACGATGCTCTCCCGAATCGCCGGACTGGCGCGCGAAATCATTCAGGCGGCGTTGTTTGGCGCGACCGCCCAGACCGACGCGTTCAATATTGCCTTTCGCATTCCGAATCTGCTGCGTCGGCTCTTCGCCGAAGGTGCATTCTCCCAGGCTTTTGTGCCGATCCTTGGCGAGTTCAAGGCACGCCGCGGCGAAGGCGAAACGCATGCGCTGATCGACGATACAGCCACGGTCCTGATCATCGTGCTCGCTGGCATCACGCTCGCCGGCGTCGTCGGCGCGCCCCTTCTGGTCTGGCTACTCGCCTCGGGTCTGGGCGGCCGTCAGGGCGAGTTCGATCTCGCGGTGCTCCTAACGCGCATCATGTTCCCCTACATTCTTTTCATCTCACTGGTTGCAGCAGCTTCAGGCGTCTTGAATACCTGGCGCAAGTTCGCCGTGCCGGCGTTCACGCCGGTGCTGCTGAATCTGTCGATCATCTCCTGTGCCCTGCTGCTCTCGCCGCACCTGCAAACGCCGATCGTTTCACTGGCCATTGGCGTTGCGTTAGGCGGTGTTTTGCAACTTGCATTGCAGGTGCCGGCGCTGGTCAAGCTCGGCCTTCTGCCCCGGCTGCGCTGGAACGTGCGGCGCGCCTACGCCGATCCGGGAGTGCGTCGCATCCTGCGCCAGATGGGGCCGGCGGTCCTCGGCGTCTCGGTGGCGCAGGTGAGCCTCGTGATCAACGTAAACATCGCCACCTGGCTCGGTCCGGGGAGTGTTTCCTGGCTCAGCTACGCCGACCGGCTCATGGAGTTTCCGACCGCCTTGCTGGGTGCGGCGCTGGGCACCATCCTGACCCCGAGCCTGGCCGAGGCGCGCGCCCGTTCCGACGAGAGCGCTTACGCCGTGCTGCTCGATTGGGGCCTGCGCCTGGCGTTCGTGCTCGCGCTGCCCTGTGCGGTCGCGCTTATCCTGATCGCGGCGCCCATCACGGCGACGCTTTTCGAGCGCGGCGCATTTTCAGCCGATGACGTCGTCAAAACGCAACAGGCCGTCATCGCTTATGGGGTCGGCCTGATTGGTCTGACTCTGGTAAAGATTCTCGCCCCAGGCTTTTACGCGCGCCAGGATATCCGCACGCCGGTCAAGATCGCCATCGGGGTGCTGGTGGCAACCCAACTCATGAATTGCCTGTTCGTGCCGATCTTTGCTCATGCGGGCCTGGCCTTGTCGACTTCGCTTGGCGCGTGCGTGAACGCGCTGTTGCTCTTCACGGGATTGCGGCGCCGCGGGGCGCTGGCCCTGCAGCCTGGATGGGGGCGGTTTTTTGCGCGTCTCATGCTCGGTCTTCTGGCTCTTGGCGCGGTACTATGGTGGTGCAGCGCGCAGATCGATTGGACAGCGTTGCGTGCCCAGCCGTGGCTGCGCGTGGGTGCCCTCGCGGCACTGATCGCGCTGGCGACGACGGTTTATCTTCTGGTGCTGTACCTGGTTGGGATGCGACTGAAAGACTTTACGCGACGAATCTGAATACGCGATGAGGCCTCTCGATTACTTCGCCACTCTGGTCGCTGCGGATAGTGACGATGACGCGATTCCGCTCACCGAAGCCGCGCTGGCACTGGCCCAGGATGTCTATCCCGCGCTCGATCTGGGGGCGGTGCAGTCGAGCATGGACCATCTGGCTGCGACTTTGCGCGCGCGCATCCCTGCCGACGCGTCCGCTGTGCAAAGGCTGCGCACGCTGAACAACTATTTTTTCAACGAGCTCGGCTTTGGCGGCAATCGCAACGACTATTACGATCCAGACAATAGCTATCTGAATCGCGTGATCGAGCGTCGCCGCGGCATCCCGATCTCGCTTGCGATCGTCTTCATGGAAATCGGTCAGCAGATCGGGCTCGCATTGCGGGGGGTGTCGTTTCCGGGTCACTTCCTCGTCAAACTCAAGGTGCGCGCCGGCGACATTTTCCTCGACCCCTTCTCCGGCCAGTCGCTCTCGCGTGAGCAGCTCGAGGAGCGCCTCGAGCAGTTCTTCGATTCGCGGCGACTCGACGTACCAGCCGATCTTGCGCTGATACCCTCGATCCAGGAGGCGTCGCCGCGTGACATCCTTGTGCGCATGCTGCGCAACCTCAAGGGCATCTACCACGATCGCAAGCAATTCGAGCGCCTGCTTGCTGTGCAGGAGCGCCTTGTCGTGCTACTGCCTCAAAGCGCCAGCGAGCGCCGTGATCGCGGATTGATCTACGCCCAGTTGGAGTGTCCGCGTGCGGCTCTCGAGGATCTCACCCACTATCTGCTCGAGGCGCCCGACGCGCCCGAGGCAGAGGAGATTCGCCAGACCATCGCGGTGTTGCGCGACGCGAGCGGACGGCTGAACTAGAGCGCTTCGCGCCTACTTCGGTGCAAGGCGAATCGCACCGTCGAGGCGAATCGTCTCGCCGTTGAGCATATCGTTGACGATGATGTGCTGGGCCAGCTTGGCAAAATCGGTCGGTGTGCCGAGCCGTGACGGGAAGGGCACCGATGCCGCCAGTGCGTCCTGAACCGCCTGCGGCATGCCAAACATCATGGGTGTCCCGAATATCCCCGGCGCGATCGTCACGCAGCGAATGCCATTGCGCGCCAGGTCGCGCGCGATCGGCAGCGTCATGCCGACGATCCCGCCCTTGGAGGCGGAGTAGGCGGCCTGACCGATCTGGCCGTCATAGGCTGCGACCGAGGCCGTATTGATCAGCACGCCGCGCTCGCCGGTTGCGAGTGGCTCATTTTGTGCCATCGCCGTGGCAGCCAGTCGGATCATGTTGAACGTGCCGATCAGGTTGACCTTGATGGTGCGCTCGAAGGACGCCAGCGGATGGGCGCCGTCCTTGCCGACGGTCTTAACGGCGGTCGCAATTCCGGCGCAGTTGATGAGACCGCGCAAGGGGCCGATCCTGGTTGCGGCCGCCACGACGGCGTTGCCGTCGGCCTCCGAAGTGACGTCACAATGCACGAACACCTGACCGGTTTCCTTGGCAAGTTTGGCGCCTGGTTCATCCTGGACGTCGGCGATGACGACCTTGGCGCTAGCGGCCACCAGCATGCTGACGGTCCCGGCCCCAAGGCCCGATGCACCGCCGGTAACGATGAAGACGTGATTCTGGATATCCATTGACGGCCCTATCTGGTTTATGAGTTCTAGTCGAATCCGAACAGCGTGGCCACGGCAGTCGCGCCGCGAGGGGAGTATCCTAGCGCGACTGACGCTGCCGGCCAAATCGGCCCATCCGCAGCGAAGGAGACTTCCATGCAGGCACTCACCCCAGGCGCGCTCGCGCACGGCGCGACTCACGAGGTTTTCAATCAGACCCCGCCCTTGGTCGATTACAACCTGTTTTCAACCGATGTTGCACTCGCCGAAGGCGTGCGTCGCGAGGGCGCCGAGTGGTCCGTTGCGCAACTGAACCTGACCGGCGCAGAGCTCGGGACGAGCGAGTCGTTTGAATACGGGCGCCTCGCCAATCTCAACCCGCCGGTCCTTCACACCCACGATGCGCGCGGCGTACGCGTGGACCGCATCGAATTTCATCCGGCCTGGCACGCGTTGATGCGCTCGATTGTGGCACGCGGGTTTCATGGGGCACCGTGGGAAGCGCCCCGCAGCGGCGCCCATGTGGCGCGCGCGGCGGGCTATCTGATGCAGGCCCAGGTTGAGTCCGGATCGCTGTGTCCAACGACCATGACCTATGGATCGATCGCCGCCTTGCGGCGCGACGAATTGCTCAGTCAATCCTGGGTGCCGACGCTACTTTCGCGCGAATACGATGAGCGCGATCTGCCCTTATCGCAAAAGCGTGGTGGACTGATCGGCATGGGCATGACCGAAAAGCAGGGTGGATCCGATGTGCGCGCCAATACCACCCGCGCCGTGCAACAGGCCGACGGATCCTATCGCATCACCGGTCATAAGTGGTTTTTCTCGGCGCCTCAGTGTGACGCCCATCTGGTGTTGGCGCAGACCGAGCAAGGTCTGTCGTGCCTGTTCGTGCCGCGCTTCGAGCCCGATGGCAGCAAGAACGGCGTCCAGATCCAACGTCTCAAGGACAAGGTCGGTAATCGCTCCAATGCCTCTAGCGAGGTTGAGTTTCGCAGCGCCTGGGGGCGCATGCTGGGGGAACCCGGGCGCGGCATCCAGACCATTCTCGAGATGGGCACCTATACGCGACTGGACTGCGTGATCGGCACGGCCGGCATGATGCGCCAGGCTCTGGTGCAGGCCCTGCACCACACGCGGCACCGCTACACGTTTGGGCGTCCGCTGATCGATCAGCCACTCATGCGCGCAGTACTGGCGGATCTGGCCGTCGAGTCCGAGGCGGCAACGGCGCTTGCTCTGCGTCTGGCGCGTGCCTTTGACGCCGAGCATGACGAGCAGGAAGCGGCGATCCGCCGCGTACTGACTTCGGCGGCGAAGTTCTGGGTCTGCAAGCGCGGTCCCGAAATGGCGGCCGAGGCCATGGAAGTGCTGGGTGGCAACGGCTATGTCGAGGAAACCATTCTTGGCAGAATCTATCGCGAGATGCCCGTCAATTCGATCTGGGAAGGTTCGGGCAATGTGATGTGCCTCGATGTGCTGCGCGCATTCTCCAAGTCGCCGCATAGTCGTGAAGTCATCATGCATGAATTGCATGCGGCGAGCGGGCTGCATTCGGACTACGATGCCGCGTTAGCTGAACTGGAGTCCTGGCTCGTACCGGGTGTCAGCGGTGAGGCCATGGCGCGCCGGCTGACCGAGCGCATCGCAACGCTCGCACAGGGATCCCTGCTGCTTCAGTCCAGTCGCACGGCGGTGGTTGATGCGTTTTGCCAGACACGCCTGGCCGGCCGGGGCGGTGCGGTGTTCGGGACGCTTCCGGCTGGCATCGAGTTGGACCGCATCCGCGCCGATGCGTTTGCGCTGCTCGAATGAGAGCGGCTGTTCCCTTGGCACGTTTACTTGCGCAGTGCAGCGCGAGACCTGCGGGGCGCTGTGCTCTAATACCGCGCATCGCAGCTATACAAACGAGCCGGGTACACCTGGCCGACGGTCCGTCCACCATCCATGCAGTTCTACCAGCGCATCGCACGCGGCGTGCTCGGCCTTATCGGCTGGCGCGTACTTGAGCTCGCCGATCGTCCGGAGAAGGCCGTCGTGGTCGGCTATCCGCACACCTCAAACTGGGATTTCCCGATCGGCCTATTGGCATTCGCCGCTCTGAACCTGGACGCCCATTGGGCCGGCAAGGACACGATTTTCCGCGGACCGGCGGGTCCACTGATGCGGGCACTGGGCGGTATTCCGGTGAACCGGCGGGAGCCGACAGGACTGGTCGAGCGCCTGGCCGCGGGCTTTGCCAAGGCGGGGAATTTTCATCTGGTGATCGCGCCTGAGGGCACGCGCGCACTGGGTGCGGGTTGGAAATCAGGCTTCTATCGAATTGCCCGCACAGCCGGGGTACCGGTGCTGCTTGGCGTGATCGATTATTCGCGACGCGAGATCGGTTTATTGGCGCGTATCGATCTCACGGGCGACGAGGCAGCTGATATGGCGCGTATCGCCGAGTTCTACCGCGGGCGCACCGGTCGGCGCGCCGCGCTCGCATCCCCGATTCGCATCCTCTAGGCGCTTCGGGGATGCTGCCAGCCAGTCCTTACTGCTTGAGGCGAACCAGGCGCAGATTGGCCTTGGTCTCACCGGTATTGCCGTAAGCCCGGCCATCGGCGAAGCTGATCAGCCAGGCGTTCAGATTGTCCGTAAAGCCGGGCTTGAGGGCCCAGAACATCTTGGCAGGTGTGCCCGGGAAGGCATCGATGTCGATCTTCGGCTTTTTCTTCTTGGTGCGGTCAGCCAGGCCCTGCAACTCGTCCTTGTTCGGGATACGCCAGTCCTTTTTGTCGGCGGCCGATGCGGCCGCGACCAGATCCTTGGCCTCGGCGAGCTTGAGCTTGGAAACCTTGCCAGCGCAGGTCTTGCCGTCGAACTTGAGGCCCTCTGCGCAGCGGCGCCATACCAGGTTGGTCGTGTTATCGGTCACTTCCTGCCCGTCGTCAGACACGGTGAAACGGTTCTGCGCGAGCAGCGGCGCGCTGCCGATGGCAAACAGCAAGAGGGCCGCGAACTGGGCGGAACGAAGGGCCGTGCGCTGAAATGTCATGACGTGTCCTTGATGAGATGGTGGTGAAAGCCGATGGGCGTCGCAACGAACTAACGCCAAGCAGCCAATTCTAGGGTCACATACCAAGCTAGGCAACCATGTTCATCATGGGCGGCGGCTGGGCTCGGGGAAAAGCCCCAGGCAGGAGGCGTGACGCCAGCCCTCGGGACGGGAGGCGCCGGGAATCCCGGCGCACGAAGCCCCAATAAAAAGCCCCCGCCGGCATGGTGCCGGACGGGGGCAGCTGACTTACTGCAAGGCGGGCTAATCAGCCCGCTCCAGGGCTTAGAGCAGCGGCACGATCAACAGGGCGACGATGTTGATGATCTTGATCAGCGGGTTGACTGCCGGTCCGGCGGTGTCCTTGTAGGGATCGCCGACCGTATCTCCGGTGACGGCCGCCTTGTGCGCTTCGGAACCCTTGCCACCGAAGTTACCTTCCTCGATGTACTTCTTGGCATTGTCCCAGGCGCCGCCGCCGGTGCACATCGAGATCGCGACGAACAGACCGGTGACGATGGTTCCCATGAGCATGCCGCCAATGGCCATGCGCGACGCGTCGGCACCCATCAGCAGGTGGATCACCAGAGCCAGGGCCATCGGAGTGAGCACCGGTAGCAGCGACGGGATCATCATTTCGCGGATTGCCGCCTTGGTCAGCATGTCGACCGCCACGCCGTATTGCGGCTTGGCGGTGCCGGCCATGATCCCCGGAATCTCCTTGAATTGGCGGCGCACCTCGACGACCACCGAGCCCGCAGCGCGACCGACGGCTTCCATCGCCATGGCACCAAACAGGTAAGGGATCAATCCGCCAACGAACAGGCCAATGATCACAGCCGGTTCCGAGAGACTGAAGGCGACCGTCTTGCCCAGGTGATCGAGTGCATGGGTGAAGTCGGCGAACAGCACGAGCGCGGCCAGCGCGGCCGAGCCGATTGCGTAACCCTTGGTAACCGCCTTGGTGGTATTACCAACCGCATCGAGCGGATCGGTAATGTTACGCACTGCCTCGGGCAACTCGGCCATCTCCGCAATGCCGCCGGCGTTGTCCGTGATCGGTCCGTAGGCGTCCAGGGCAACAATGATCCCGGCCATCGACAGCATGGCGGTCGCGGCAATGGCGATGCCGTACAGGCCGGCCAGGTGATAGGAAGCGAAGATCGCGGCGCAGACGCTCAAAACCGGCCAGGCAGTGGATTTCATCGAGACAGCAAGACCGGCGATGATGTTGGTGCCGTGACCCGTGGTCGAGGCCTGGGCGATATAGCGAACCGGGGCATATTCGGTGCCCGTGTAGTACTCGGTGATCCAGACGAGCAGGCCCGTCAAGACCAGGCCGACGACCGCTGCGAGGTAGAGGTTCACCGTGCCGTTGGCCTCGGCGTACGGCGTGCCGGCAAAGACCTGGTTGGTTATGAAGTAAAAGGCGATCAGTGCCAGCACGCCGGCCACGATCAGGCCCTTGTAGAGGGCCGTCATGATCTTGCTGCCCTCACTGTGACGCACGAAAAAGCAGCCGATGATGGAGGCGAGTATCGAGAAGCCGCCCAATTCGAGCGGATAAAGCACAGCGGCATTCTCCGAGCCGGCCATCGTCAACGCTCCCAGCAGCATCGTGGCGATCAGCGTGACGGCATAGGTTTCGAACAGGTCGGCGGCCATGCCGGCGCAATCGCCCACGTTGTCGCCAACGTTATCGGCGATTACCGCCGGATTGCGTGGATCGTCCTCGGGAATGCCGGCTTCAACCTTGCCAACCAGGTCGGCGCCGACGTCAGCGCCCTTGGTGAAAATGCCGCCACCCAGACGCGCGAAGATCGAGATCAGCGAGGCGCCAAAGCCAAGGCCAACCAGAGGGCGAATCACGTCGTGCAGCGACTCGGCGGGGGTGGCTGACTGACCATTGAGGTAGACGAGCAGCGCGTAGTAGCCCGTGACACCGAGAAGACCGAGACCGACGACCAGCATGCCGGTGATGGCACCACCACGGAAGGCGACGTTCAGGGCCGCATTGAGCCCATGGGTGGCCGCCTGGGCAGTGCGCACGTTCGCCTTCACGGAGATCTGCATTCCGACAAAGCCGCACAGGCCTGACAGAATCGCGCCGACCGCAAAGCCGCAGGCGGTAAGCGGCCCGAGCGCGGGAATGAAGAAGACGATCGCGAAAATGACCACGCCGACGATACCGATCGTGCGGTACTGGCGCGCGAGGTAAGCGGCTGCACCCTGCTGGATGGCCGCGGCGATCTCCTGCATGCGCGCGTTGCCGGCGTCCAGCGAGAGTATCCAACTGCGTGACCAGAAGCCGTAGATCACGGCGACGAGGCCACATGCGAGGGCAAACCACAGACCTGCTGACATCTTGCTTTCTCCTTAGGTTTAATGCCTGCTGATACTCTTATGCAAAAAATGGAATCTGCGCGGGCTGCGCGCAAGCGTAGGCGGCGCTCACTGTGCGAGCGCCTGGGTCACGCGTTCGCGGATGGCGTCCACCGAACCGACACCGGAGACCTTGCGATACTGGGGTGCGCCCGGCGCGCCACTTTTGGCCCAGCGCGAATAATAGTCGAGCAGCACTTCGGTTTGCGCGTGATAGACCTCGAGACGCTTGCGCACCGTGGCTTCTTCGTCATCCTTGCGCTGAACCAGCTCCTCGCCGGTCTCGTCGTCCTTGCCCGCGACCCTGGGCGGATTGAATCGCACATGGTAGGTACGTCCGCTTGCCGGATGCACGCGTCGCCCGCTCATGCGTTCGATGATGGCTGAATCCGGAACGTCGATCTCGACCACATAGTCGATGCCGACCCCGGCACCCTTCATGGCGTCAGCCTGCGGGATGGTGCGCGGGAAGCCGTCAAACAGATAACCCTTGGCGCAATCGGGCTCGGTCAGGCGCTGTGTGACTAGGCCAATGATGATGTCATCCGAGACCAGCCCGCCGGCATCCATGATCTTTTTTGCGGCAAGGCCAAGTGGTGTGCCGGCATCGCGCGCCGCGCGCAACATGTCACCGGTTGAAATCTGCGGAATGCCAAATTTCTCGGTGATGAACTTTGCTTGCGTACCTTTGCCGGCGCCAGGCGCTCCCAGCAGGATCAGGCGCATTCAGGTGTCCCCAGAAAACTGTCTCGAATCAATCTTGATGCGCGTGCGAGCGCCGTCAAATCAAGCGTTTTTATCCCGCTTTTCTGACGCGAACCTTACCCCACTCGGGGGGGCATGGTCAATTCGCCTTGCGCAGTTGCGCCGCCATCGAAAACACGGCGCGTACACGCTCAAGGTCCTCCTGGGTGTCGACTCCACCCTCGGGAACTTCGAGAGCCTCGAAGACCGCAATCTGAAAGCCGTGCCAGAGAGCGCGCAGCTGTTCGAGCTTCTCCAGCTGCTCCTGCGGCGCGGGAGCGAGCGAGCCGTAACGGCGCAGAAAGCCGGCTCGATACGCATACAGGCCAATGTGGCGCCGGGCGACGGCGAGCGCCGCTGCGGGATCGTCGGTGCTATCGCGCTGCCACGGGATCGGTGCGCGCGAGAAATACAGAGCACGGCCTGATTGGGTCGTGACGACCTTGACGAAATTGGGATTGAGCAGATCGGCCCGATTTTCGAGGCGATGGCAGGCGGTGGCGATCGCGCAGTCGGCTGACTCGTGCAGCACACTCGCGCACTGGTTGATCAGCACCGCCGGGATCAAGGGCTCGTCCCCCTGCACATTGACGATCACTTCCCCGTCGGGGAGGCCCAGTCCGGTCACCACCTCGGCAAGCCGGTCGGTGCCCGACGCATGATCGGCGCGTGTCAGGACTGCCTCGAAGCCGTGCTCCTTGCACACCTTCGCGATCTCGTCGTCGTCGGTCGCTACCAGGACGCGCGCGGCACGGCTTTGGGCGGCGCGCTCGGCAACCCGCACTACCATCGGTTTGCCACCGATGTCGAGCAGCGGCTTGTCGGGTAGCCGGGTGGCCGCACGCCGCGCCGGGATGACGACGGTAAAGCCCGCGGGATCGCCGCCAGTCACGCTAACGGCTATCAGGTGCGCCGCTTGCCAAGGGCGCGGAGCCGTCGAGCAGGCGTGCCTCGGACTCAAGCATTACCGGAATGCCGTCGCGAATCGGGTAAGCCAGGCGCGCCGCCTCAGATACCAGTTCCTGGCGCTCGCGGTCATAGCGCAAGGGCCCCTTGGTGACCGGACACACGAGGATGTCAAGCAGTCGCTGGTCGATGGTATTTGCTGGCACGCAACTTCTCCACGACAAAGATTTCAAGACCCGGTCCGAGCCTGACTGAAAGTGGTACGACCCACAGGCGCGGATCGGCCAGACCCCGGCATTTTACGGCATCTTTTTCCGTGATCAGAATGAACTCGGCGTCGCTGCTGGCAAACGGATTCTGACGATAGTCGAAGTGATCAGGTAGCGCGAGCGTGGTGAGCGTCAACCCCTGCCCACGCAGCATACGGAAAAAACGGTCGGGCTCGCCGATTCCGGCCGCAGCCAGCACGCGCTTGTCGCGGAACTCCGTGAGGCTTTGCGTCTGGTCGCGCTTGGTAAGGAGGTAAGCGCTCTCACCGCTGGTTTCGAAATAAAAACTCGGAATGGAGCTTGAGGGTGCGACGCTGGCCGATCCGTTCATGACGATCGCATCGGCATGCGCCAGCCGGGCCTGGCCTTCGCGCAGCGGCCCGGCAGGCAACAGCCACCCATTGCCGACACCACGGCCATCAAACACCACCAGCTCAAGGTCGCGCGCCAATGCGTAATGCTGCAGACCGTCATCGCATACGATCACATCTACTTCCGGATGGCGCTCGAGCAAAAGGCGCGCCGCTGCGGTGCGGCGCGCACCGGTCACGGCCGGGACCCCGGTGCGCTGCCTGATCAGCACGATCTCATCGCCAAAGCGCTGCGCGTCTTCGCTGGTGACTTCGAAAGCCGCACCTGAATGGTGGGCCGCCCCGCCATAGCCGCGACTGACCACGCCCGGACAAAAGCCGTGTTCGCGCAGACTGGCGATCAGCGCGATCGCCAGTGGTGTCTTGCCGGTGCCGCCTACCAGGATGTTGCCGATCACGAGCACCGGAACCGGCATGCGTTGCGAGGCGAGCCAGCCGCGCCGGTAGGCAATGCGGCGCAGGCCGCTTAATCCGGCGAACAAGAGTGCGAGCGGCAGCAAGACCGCTGAGACCGCGCTGCGTCGCGCCCACAGGTCTTGCAGGAGCAGACGCGCGGCAACCATCGACTACTTGCCAGTCGTGGTCTGCGTGGCGAAAGTAATTTGCGAGATTTGCGCCTGACGTGCCGCCTGCATCACATTGACCACCGACTGGGTGGTGCTCTGTGCATCGGCAGCAATCACGACCACCGGGTCTTTGCGCGCGTGCGCCGCCGATTCGAGGGCACCAGCAAGCGCGTCGACGTCGCGAAACGAAACCGGGGTTCCGTCAATCGCGTAGCGACCGTCAGAGCTGATAGCCACGTCGATGGTGGCCGGGCGCTGGGTGTTGCGGTCAGCGTCAGCGGTGGGCAGGGTGATCTGCAGCTGGGCGTACTTGGAGTAGGTCGTGGTGACCATCAGGAAAATGATGATTACCAGAAACAGGTCGATCAGCGGGATCAGGTTGATCTCCGGTTCTTCCCGGGAACTGCCGCGACGAAAATTCATTGACGGTCGCCGTGCACGGTATCGATGAAGCGGATTGTCTGCTGCTCCATCTCGACGACGAGCGTGTCGACGGTGCCGCGGAAATAACGATAGGCAATCAGCGATGGAATGGCGACCAAAAGGCCGCCAAAGGTGTTGTAGAGCGCCGTCGAGATGCCGTGTGCGAGCTCCTGAGGATTGGCGCCGCCGGTCGCGTTTTGCGCACCGAAAATCTCAATCATGCCCCAGACCGTTCCGAACAATCCCATCAGAGGTGCGACCGAGGCGATCGTGCCGATCGCGTTCAGAAAGCGCTCAAGCTCGTGGGTCACCGCGCGCCCGGACTCCTCGATGGTCTCGCGCATGACTTCGCGCGACGCTTTTTCGGAACGCAGCCCGGCTGCGAGCACCTGCCCGAGCGGCGAATTGGTCTCAAGTTTGGCGATCACCTTGGGGGTCACCTGATGGCTGCGATAGAGCTCGATGACCTCGGCCAGCAGTCGCGGTGGCAGTACGCGATCGCGGCGCAGCACGATCATGCGTTCGATAATCAGCGCGAGGGCAACCACCGAAAGTGCCAGCAGCAAGTAAATCGGCCAGCCGGCCTGTTGGATGATGAGGAACAACGAACTCTCCTGAAAGCCGACTAGAATACGTCGGTTGCGGCACACGCGAGGTTTGATGATCTGGTGGCGGGCGCAGCACCAGCGCGAAATGTAGCGTTTTTTGCGCCCGACGGGCAAGTTCCGCAGTTGGTCGAAGTGCTCATCCTATCCTGCAAACGCGCCAAAACATTTTGACATCAGGGCTTTAGAGCATGTTCGCAATTGACTGTGGATAACATTGTGCAAATCTCTTGAACCATCGCCCCAGCTTTGCCATAAGACGAAAGAATTTGCAATTGGAGACATCTCCCCAATTGGCAAAATTGATTCGTATCAGTTAGTTATAAGACAGTCCTGCTGCGCGGCGCAAGTCCTGGACATTAGTGCGCGGTCGCTCGGGAATGTGAACATCCGGCGCGGTTCTTGAGCCAGAATGCCTTGGAAAGACGCATGAATTCTGAGTTTTTGGAGCGCGAGCCAGACGCCACGCCGACTATCCTCACGGTCGGTCAGCTCAATCGTGCCGTGGCGCGCCTGATCGAGCGCGGCTTTCCCCTGCTCTGGGTCAAAGGCGAGATCTCGAACTTCACGCGCGCCACATCCGGCCACTGGTACTTCTCGCTCAAGGACCGCGATGCGCAGGTGCGCTGCGTCATGTTTCGCGGCCGCAACCAGGCGCTCGATTGGACTCCGCGTGAGGGCGATTCCGTAGAAGCACGTGCGATTGCGGGCCTCTATGAGGCGCGCGGCGAGTTTCAGCTCAATGTCGAGAATCTGCGGCGCGCTGGCGCCGGCACTCTCTTTGAGGAGTTTCTCAAACTCAAAGCCAAACTGGAAGCGGAGGGTCTGTTCGATGCAGCCCGAAAGCGTGAGCTCCCTGAATCGCCGCGCGCAATCGGAGTGATCACTTCGCTGCAGGCGGCGGCATTACGTGACGTTCTAACAACGATCCGGCGGCGCGCGCCGCACCTCGCGGTAATCATCTATCCGACGCCGGTGCAGGGCCGCGACGCCGCTCCGCGAATAACGGCGGCGGTGCGAATTGCAGGTGAGCGCGCACTTCGATTAAACGAAACCCAGCTGCTGCTGCTCGTTCGTGGCGGCGGCAGCATCGAGGATCTCTGGTCGTTTAACGATGAAGCGCTCGCTCGCGCACTAGTTGATTCGCCGATTCCGGTGGTCAGTGGTGTGGGCCATGAAACCGATTTCACCATTGCCGACTTTGCCGCAGATATACGCGCGCCCACTCCCACCGCGGCAGCGGAACTGGCTGCACCGGATCGCGAACTCCTCATGGAGCAGGTGCTGGTGCGCTCGCTGGCGCTGCATCGCTACCTGCACCGCAACTTCGCCCAGAAAGCCCAGCGCGTCGACGAACTTGCGGTGCGATTAAAGAGCCCAGCACAGCGCCTGACCGAGCGGAAGCTGCGGCTGGCCGAGTTGGGCCTGCGCCTCGGGCGCGCCGAACGGGCGTCACTGTCGCGCGCGGACCAGCGATTTGCTTTCGTTAGCGCTGCGCTTTATCGCGCGCGTCCCGACATGACAGCCCGCGAGCGCCAGTTGGCTGGCCTCGCACAGCGCCTGATCGCCGCAAGTACGGCGATTCGCACGGCCTGGCGGGTGCGAGCCGAACTTGCCGCCGCGCGCCTGGCCCTACTCGATCCGCACGCTCCGCTGGGGCGCGGCTATGCCCTGGTAACCGACGCACGGGCGCGCTTGGTGCGCCAGGCGACTGACCTGCTGGTGGGCGAGCGGGTAAGGTTGGAATTTGCTTCTGGCGCAGCGCTCGCCCGCGTAGACGAACTGGAAGCCCAAAAACCCGACAGCGCGCAGGGTAACTAAGGCGCGCGCTTTGCCGGACACCGACGAGTCGCTAGAATCTGCCTCTCGGAGTCGACTTCACACAGAAGGATCTGCCATGGAACACAAGTTACCCGTTTTGCCTTATGCCCTCGATGCGCTCGCGCCGCACATTTCCAAGGAAACGCTCGAATACCATTACGGCAAGCACCATCAGACTTACGTGACGAATCTGAACAATCTGATCAAGGGCGGCGAATTCGAGGATGCCAGTCTCGAAGACATCGTCAAGAAATCTTCGGGCGGGATATTCAACAATGCCGCCCAGGTGTGGAACCACACCTTCTACTGGTTCGGCCTTTCGCCCAAGGGCGGCGGCGAACCAAGTGGCGCGCTCGCCGCGGCGATTAACGCCAAGTGGGGAGGCACGGCGGCATTCAAGGAAGCCTTCAACAAGTCGGGGCTGGCCAATTTTGGCTCGGGCTGGACTTGGCTCGTCAAGAAGGCCGATGGTTCGGTCGACATCGTCAACACCAGCAATGCAGCCACTCCTCTTACCAGTGCCGACAAGCCTCTTTTGACCTGCGACGTCTGGGAGCACGCGTATTACATCGACTATCGCAATGCGCGCGCCAAGTATCTCGAGACTTTCTGGGCGATCGTGAACTGGGAATTTGTCGCCAAGAATTTCGCCTGAACAACGCTGCCCACGCGCGGGCGGTGTTCAACCGCCCGCCAACTGTTCCCCCGCGACGGGGGAACACTTCCACTAGCGCCTCTTCCTAATTCCTCGCAGTTCGATCCGTGTGCGCTATGCGCACACTTTGCGCCGGATTTGGAAGTAAAAGGCCCTTTAGGTTTGTACGGTCACTGCGCATTTTCGCGTCTGCGTCAATTATCCCTGTGGTTGAACGGCAAAAGCTTGGCTAGCGACGCTGCTCGCATGGCATTGCGATTTATTATCGCGCTATTGCCATGTGTGGCGTCACCCGTTTCCACTGAATCGATGAGAAAAATCTTGCGTAGCTGCAGTGCGGCCCTGCTTTTGGCGGGGATGGTGATCAGCTTTCAAGCGCTCGCCGACGATGTCGCATCGCTTCCTCCGGTAGCTGACTTTTTTAGATCCCCTGAAGTGGGCGGTGTGATTCTGTCCCCGGATGGCGAGCGCTTCGCGATCCTCATCGTGGTCAAAGACCGAATGGCGCTTGCCGTCGGCCCTAGCCGGGATCCAGGCCAGGTCAAGTTCATCTATGGATTCGAAAGCGGCGACGTCGTGCGTCCGTATTGGGTCAACGATGCTCGAATTGTGTTTGGAGTGCAGTATCCGGCCGACGACGAAAATGCTGCCAGGAGTTTCTCTGGGAGGGGATTGTTTGCAATCGACGCTGACGGTGAGAATTTTCGCGAACTGATCTCGCCCGATTCAGGCGCTGCCCCAAGCACAGGGAGCAATCTTCGATCGAGAGTTCTGCCACTTAACTACACCCTGCATGCCGTATTGAACGACGGTTCACCGAACGTCATTGTCGGAAAATGGACGTCGATGAATCGGACTGAATGGTGGCACGACAATGAGAGCCTCTTTAAGCTTGATACCAGTACCGGTACCGCTGTTCCGCTGTTCAACACGCAGCCGCCATTCATCACGAGTTGGTTGCTCGACCTGGAGGGCCAGCCGCGGATTGCCACTTCCTTTCACGACGGACGGCGCACGGTGCTGTATCGCGAGGCTGATGACGAGAACTGGCAATCACTCGGCGAGTTCGATATAGCTACCCAAGAAGGCTTCATTCCCGAGTTTGTTGGGAGCGGCCGCACACTTTATATCCGCCGCGCCAATCCTGCCGGATTGGACGCCCTGTATCGGTACGATCTTGGCAAGCGGACTGCGGGCCAGGAGCCAATCATTGAATTCGACGGCTTCGATGCGGATGGTTACCTTGAGGCGGACAGCAAGGCGCGGAAGGTCTTAGGTTTCCAGTATCAAACCGACGCACCCGGGTCCGTGTGGTTCGATCCGCAGATGGGAGCCGAGCAAAAGAAAATAGATACCCTCTTAGCGGCCACGGTCAATACCATTCATTGCGGAAACTGCTTGTCTTCGAAGTACCTTCTAGTCAAGGCCCGCTCAGATCGACAACCCACCCAGTACATTCTGTATGCGCGAGAGACCGGCAAGTTGGTCATGCTTGGATCCGAGCGCCCATGGATCAAGCCTGCCCAGATGGGCACCCGAGATTTCGTGCGCTTCAAGGCGCGTGATGGACTGTCGATCCCAGTCTATTACACCCTGCCTCCCGGTCACCGAACTGGACCTCTGCCCACCGTCGTGCTGGTCCACGGCGGCCCTTACGCGCGCGGCGCCTACTGGGAGTGGAGCGCGATTCCACAATTTCTGGCATCTCGCGGCTATGCGGTCATTGAACCGCTGTTTCGAGGTGGAACCGGCTTCGGGAATTCCTTCCTGAAGGCGGGTTTCAAGCAATGGGGGCTAGCCATGCAGGACGACGTCGCGGATGCGGCGTCGTGGGCCATCAAGCAGGGCATCGCCGACCCCAAGCGGATTGCAATCGCAGGTGCCAGCTATGGCGGTTACGCCACGCTGATGGGACTGATCAAGAATCCGGATCTATACAAGTGTGGCTTCGAATGGGTCGGGGTGACCGACATTAACCTGATGTTCCAGGAGTCGTGGAGCGACACCACAGAAGACGTGAAGAAATTCGAACTACCCGTACGGGTAGGCGATCCGGTCGCCGATGCGGCCCAGTTCAAGGCGACTTCGCCCCTTGAGAACGCCAATCGCATCACGCAGCCGCTCTTGATGGCCTACGGCGCACAGGATTACCGGGTACCGCTAGTGCATGGCGAGAAGCTGCGGGATGCGGTCGAGAAGACCAATCGCAATGTTGAGTGGATCGTCTATCCGGAAGAAGGTCACGGCTGGTTTCTGCTCAAGGACAATGTCGACTTCTGGACGCGGGTCGAGAAGTTCCTGCAAAAGAATCTGGCCTCGGCGTCCTGACGCGGCGGCCAGCCTAGCTGGCCGTTTTGAGGTGACGGCCAAAGAGCGAGAAAAGACGTTCCCAATGGCGTTCTGCCGCGCTGTGGTTGTACAGACCCTCGCGCTGTGGAAACGCAAAGCCGTGATGCGTACCGGGATACCACTCCAGCCGGTAGTTGGTCCCCGCGTCCTTCAGGGCCGATTCCATGGTTGCGATGGTCTCGCTCGGAGCGTACTGGTCAGTCTCGGCGCAGGCGAGGTACAACTCGCCTCTGATCGGCTCAAGATTGCGGTGCGGTGACTCGGCCAGATCGGTAACCAGGCGCGCCCCGTAAATGCTGGCCGCGCAGCGAATGCGTTCGGGGAAGTGGGCCAAGGCGGCAACCACGAAGGGCCCGCTCATACAGTAGCCGAGCGCCCCCAGGCGGCTTGCATCCGCCGCCCCTTGCAAGTCCACGAAATCAAGCATGGCGCGCGTGTCACGCATCACCTTGTCAATTGTGAGCGTGTCCATCAACTCGAACATGCGCTTTCGGCCGGCATCGTCGCGCACGAATTTGAACTCGCGCAGCTCGCGATAATAGAGATTGGGCAGCACCACGTAATACCCGACCGTGCCAAGCCGGCGCGCCATGTCGTGCAGCTCTTCGCGCTTGCCTGGTGCATCCATGTAGAAAAACACCACCGGGTGTGGCCCGTCTTCTTCGGGATGGGTGATGAAGGTGTTCATCAGCCCATCGGCGGTTTCGATGTCAATATGGTGTTCGATCATGGTTCGGGATCTGCGCCAGGGCGCATTGCTAGAGCAATTCTTCCGGTGCCAGCGGCTCGAGCAGTTTTAGCTGGAATTTCATCCAGAAACTGGAATCGGGCTCGTCGTCGAGCACCTGTTCGGTCTCACCCTCGGTGGCGAGCCATTGCAGCTTGCTGTCCGGTTCGGCCAGACGCAGCCGGAACGCGCTCTGCAATTCCGCGAGATCAAGCAGGCGCACCACTTCGCGCGCAAGTTGCGGACTCTCGATGATCACACCGAGTTCGGTATTTTCGTGCGCTGAGCGCGGATCGAAATTCATCGAGCCAATGAAAACCGTCTGCCGGTCGATCACGGCGAGCTTGGCATGCAGTCGGCCGACAGACGCGCCAAACATGCCAAGGCGCTTGGTATGGGTGACACGATTCGGACTGAGCTCGTAGAGCTCGACTCCGAGTCGCAGCATTTCGCGGCGGTAATGCGAATAACCAATGTGTACCACCGGCTCATCGGTCGATGCCAGTGAATTAGTGAGAATCTTGACCGAAACACCGCGCTTGCGCACGTCACTGAACATCTGCATGCCGGATTTACCCGGGATCAAATAGGGCGACGAAATGAGGATCTCGCGCTTGGCACGGCGCATCAGCTCGATCAGGTTGTACTGCACCGTCGCCACATCAGCGCTATCCATCTGGATCTTGGAGGGCAAGTCGGCGTAGGCGAACGCCGGCGCCCAAATGAGACCAAGGCGGCCACGCTCGAGTTCATCGGCGATCGGCCCGTAACCGAGCGAGTCGGTGCTGATAAGCGGTGCGGGATCGGGAGTCTTGACGGGTCCGGCGGCGTCGTCAAAAAAGGCACGACGCTCCGCCGGACTGCGCGAAGAATGGGCAATCGACTCGAGCGGATAGACGACGCTGCTGTTCCAGTAGTCGTCGAAGATTTCCTCCAGCTGGCCAACAACAGCGCCAACCACGAAGGAGTCGAGGTCAACAAAGTTTTCGACCTCACTGCGCATGAAGTATTCGTCGGCCATATTGCGTCCGCCGGCGACAGCCATGGCTGCGTCCGCAATGAATAACTTGTTATGCATGCGGTGGTTCAGGCGCGAGAAGTCCTGGGGCGACGCGACAAAGCGCGATACAAAGCCCCCCCGACCCCCGGGGAAGGGATTGAACAGGCGGATCTCGACGTTCGGATAGGCGGCGAGACCTAGAAAAAGCTCGTCCTCGCCACCGTCATAGAGGTCGTCGACCAGCAGGCGCACGCGCACGCCGCGTGCAGCTGCATCGCGCAAGGCACGCAAGAGGTAGCGTCCGGTGCCGTCGTCCGCTACGAGGTAATACTGCACGTCGAGGGACTTTTGCGCCATGCTCGCCAGCGTCACGCGGGTATTTAGCGCGAACGCCCCGTTTGGCATCAGGCGAAAACCCGATAGCTCTTCGGAGGGAGTCGATTCTGCAGCAATCTTGCCGAGTCTGGTCTGTGGATCCAGATCGATTGCTGTCGATTCGTGACGCTCCACGTGCTCTGGCAAGCTAGCACATGCCGCCAGGAGGCTAAAAGTTGTCAGCGCAGCGACTCGCGCAAGTCGGGTGCATGCGCGCCAAAAGTAGTGCATATTAGTCACGATACACCATCCGATCTGCACGGGTGGGGTTTGCTGCGTACCTTGAATCCGTCAAATTCGCTCCCACGTATAGAACCTAGAATGCGTTGGACACGAGGATGCTGCCATGAAGCTATTACCGTTTGCTGTCTTGCTATCCGCACTGGTTGGCGGTCCGGCGCTGGCTGCGCTTGATGTCGGCGAGAAGGCCCCAGACTTTACCGCCAAAGCCTCCCTGGGTGGCAAGGTCTTCCAGTTTTCGCTGGCTGACAGCCTCAAGAAGGGTCCGGTGGTGCTGTATTTTTATCCGGCGGCCTTCTCGACTGGCTGCACCATCGAGGCCCACGAATTTGCCGAAGCGATCGAGAAGTACCAGAGTCTTGGCGCAACAGTCATCGGCGTCTCACATGATGACATTGACACACTGAACCGGTTTTCTGTGACCGATTGCCGCAGCAAGTTTCCTGTGGCCGCGGACGAGGACCAGAGCATCATGAAATCCTATGACGCGGTGCTCTGGCTCAAGCCCGACTACGCCAATCGCGTGTCATATGTGATCTCGCCCAACGGCCAGATCATTTATCAGTACACGAGCCTGTTGCCCGACAAGCACGTCACCAACACCCTCGATGCGCTTCGCGAATGGGACGCGGCGAACAAGCCCAAGACTGGCGCTACCACCGGTACCAAGTAGCTATTCGCGGAACGACGGGTCAACGCGGTCCAGACGCCGCAGCAGGCCTGGCCAGATCAGATCGCCGGGTCCCATCGACTTGGTGGCCTCGCGCTGCTGCTCGTTGGCGGTATCGATGATGGCCTGGTTTACCGGGATCAGCTCACCGCCGCCCGCCTGGGCGCGTACCTGGATGGTGCAGACTGTCTCGAAGACATACATGGCTGCGAACGCTGCGGGAACGCTGCGCCCGACGGTCAAGAGGCCGTGATTGCGCAACATCAGATAGGTCTTGTGACCAAGATCGGCGACCAGGCGCGGTTTTTCGTCGGCACGCAGTGCCACGCCTTCGTAGTCGTGATAAGCAAGACTCGAGAGCACGAAAATCGACTGCTGTGATATCGGCAGCACGCCGCCCTTTTGCGCCGACACTGCCACGCCGTTGAGTGTGTGCGTGTGCAGGACGCATTGAATGTCCTCACGGGCCCCGTGAATGGCGCTGTGGATGGTGAAACCGGCTGGATTGATCGGCCACGGACTGTCATCGACCTTGTTGCCCTGCATGTCGATTTTCACCAGGCTTGAGGCCGTGATTTCATCGAACATCATGCCGTAGGGGTTGATCAGAAAATGGTGTTCCGGCCCGGGTACGCGCGCGGTGATGTGTGTGAAGACAAGGTCGTCCCACTTGAACAGGGCGACGAGACGGTAGGCAGCGGCCAGATCGACGCGGATGGCCCATTCTTCGGGTGAATAGCGCGATTCGGCGCTCGGCACGCGGTTGCTGACGGTCTTGAGCATGGGGGTCTCCAGTCTGACGAGGATGCCCCAGCTGCAGCGATGGCGCGGGGCTATGACCCTATTCTATGTCGGACGCGGCACGCCTGCACGAATCCGAGCGCACACCCTTCCTACACCTAGAGAAAGATGTGGGTCTGGGGCAAGAGCCGCATCAACGTCAGCGACAGATTTTTGTCGGGGAGGCTCGGAAATCAAAAAATCCCCGGCAAGTCACTGACTCGTCGGGGATTTTGAACGGGGTGACAGCTCGTCAACCCGTTAACTGAACGCGCCCAGGATGGCCCGTTGCGCGAAGCGCCCAGTGTTTACTCGTCGTGAATGGCGCGACGGATGGCGTGGATTGCTACGTCCATGTGCTGCAGCGAGCGATTGCGCAGGCCGCGGGCGTAGGCGTTGTCTTCCTCGCGAGCGACGTCAGCATGGGCACGCTTGAGAATGTCGAGGGCTTCATGCAGGCGACCGGGCTGATCGCGACGCTCGTCGACTTGCGGGTGGTATTCGAGATCCTTGCCGTCGTCGTAGGCAGCTTCCTTGAGATCGCGAATTGCTGCATCGATCTCACCGACTGCACGCTGTTCGTCCATGGTTTGGACCCAGTCGGATGGACGATGCTGGATCAGCCAGCGCGCGGCGCGCAGGTCGGACAGGGCGTGGATATAGGCTGGGTGGTCTCCGGGCATATCGGCGCTGGCTGCGAGGGGTACGAGGCCACCCAGCGACAGCGCGGCGATTGCGACAAACTTGTGTAGGTTCATATGAATCTCCAATTGGTTTCTATGGTTTCCGGCGCCATGAATCAGCACGATGGCTAGCGGCCCGTATGGTCTAAACGTTATCCTAGCTTGCGCCGTGCACGCCTGACTTGATGGGAATTGTCTCCATTTGTTACAGGCGCGTGCTGCGCCCGAAGTGGGTCGGTGCGTAAATATGCCAAAAATTCGCTGCCCTGTGGCTCGAGGGGGCGTAAAATCGTACTTATGGTTGTAATTCCGGCGAGCCGGAAGCATGTCGGACGGCGGTTCGATTCCGCCCACCTCCACCACTGGGGGGGTGACCTGGTTTCGACGGCGTGACCGAGGGTGAGCAGGCAACCCGAGAGGCGACGGACGTAATCCGCGCAAACCAAGCAAATGCCAATGATGAGCAATTTGCTGTAGCCGCCTAATAACCGGACTACGGGGCCGCTAAAGCCTGGCAACAGAAGATAGCAGGCGGGGGCTTCGGCCCCCGTCTTTATTTACAGGAATGTTTCGTCGGGATCGAACGAGGCCAGCGCAGTTCGGATCTCTCTTCATCTACAAATACCGGGGCCCTCGCGCGGCGGGCCTCGGCGCCGATCAAGATCCCGATCTATTCGGCACGGTACATTCCTGGCGGTGCTCGGCAGATACGGATTATCGCAAGCGCAGGGAATTTGACGCGAACTCGCTAGGCTTTCTTGGCCGGGTCGGTAATGGCGAG
>CAJCHO010000057.1 GCA_903970145.1 Mycobacteriaceae bacterium | reverse complement strand
CGCGACGCCGGCCGTTCGCGAGAAGGCGCATGCCCGCGCGCTCGAAGCGCTTGCCAAGGTGCGTGCCCATCCCGCCGATTTCGCCAAGCTCGCCAAGGAATACTCCAATGATCCGGCCTCGGCCGAACGTGGCGGTGACCTTGACTGGGCACCGGCTTCGAACTACGTACCCGAGTTTTCCAAGGCGCTGTTCGCCTTGAGGCCCAACGAAATCAGCGATCTGGTCGAGACTGAATATGGCTATCACATCATCGCGCTAACCGGAGTGCGGCCGGGTCGACAAAAGCCGATCGAGGAGGTTTCCGCCCAGATCGAGTCGCAGTTGCGCCAACAGCACGCCCGCGATGAATTCGCAAAGCTGGCCGAGGATTTCCGAAATACCGTGTATCAACAGGCCGACAGTCTTGACCCCGCTGCGGCGGAATTCAATCTCAAGGTCCAGTCCGCCACGGGCGTAACGCGCAGTGGCGCGATGGCAGCACCAGTAGCCGCACTCAACGACAGCGTACGCGAGGCACTGTTCTCGGATGACGTGCTCGACAAGCATCACAATACCGAGGCTATAGAGACAGGCCCCGATACGCTCGTTGCAGCACGGGTGACGGCGCACCGAGCGGCAGCGGCGCGTCCCCTGAGTGAGGTGCAGGACGCGATTCGCGTTTCACTGCGCGACAAGGCGGCCGTTACACAGGCTGCCATAGTGGGCGCCGAGCGTCTGGCCGCGCTACAAAAGAATGGCGATGCGACCGGGTTCACGGGCAAGAAGACGATTACGCGCTTGAACCCCCAGGGTTTGCCGCGCAGTGCGGTCAAGGACATTTTCAAGGCGGACCTCGCAAGTCTGCCGGCCTATACGAACTCAACGCTGCCGGATGGTACCTATGCGATCTATCGCATCGTCGCCGTCAGCCAGCCGCCTGAAAATGCGACCGCGAGCGGCAATATCGCTTCGCTCGGGCGCGAAATCGCGCAGCAGAACGGTGCGCTCGAACAAGCCGGCTACCTCGAGGCGCTAAAGAAAGAGTTTTCCGTGAAGATTTCGCCGGACTTCAGCGGAGATGCCGCCAAACTCGGTTCGTGAGCTTGCGGGCATGCGCCCGTACCCTCAAGACAAGCGCCGATTGACAAGCTGCGCCATTGTGCGCAGCATCGCCCCATGTTCCACAGGCTAGGCCCGGCCGGGCTGGCCGTTGACCACCGTGGAGGCGCGCGGATGTACAAGAAAATCCTGCTTGCATATGATGGGTCAACCTCGGGCGGCCAGGCGCTGATCGAGTGTGGCGATGTTGCTAACCTGACCAAGGCTGAGATCAAACTGCTTGCGGTTACACCGGCCATGCCTCCGGTCTATGTCGGCGAGGGATTTATCCCCACCGACACGCTCGATACCGAAAAAGAGCGCTACCGGAAGATTCTCGATGAAGGGATTGCTACCTTGCGTCAGCGCGGTTTCGCCTGCGAGGGGCAATTGAATTTCGGTGAACCGGTCGATGAAATCGCCAAGGCGGCGCGCGAATGGGGTGCCGATCTGATCGTCATTGGCCATCGCAAGGCCCATACCTGGGCCGAACGCTGGTGGCGCGGCTCGGTGACCCGCAGTCTGATCGAAATTGCGCCCTGTAGCCTGTTGGTCGCAATTATCGGCGGACGCTAGGCGCGGGGCCGGCCCTCAATTCTCACCGAGGATCTCGGCGTTATCCTTGCCCTTGGCCTGAGCGCCCCGGCGCACGGCGAATTCGAATCCGGAAAATTTCAGGGGCAGTGCTGCAAAGCGCGAGTGGCCCTCCTGCGGGTCAGCGACATCGACCACCATGCCGCGCGCCTTGAAGAGCGGATGCTCAAGCGCCTCAGCCGTGGTCAGGACCGGGGTAACGCAGCAGTCGCGCCCGGCGAGATGCTGCACCCATTGCTGCTGCGACCGCGTGGCGAACACCTCGTCAAGCGCGGTGCGTGTTGCAAGCGCTTCGGCGCCCCCGGGTTGCTGCCCATGCGCCCAGTGCGCCGTTTTCAGCTCCGGGCGGCCAAGGCCGTCACACAGCGATTCCCAGAATTTCAATTCAAGGGCACCGACGGCAACAAACCGTGCATCGCCACAGCGGTATATGTTGTAGCAGGCAACACCACCGGTCAATAGATCCTTGCCTGGAAGTGGCTGCGGGCCATCGATGTTTGCGTTGCACAGGCCGACGATGTTGTGGGCGAAGACCGCATCGGTCATGGAGACATCGACGAAGCGCCCGATTCCTGTGCGGCGTGCGTCGAGCAGCGCCGCGAGCAATCCGATGACGGCGCTTTGGGCGCCACCCAGCAGATCCGCGATCTGGAGAGCCGGGATTGCCGGATAGCCGTCCCGACCGGCAGTTTGCTCGAGCATGCCAGTCAGACTAATGTAATTCAGATCGTGTCCCGCATAGTCCCGCATCGGCCCGGTCTGGCCGTAGCCGCTGATCGAGCACATCACAAGACGCGGATTGATCGCCGATAGCTGCTCCCAGCCAATTCCGAGTTTGTCCATCACTCCCGGACGAAATCCCTCGATCAACGCGTCTGTCTCGCGCACCAGTTCGATCAGGTGTGCACGACCGGCATCGTCGCGCAAATCGATCTCGACAAAATGCTTGTTGCGATTGACCGCGAGAAACATTTGCGTAGTTGCTACGCGTCTGGCTCCCATCTGGCGCGTGTAGTCGCCAAGGCCGGGATCCTCGACTTTGATCACTTCTGCTCCGAGGTCCGCCAGATGCATGGTCGCGACCGGCCCAGGCAACAGGCGTGTCAGGTCGATTATTTTCACGCCGGCCAGTGGTGCTCTGTGCTTATCCATCTCAGGCCTGTAGTTGATCCAGAAGGTTGGTCTGCTCGAGCCACTGCTCCTCGAGCTTCTCGATTTCGCGCGCCGTATAGGCCTGGTCGACCAGCGCCGCGCGCAGCTGTTCGCGCTGGGCCTCATCGTACGTGGTGCCCTGTGCCAAGAGTGCCTCGATCTCGGCGCGGCGTGCCGCGAGGCGAGTCAGCTGCTCTTCGATGCGCGCGATGCGTGATTCGATCGGCTTGCGGCGGCTTCCCGACTGGCCACGCGGTGCGGACCCGGTGGCAGGACGCGTGTCGCGCCTGGCCTTCGGGCCTGCACCGACGACGGGGGCGGCGGCGCTCACGCTCTCGGGAGCGGAAACGCCGAGCAGGAAATTGCGGTAATCATCGAGGTCTCCCTCGAACTCACGAACCCGAGCGGCCGCGACCAGCACGAGACGGTCGGTGGTTGCGGCCAGCAGCGAGCGGTCATGCGAGACCAGTACCACCGTGCCCTCGAACTGGGCGAGCGCAACAGTCAATGCCGCGCGCGTCTCGAGATCCAGGTGGTTGGTCGGTTCATCTAGCAGTAACAGGCTCGGGCGCTGCCAGATCAGCAGCGCCAGAGCCAGACGCGCTTTCTCTCCGCCCGAGAACAGTTCCACCCGGCCATGAACTGCGTCACCTCGAAAATTGAAGCTGCCGAGATAGTCGCGCAGCTCCTGCTCACGGGTGTTGGGAGCGACGCGCGCAATCTGATGCAGGGGTGATTCGTCCAGTCGCAGCATATCCACCTGTTGCTGGGCGAAATACCCAATCGCGAGATTGCGGGCACGGGTGAGCGTGCCCGACAGCGGTTCGAGCGTGCCAGCGAGCGTCTTGATCAGGGTGGATTTGCCCTGACCGTTGGCGCCCAGCAGCCCGATTCGCTCACCGTTGCGGATGGCCAGTTCCACCTCATGGAGGATGGGACGCTCCTGTCCAGCGCTTCTATACCCGCAAACGAGATCGTCCGCGACCAACATCGGATCGGCCGTCTCCTGGGCCTCGCGAAAGCGGAAGCTGAATGGTGAGTCGGCGTGTACTGGGGCGAGCATCTCCATGCGCTCGAGTGCCTTGACGCGGCTCTGCGCCTGACGCGCCTTGCTCGCCTTGGCCTTGAAGCGCTCGATGAAGCGGTGCAGATGGGCTACATCGCGCTGCTGGCGCTCGAACGCCAGCTGTACCTGGCGGCGCCGTTCTGCGAATTGCAACTCGTAGGAACTGTAATTGCCCGAGTAGCGTTGCAGGGTCTGGTTGTCGATCGCAAGGATCGCCGTGCAGACGCTATCGAGAAATTCGCGGTCGTGGGACACCACCACGAGTGTCCCCGGATAGCGTTTGAGCCACTGCTCGAGCCAGACGATTGCGTCCAGATCCAGATGGTTGGTCGGCTCGTCGAGCAAAAGCAGATCGGACGGTGCCATGAGCGCGCGTCCAAGCTCGAGGCGCATGCGCCACCCCCCTGAAAGTCGCGACACGGGCTCGGTGCACTGCTGCTGCGTAAAGCCAAGTCCAAATAGCAGCGCCTCGGCGCGTGCGCGTGCCGTATAGGCGCCAGCCTGGGCGAGCTGTTCATGCAGCTCACCCAGTTGCTCACCGGCCCCGGGAGCGTCTTCTGCATGCTCTGTCTCCACGTGTGCCAGCATCTGCTCGAGCCGGCGCAGTGGTCCGTCGCCATCGATTACGTGCTCGATGGCGCTCGTCTCGCTGGGTACATTGTCCTGCGCGACCGAGCTGATGCGCCAGGCGCTGGGCACATCCACATCGCCCAGATCCGGTCCGATGGTTCCGGCCAGGAGGGCGAACAAAGTCGATTTGCCGGCGCCGTTTGAGCCGATCAGGCCGACTCGTTCGCCGGGATGAATCACGGCCGTGGCGTTGCTAAATAGGGACTTGGTGCCGCGCGACAGCCCCAGCTGCTGGATGCGAATCATGGTGCTAGACCTGGTCTAGTTCGTCGGCGCGCATCATGAACACCATATCGTCGCCTGCGCTGGTCGAGAGCCAGGTGCACGACACGCCCGGGAAGGCCCGATCGAAGTGCTGCGCTTCGTGGCCGATCTCGACCACAAGCAGCGGTGTCTGCCCATCCTGATCGTTGAGGTGACTGCCAGCGCTTGCCAGGATAGTGCGCACGCAGTCAAGGCCGTCAGCGCCGCCTGCCAGGGCCAGGCGCGGCTCGGCGCGGTACTCGGCTGGCAGCGCCTGCATGGATGCGTCATTGACGTAGGGCGGGTTGGAGATGATGAGGTCATAGCGCCGTCCCTGAAGAGCGCCAAACAGATCCGACAGGACAGGCGTGACGCGTGCGCCGAGGCCATGCCGCTCGATGTTGATGCGGGTCACCTCAAGTGCAGCCACAGAGATGTCTACCGCGTCGACCTTGGCATTGGGAAAGCTGTGCGCGGCCAGGATCGCAAGGCAACCCGAGCCCGTGCACAGGTCAAGTACGCTCGTGATCTCGGCGGGGTTCTCGATCCAGGGCGCGAGTCCCTCGAGCAGCAACTCGGCGATCAGCGAGCGCGGCACGAT
>CAJCHO010000056.1 GCA_903970145.1 Mycobacteriaceae bacterium | reverse complement strand
GGAACACTTCCCGCCGCGTCTTCTTCCGCTTGCCGGCGTGTTCCGCATCCGAAAAACTGATCTGTTTCATCGCCCCTCCCGTGCCTCCATTATTAACGCTCAACCGACACTCCGGTGGACTTGTTCAGACTATCCCTAGCGCCATGGAACTCTTTCTCGGGGTCGACGGTGGTGGCACCCGCTCGACCTTCGTTCTGATTGACGCAAGCGGTGCGATTCGCGGCCGCGCCGAGGCCGGATGCGCCTACTACCCGCAGGTAGGGCTTGAAGGCGTGCGGCAAACCTTTAGCGACGGGATCGAGCGGCTACTAAAGGCTGCGGGCTTGAACGGCCATGCGCTGACCTATGGGTTTTTTGCGGTGCCGGCGTATGGAGAAGACAGCAAGCTGATCGCCACGCTGGACGCGCTACCCGCTGGATTGCTGGCGGCCGATCGCTATTGCTGCGGCAACGACATGGTGTCAGGCTGGGCCGGCGCCTTTGGTGGTCGCGACGGCATCAATGTCGTGGCCGGCACCGGCTCGATCGCCTACGGCGAGTTTGAGACCCGGTTCGCGCGTGCGGGTGGCTGGGGCGAGGTGTTTAGCGACGAAGGCTCGGCCTACTGGATCGCCAAGGAAGGCTTGAGCCTCTTTTCGAAGATGAGCGACGGGCGGGCTCCGGCCGGGCCCTTGCTCGAGCTGGTTCGTCGGCACTTGCACCTGGAAGTTGATCTGGATCTCTGTGCTGCAGTGTATGGGGACTCGGGCGGGGCACGCAGTGATGTCGCCGGCTTCGCGCCCCTGATGAGCCGGGCCGCCGAAGCAGGGGACAGCCAGGTGCAGGCGATATTCGAGCGCGCGGCGCAGGAGCTGGTCGCGCTGGTCACCGCAGTCAGGACGCGGCTTGCGGTGCCAGAGACGGTATCGCTCGCCGTATCCTATTCGGGTGGCATGTTCAGAAACTCGTCACCGGTTCTTGCGCGCTTTCGTGATGTGTTGACCCAAAGCGTGCTTCCCTTTACCCTCGCCAATCCCGAGTTTCCGCCAACCGTCGGAGCGGCGCTGTATGCAGCCAGGCGCGGCGGGTACGCGCTAGACGCCGCTGCGCTGGCGCGTCTGGCGCATGAATGCCTGAGCTGGACGGACTAGGGCGCATGCATCGCCCGCCGGATGCGGTTTTCAATATCGCGCACGACAGGCAAGTGCTGACTTCGCAATCCCGGACTTCATGAAGAAAATCACCAGGGCAGTCAAGACAGCTTCAGTCGCGAAAAAGGCCGCCGCCCGCAAGAGCCCGCTCCTTCTGGAGGAGCGTCGCCGGCAGATCATCGACCGACTGGAAGCTGCCGGGCGCATCACCGTTGATGAGCTGGCGCGGCACTTCGGGACGTCCGCGGTGACGATTCGCACGGATCTGAACGAGCTGGCGGCAACGGGCGCCTTGATGCGTACTCACCGAGGCGCGATAGTTCGGCGCGACAACGATGACCTGTCGATCGCCATCAAGGAGACCCTGCGCCACGCCGAGAAGGAGCGCATTGGGGCGGCGGCCGCGGCCATGATCGAAGATGGCGAGACCATCATTCTGGATTCGGGAACCACCACGGCGGAGATTGCCAAGCAAATCCGGCTGATGAAAGACAAGTCGATCAATGTAATTACGCACGCGCTAAATATCGCGGTGCTGCTCGCCAATGTCCCACACGTGCAGTTGATCATGCTTGGCGGCATCCTGCGCACTGAGTCGCATTCCCTGTTCGGCCCGATGGCTGAGCGTTCCCTCGAAGGGCTGCGCGCCCATCGCCTCTTTCTCGGGGTGGACGGGCTCGACCCGGCGATCGGCCTGATGACGCCGCATCTTGCCGAAGCGCAATTGAATACGCGCATGATCAGCGTCGCCTCGCAGGTCGTGGCCGTCGCCGACTCCACCAAATTTGCGCGCCGCAACGTTTCCGTCATTGCGACGGTCGACGAAATCAATGTACTCATCACCGACCGCGAAGCATCTGCTGCCACGGTCAAGGATCTGCGCCGCCGCGGCGTGGAAGTGATCCTGGTCTGACCGGCTGCGCGACCCCTCATCCTAAAGTTCCCGTCCCTGTCACGCGAGTGTCGTTAAGCTTTGTCTAAGCTCGCGCTAGCTCGCGACCCTTGGACGCGAAACGGAGACTCACCATGAAAATCCACGCATTGACTGCCGGCCGCGGCGCCGGAAATCTCAGCCCCGCGAGTGACGAGGCGCCCGCCAAGGCCGGCAAGACCGCCACCAGCGGCCATGCCACGGGCTCGCCCTTAAAAGTGCAGTCGTCTGGCTACCAGTTGCCGCACTACCCCTTCCAGCCCCTGCCACCGCCCAATGGCAAGGCGCCGTATCGATACGATCTGTCGCAACTGCTCACGGCCGCTGCAGTCAAGCAGATCGAGCAATCCGGCACGCTCGTATTTCATTGCATCGGTGACACGGGCGATGCGCGCGGCCAGCAGATGGACTTCGTCGCGGCGATGATGACGGCCGACTACCACGCCAGTGCGGATGCGGCGACTCCGGCCTTCTGCTACCACCTTGGTGATGTCGTCTATTTCGCAGGCGACATCGATGACTACGGCGCCTGCTATTACGAGACCTACGCCGAGTATCCCGGGCCGATCGTGGCGATTGCCGGCAATCACGACTGCCAGCCCGACGATCCCCAGGATGGTCCGGTTGATCCGACCAAAAAGCCGCTCGACGGCTGGGTGCAGAATTTCATGGCCAAGGATCCGGCCAAGCTCGGGTCCTTAAAAACCTCGTCGTCGCGCACGCAAATGGACTTGCCCAATGTCTATTGGACCTTCACCACGCCGTTTGCGACCATCATTGGACTCTTTAGCAATGTCAGCGAGACAGAGGCCGAGATTCACCCCGACCAGATCGCCTGGTTCAAGGGGGAGCTGACAGCAGCGGCCACCGACAAGGCACTGATCGTCGCGATCCACCACCCGCCGTTCTCGGGCGACGAGGAACATTCGGGCAGTGTCACCGCCGAAGAGGTGCTCTTCGAGAGCTTTACGGCGACCGGCAGGTATCCGCATCTGGTGCTCTCGGGGCACGTGCACAATTACCAGCGCTTTACCACCAAGGAAACGGGCAAGCACGGCGCCTTCGAGGTCAGCTGCGTTGTGTGCGGCAACGGTGGCTATACACGTCTGGGTAAACTGAACCGGATCAAGGGTAAGTTCCCCGTTGCGCCGCTCGACTTGACGAGTTCGCTCACGCTTGAGAATTACGACCAGGCCAACTTCGGCTTTTTGCGCTTTGAGGTGACGGCCAAACAGATCACCGGCATCTACTCCTCGGCCCCCTATCAGGTGGGCGCGACCCCGGCGGCCAAGGTCGAGGACCGTTTTACCATCGACCTCGCCACGCGCACAGTCAAGCCCGGCTGAGCGGCCCACGCTGAATTCGCGCAAATCAAGGGCCACTGGGGATTGACCGGGCCGGCTTTCTTTCATAGGCTGCCCGGCACACCTCCAGAGGATTGTGATGCCCCATTCATTGCGCGCCCTCCGATCGATCAAAGCGGCATTCATTGCTGGTTGCCTCATAGGACTCGCCAGCCTGTGCGGCGCGGCAGGCGCGGCGACAGTGACCACCATGTCACCGCAGGGGGAGATTGCGCTGGTGCGCCAGGCACGATTTACGTTTTCCGAGTCGATGGTGGCTTTTGGCGATCCGAAGTTGCCGGCTCCGGTCGAGCCGCATTGCGTCGAGGCGGGTAGCGGTCGCTGGGTTGACGACAAGACCTGGGTCTACGATTTCAAGCGCGATGTGCCGGCTGGCACGCGCTGCAGCTTTGCGCTCAAACCGGGCCTGACCTCCTTAGCTGGCAACGCCGTCACCGGTCAGTCGAGTTTTGAGTTCAATACCGGTGGTCCGGCGATCGTGCGCTTTTATCCAGAGACTGGTGAGGCGATCGAGGAAGAGCAGGTGTTCGCCCTGCTCTTGAACGGTCCCGCCACCCCTGAAAGCATTGCCCAATACGGCTACTGCAATGTCAGTGGCATTCAGGAGCGCATTGGCCTTGTGGTCGTGAACGGCCCGGATCGCGACGCGATCTTAAGAGCGGTGCAGCTTACCGCCCAGGCGGCACGTGCTGTCATAGTGCGCTGCCAAAGGCCGCTGCCGCCAGAGAGTGAGCTGCAACTGGTGTGGGGCAAGGGCATTGCGACTCAGAGTGGCATAGCCCGCTCGGCTGATCGGCGTCTGAGTTTCAAGGTACGCGCTGCCTTCACCGCGAGTTTCACCTGCGAGCGCGAGAATGCCCAGGCCGACTGCCTGCCGATCCGCCCATTGCGCGTCGAGTTCTCGACCCCGATCCCGCGCGCACTCGCCGAGAAGATCGTATTAAAGGCCAGCGATGGAGAGCACAAACCTGCGCTTGAGCAGAACCAGGGCGAAGAAACCGGGATGCTGGTTGCACAGCGCTCCGGCCGTTATCGCAAGTGGTGGTATTTCTTTGGCAGAAGCAGGGGTACCAAGGACGATAGCGAATCCCAGAGCGCGGTCTCGGCAGTGGAATTCAAGGGTGGCTTGCCGGAAAACGCCGATATTCAGATCACCGTTCCACCCGATCTGCGCGATGAGAGCGGGCGCCCACTACTGAACGCCAGTCTTTTTCCGCTAAAGACTCATACGGCTGATTCGCCGCCGCTTGCCAAGTTCGCGGCAGCACCCTTCGGGATACTGGAGCTGAACGCCGAGCCCGTGCTGCCGGTGACGGTCAGGCATGTGGAAGCGGATCTTCTCGTGAAGGGCTTGCAGCCTGATGCGACGCTGCGCGAGAAAAACGTCAGCGGCGAGGGCGGCGGGGACGTGGCGATCATGGATTGGCTCGCCAAGGTCAAGCGCTACGACGAATCGACGCTGTTTCGCGCCGACGTTGCCAGAGAGCTCGGCATCAATCTGGATGTAAAGCCAACACCGGCTCCCGCCAGCGCGCGCAAGACCATGAGTTACGGCACCGAGCTCAAGGAGCCCGAAGATAACCACCAGTACATCGGCGCGCGCGAGGTGAGCCTCTTGAATCGGGAGCCTGCGGCCAGGCGTCTGGAACTCCCCAAGGCGGATTCCAAGGATCCGCGACCCTTCGAGGTAGTCGGTGTGCCACTGCCCGATCCGGGCTTTTATGTGGTCGAGATTGAGTCGCAGAATCTGGGTGCGGCGCTGCTCGGCAGGCCCGCGCCGATGTATGTGCGAACCTCAACGCTGGTGACCAATCTCGCGGTCCATTTCAAGCTCGGTGAGGTCAACTCCGGTGTCTGGGTAACGAGTCTGGATCGCGGCCGCCCCGTGGAAGGGGCGATCATCCAGATCTCGGACTGCCGCGGTGAGCGAGTCTGGGGAGGAGTAAGCAGCGCCCACGGTTACGTCGAAGTCGACCGCGCGTTGCCGCCCTTGCACTGGAATTATTGCTCGGGTGGTGCCCACCCCGCGGCCGAGAACGCCTACTTCATCAGCGCCCGCAAGACCGATGACAAGGGTCGCGCCGACATGGCCTTTGTGTGGTCAAGCTGGAACACTGGCATCGAATCGTGGCGCTTTCATGTCTATTCGGGCGGTTACCAGTCCGGTGCCAGGCACGTGCTGGCGCACACCGTGTTCGATAGGCGCCTGTTGCGCGCCGGTGAGACGGTGTCGATGAAGCATTACCTGCGGCGCGAGGAGTTGACGGGTATCGGCCTTGCTGAAAAAGGCGATCTGCCGACCAAGATCACCATCACACACCTGGGCAGTGACACCAAGTACGAGTTCCCGCTGACCTGGCGCAATGAGCGCTACGCTGAGACTACTTTTAGGATCCCGCAGGACGCCAAGCTAGGCGAATATTCGACCGAACTCTCGGCGGGACTGAGGCGCTACGACACCGGGAGCTTCAGGGTCGAGGAATTCCGCCTGCCTGTGATGGTCGGGCGCATCGTGCCGCCCAAGGGCGCCCTGATTCAACCGCAATCCGTGCCGCTGTCGCTGCAGGTCAATTTCGCCAACGGCGGGGGAGCTTCCGACTTGCCAGTCCAGGTCTCGGCGCAGGTGCGCGACGCCGGGCCGGCCG
>CAJCHO010000055.1 GCA_903970145.1 Mycobacteriaceae bacterium | reverse complement strand
CCGGTGTCGCCCATGGGCGGCACGGATACGTTCGACGAGCTGCGCAATACGAGCGGTTGGGCTCCGCTCGAGGTCTCGGTTCCGGCCGAATACTCTAATGGCACCTCCCGCGAATAATTGATATTGCGAACGACGTGCGGGGTGATGAGCAGCACGATTTCGGTGCGGTCGGTCTGATCCAGGCCGTCTCCGAAGAGACGGTTCACCAGTGGTACCTCGAGCAGTCCCGGCACCCCCTCGGAGCTATGCCTTTCCTGATCGTTGATCAGACCCGCGAGCGCCTGGGTCTCGCCGTCCTGCAGGCGCAGCTCGGTGGTCGCCGAGCGCGTCCCGATCTGGTAAGTGAGCGTGCCGCTCTGGGTCGTGATTTGCTTGACGATGCTGCTCACCTCAAGGCCGATCTTGATCCCGACCTCGTTATTCAGGTGAACGGAAGGCTCCACGTCCAGTTTGAGGCCCACATCGAGATAGCTGACCGATTCGGACACGCCGACGTTGGCCGTTTGGGTGGTGGTGATAACCGGCACCTTGTCGCCGATCAGGATGTGCGCCTTCTCGCGGTTCTTGACACGGATGCGCGGATTGGCCAGAAGGTTGGTATTGCCCAGCTCCTCGTGGATGTCGACCTTGGGATTGGGAATGCCGAGGCTGCCGGCATTGACGTGCTTCAGATTGGCCGCAGTGAGCTGGCTGGTGGTTGTGACCGGATTGGTATTGGTGACGACAGTGCCATTTGCCGCGACCGTCTGGGTCGGCGACGGAACAATGTTGAGGAGCGTGAAATTGGCCGGTGTATCAAAACCCAGCTGCACCAGACGTGAGCGCTCGACCTCGAGCACCTCTACCTCGAGCGTGACTTCCGGCTCCGCCAGATCCTGGGCCGCGATCATCTGTTCGACCAGCCGCAACGCGGACGGCGTGTCGCGCACGGTAATGCTGTTGAGCTTCTCGTCGGCGTAAATGTCGCGTGTCTTCAAGACCGTCTTTAGCATCGTCTGGATCTTGCCGGCGTCCGCGTTGGACAGGTAGAAGGTGCGGACCGAAAGCTCCTGGTAATCCTTCTGCTTGGGCGCCGTATTCGGATAAATCAGCACGGTGTTGTCGTTGAGGTATTTCTTGTCGAGCTGATTGGTTACGGTCAGCACATTGACGGCGTCTTCCACACTCGTTTTCTGCAGGAAGACAGTCACCTTGAGATCGGGCTTAACTTCCCGATCAAACACGAAGTTGACGCCGCTGCTGCGCGCGAGCGCCTCAAAGACCGACTTGATTCCGGCGTCGCGGAATTCGAGCGTGACCAGTTTGGACATACCGTCGCGCAGGCCAGCCGGTATCTCGCTGCGCGGATACATCACGTCGATCCGCCGCCGCAATTCGAGAGCGCCGCCATTGGATGGGTCTTCGGCGAGCACCGACTGAAGTATGGCGCGCGCGAGCGGAATGCGGTTCGAGCCCAGTGCGACTCGCGCCGAGTCGACTTGCGCTGCGTGACGCTCGTCCACCTCGATTTTTGCCAATCCGTCGCGCGCGCGCGAATTGGCCGAGTCGACACCCTGGACGCGCCGATACAGGTCGGCCGCGTCGGACGGGTGCCCCGATATCCGTAACTGGTCGGCTCGCTCCAGGAGGTTGTTAACGTAACTGGCCTTCATGCGCACCAGTTGGGCCCGGTAGGCATAGTTTCCGGGCTCAGCCGCGACGGCTTTCTCGACCTGGTCGATGCCTCCCGGCAAGTCCCCTTGTGCGGCAAGGTCGTTGCCGTTCTGCAGATACTTTTGCCCCGGCGCGCAGCCGGCGAGCAGCCCAAGCAGGATCAGGATGCGCAAGCTGCGCCTTATTAAATGACGCTTCATCAACGGTCCAGTGCAATCGTTTGTTGTTCTTTGAGGGGCAGGTAGGTGACTACCATGCGATGCGCGTCGATGCTGTCCACCCGATAGGTGTGGTCCAGCACATCGCCGCTACGCACCACGAATACGCGGTCGTTGGCAGTCAGAAAAATATCGACCGTGCTCTCGTCACGCATGCTGCCCATCACCCTGTAGGAGAAAGGGGGCGCGTGGGGAGCCGATGGCGGCGGCGGCGGGGGGGGCGGCGGCTTCATGGAGGTCGCGCCAAATACATCGGATACGTCGTCGGCCCCGGTGACGCGATGCTGGAGCTGTTCGAGCCGCAGAGCGAGGCCGGTCGGAGCCGCGACAAGGGGGGCTCGCTCGTCGCCCGCATGATTGCGTACCACCGGTGTGACTCCTGCATCGCCGTCCTCGGACTTCGGACCCTCCAAGGCGGTATAGCCGGCGACGCCGGCGCACACCGCGAGGATGAAAAGGGTAAGGGGTGAGACGGGCAGCTTCATGGCCTCACCGGATAGGCGGCGTTCAGGTAAAGCGCCATTTGTAAACGGCACTCAAGGACATTGTCACCCGGGCTGTCGCGTCGGTAGCTCACTTCCTCGAGGGCGAGTGTGGGGAAGGCGCGCATCGCCGCGCGCACGAATTCGCGAGTCTGACGATACTCGGCCTTGAAGGGCAGAACGATCTGGTAGCGCACGACTGGTCCCTGGTCGTCGCCAATCATCTTGAACTCCCCTTCGGGCATGGTCAGTCCCTGCCTGCTACCGATCTCGACCAAGCGAGACAAGACACCGGGTATCTCGCGCTCGCCGGGCAACATGGCGTAAAAGCGCGCCAGCTGCGCGCCAGGATCTGCGGCGCTCGCCGCGTCAGCGCTTTGCGGCGATGCCTGTCGGGCTCGCAAATCCGCGAGTGAAGTCAGCAGCTCGCTGCGCTGGGCGCGCTCCGGAAGGACGTTCAGCGCAGTCAAGGCCATACAGCCAACAAGGATGACGCAGGCAGCAAGGCCGGTCGCACCCAGCCTGCGCAACGCGAGCTCGGCCCGCCAACGCAGTGCGCCTAGGAATTGGTCCATTGGGCGGTAATGAGAAATTCGATTGCCGGAACACCATCGCGCGTCACGGTCGAATAGGAACTCAGGTGCACCTGGTTTAAGAGCGGCTGATTGGACAGGCGCGCAACATAAGAGATCACCTCGTCAAGAGACTTGGCTTCGCCGGAAATGCGCACGGTATGGCTGCCTGGATCCGGCACGATTCCCAGTAGGCCGAGGCCATTGGACCCGGCACCTTCGAACATCGAGAACAAGTCCTCCCACGGGAGCGTGAGCGTATCGAGCACCTTGTTGGCGCGCACCAGCGCCCGATCGCGGGCAGGATCGCTCGCGCGAGCGCGCGTTGCATCCGGGTGGGCGGCACGGTCGAGCCTGCGCAGATCGTCCTGCACCTGCTGCAACTGTGCGTCGCTATTTGACTTGAATTCGAGGGTAGCGAGCGTCACCAGTATTGCGAGCCCAAGCAGCGTCGCACCGAGCCAGCGCGAGCGCGCTTGCGCATGGAAGTCGAGGGACAGGGCGACAGGTTTCATGTGGCGGCCACCGCCACGACGCGCGAGTGCGCAAGGAATTCGCGCAGTAGTTTGCCGGGTCCCACTTGTCGGGTGTGCCAGGAAGCCAAAGTCGGCACAGTTCTGCCGGCTGAGGTGAATTCGCAGCAATACACCGCTCCTGGCTCATCGGGCATGCCAAGCAGATGCCACTCGCGCTCGAGCAGCTCGGATAGTTGCGCGTCCACGCGGGCCGCGCTGCGTACGGTGACGGGCGCCCCGTCACTGACCAGCAGCATGGTCATGCGCTGCATCTCGAACAGTACGAACCAGAAAGGGTCCGCGCCGAACTCGGCCAGGTTGGCGCTAAAGGCTGCAGCGAGAGCTGGCTGGGCCGCGCCAAGGCGCATGCCACGGCCGGCACAGGCGCCAGCGAGCGCCTCGAGAAAGGCGGCCTCGGTGGCCGCTGCAAGGCTTGCGTGGCCATAGCGACCATTGGCTTCCTCGATTCGCCAGGTGCGGGCAGGCTCGCCGTATATCTCGAAAAAGCAGTGCGCCACGTACTCGCGTCGGCTTGCAAGCGTCGCGAAATCGGCCTGCCAGGGCACGACCCGAAAGCGCAGGAGATCAGACTCGAAATAGACTTCGACCGTGCGTGCGCCGGCGGCCTCGGGGCTGGCAATTCCCATCGAGAACGCGTCGAGTGCGCCCTGCCAGACGGACTCTTCGCTTGCCGGCGCTGTCACGGCACAATGCCAGGTGCTCGCACTGGATCCGACGCGCGAGAACACCGCGCGGGTGGCGCCAAGCAAGACCCTCAAGGAATCACGAGACCAGAGTGACACGGTTTACCTCGGCGAGCGTCGTCTGTCCGCGCAACATAAGATCGATGGCACCATCGCGCAACAGGCGTGTTCCGCCTCGCCGCGCGGCATCCTTGAGCTTTCGCACCGGTTCGCGTGCGACGATCATCTCGCGCAACTCGTCAGTCAGTACCAAGAGCTCGCCTACCGCACGGCGACCCTTAAAGCCGGTGCCACGGCACTTACCGCAGCCCTTGCCGGCGCGATAGGTGGCGCCTTGTGAGCGCTCGCCATCGACCCCGGAATCGCGTAGCGCCTGTTCGTCAAAGCTGGCCGGTTCGCTGCAATGCGGACAATTGATGCGCACCAGGCGCTGCGCCAGCACGCCGTTCAACGCCGATACAAATGCGTAGGGATCGACGTTCATATGGGTGAATCGGCCGATCACGTCGAACACGTTATTGGCGTGCACCGTCGAGAAAACGAGGTGCCCGGTGAGCGCTGCCTGCACCGCGATCTGGGCGGTTTCGGGGTCGCGAATTTCTCCCACCATGATGCGATCCGGGTCATGACGCAATACCGAGCGCAGGCCACGCGCAAAGGTCAGCCCCTTTTTCTCATTGACGGGAATCTGCAACACTCCAGCGAGTTGGTACTCGACCGGATCTTCGATAGTGATGATCTTGTCGTGCCCGTTATTGATCTCGGTGATGGCAGCGTAAAGACTGGTCGTCTTGCCACTGCCGGTTGGCCCAGTCACCAGCAAGAGCCCGTAGGGCTCACGCGAGAGGCGCCGAAAGGTCGCCAGAATGTCGGGCTCAAAGCCAAGCACATCCAGGCGCAGACCGGTCAGCTCGTTGGCCAGGCCCTGCTTGTCTAGAATTCGCAGCACCGCGTCTTCGCCATGGATGCAAGGCATGATGGAGACGCGAAAATCAATGTCGCGACCGAAGGAGCGCACGCGAAAGCGCCCATCCTGGGGCACTCGCCGCTCAGAAATATCCAGTTCGGCCATCACCTTGATGCGCGAGAGCACCTGCTCGGCCGTCTCGATGCCTTCGACCGAGTTGATGTGCAGGAGCGTGCCATCGATGCGGTACTTGATCGCAAGGCCATTGGGCAGGGATTCGAGGTGAATGTCGCTCACACCACTTTTTAAGGCGTCGTAGAGCGTTGAATTGACCAGGCGCACCACCGGGCTCTTGTCTTCGCTGATCGAGCGGATCGACAGGTCCTCGAGCACGGCGGCATCGGCCTGGGCCGCGCCGGTGTTTGCACCCAGGCTGTCGAGTGCGCGCAGGGACTCCTCATGACGCGACAGGAAGGCGGCGATGTCGGCGCGCTGCGCAAGCCTCCAGACCAGCGCTTGCGTCAGCGCCTCTTCACACCAGGCGCGCAAGGCCTCATTAAACGGATCCCAGAAGGCGATGACGAGATTGGCGCCTTCATGAAAGGCTACACACTCACGGCTTGATGCGGTCGCGAAGGGCAAGGCGTCAAATGCCGGCTCCATCCGGTTCAGGTCGGCCATGGAGAGCGTTTCCAGGCCAAAGGAGGCGCCGCAGGTGCGCAGCAGCGCGTCGGCGGACAGATCCAGTTCCTCACCAAGCAACTCGACGATCGGCCGGCGCGAGGCGAGGGCAGCAGCACGCGCACGGCGAATCGCTTCGCCCGTGAAGTGAGCAACCGGCGCCGCGCTGACCGGATCGAGGGGCGCGTTCACTGGATACTCCCGGCGAGCTCGAATATCGGCGCATACATGAGGAGCACGATTGCGCCGATCACGCCACCGAGGACGATCATCAGCAGCGGCTCGAACAGGCGGATGAACCACTCGATAGCCTGTGCCACCTCATCGTCATGGAAGGTGGCAATGCGCTCCATCATCTCGCCCATCTGGCCAGTTCGTTCACCCACGCGCATCATGCGCAGCGACACCGGTGTGGCGAGACCGCGGGCGTCGAGTGCCGCAGACAGTGCCCGTCCCTCGCGCACATCGCGGCGCGCGTCCTCAAGAGAGTTGCGCAGTGAGGCCGGTAGCAGTGCTGTGACCATCGAGAGGGCAGGCACCGCCGGGATGCCGGCGCGCAGCAGCATGCCGAGCGTGCGGTAAAAGCGCGCGAGCTGGTAGACGCGCACGAATTCACCGACGCGCGGGATGCGCGTAATGGTGCGACCAAGACTGGCGCGCACGGCGTCGCGCGTAAACATCCACGCGGCGAGAGCCGGAAGTGCCGCGCAAACCAGGATGACGGTCCCTGCATGGTCGTGCACCACGTGGCCCCAATCAAGCAAAACGCGCGACATGGCGGGGATCTTGTCACCCAGATCATCGAATACCTGCGAGAAGCGCGGCACGACGTAGAGCATCAGAAAAAGGATGACAAGGCCGCCAACGGCGAGGATCAGCGCCGGATAGATGGCAGCCGAGACGACGCGCTTTCTGACGATGTCGATCTGCGCGCGATACTGGATGAAGCGCTCGATGGCTTCCACCAGCGCGCCGGTTGTTTCATTGGCGCGAATGGTCGCCACATAAAGCGGTGGAAACACCTCCGCTTGGGCGGCAAGTCCTGCGGACAGCGACGCACCCTCATAGAGCTTGGCAAGCAGCGTCTGCAGAACCGCGCGCACGTCGGCGCGCACCTCGCGCTCGGCGAGCGCCTCGATGCCTTCGACAAGCGACAGGCCCGCGGAGAGCAGGGTGTGCAAGCCCTGATTGAATTGCATCAGTGGAAAGCGCGACTTGCCGCGCAGCGACAGCGCAGCAAACGGTTGCGCGCGAACCGAAATGACCGAGATCCCTTGCGCTTCGGCCTGCAGCCGCGCGGCAGGTATATCGACGGCATGGACTACCAGACGCGCAGCGGTCGATTGGCGGATGCCTGAAACGGTGAATTGCATGGAGTCGAGCGTCACCAGTTGGTGATGTCCGCATCCGGGCCGTCCCCGCCGAGACGGCCGTCCCGACCGTACGAGATCAGGTCGACCTCGCCGTGGTCGCCCGGTGACTTGTAGATATACGGATTACCCCAGGGGTCGTTGGGGACGGCCTTGGTGAGATAGGGCCCATCCCACTTGGGTTCGGTAGCCGGCCGCGTTACCAGTGCGGTGAGTCCCTGCTCGGTGCTCGGGTAATGACCGGTGTCGAGCCGATATTGGTCGAGAGCCTTCTCGAGGCCGACTATCTGTGCCTTGGCAGTCTTTATTTCGGATTTGCCGATCTGGGCGAAATACTTGGGTCCGACGTAGGCTGCCAGAAGGCCAATGATGACCATTACAACGAGAAGCTCGAGAAGCGTGAAGCCACGCTGGCGTGTGGTCGGCATAGAAACGTCGGGGAGGCGCTGCAGGACTGACGAGTATGCGCAGTCACTGTGACAGGTCTATGACCCGTCGCGACGCATTGCATGTCGCGAGCATGCGTGCTTAACGCATGCCCTTGAATTGCTAGCTTACTTAGTTCGAGCCGTTGAGCAGGCGCTCGAATTCGGTAGCCGAAACGACCCCTGCGTGCATGCGCCCGTCCGCGAAAACCATAGTCGGCGTGGCGTTTACGCCGAGCTTTTCTCCCAGGGCAAGATTGCGCTCCAGCGGGTTGTCACATTTGGCTGCGGCGGGGTCGACACCCTTGAGCATCTCGTTGGACCAGCTCTTCTGGCGATCCTTGGAGCACCAGACTCCCAGGGCATGATCGTATGCATTAGGATGCAAAGACGTCAGCGGATACAGAAATACGTGGATCGTGACATCGGAGACGCTCGGGATCTGCTGCTCGAGTTTGCGACAGTAGGGGCAGTCGGGATCCGAGAATATATAGACCTGGCGCTTGCCATTGCCACGCACGATGTCAAAGGCGTCGGCGATCGGCAATTCCTTGGGATCCACCCGCGACAGATCCTCCATGCGCGCCTTGGTAATGTCCTCGCGGGCCACGAGATCGAAAACATGCCCGTTGAGCACGTACTTGCCGCTCGGATCGACGTAGAAGACGTGATGACCGGAGTCCACCTCGAGCAGGCCCGCTATTGGACTCGGGATGATCTTGTCGACCGGGTATTCCGGGAAGCGTTCGGTAAGGGTCGCGAACACGGCGGCATATTCTGGTTTGATGCCCGCAGGAGTCTGTGTAGCCGGAGCGCTTGCCTGGTCCGAGACGGGCTCGGCCATGGTGGCACTGGCTGACAGCAAGATGCAAAAGCAGGCGAGGGTTGTTGCGCGGGAAAGCAAGGACATGGAAGTTCGCTTGATGTAGTAAACAGTACAGGGTATCCGGGACCGCCTTCAATCTACGACGACATCAGCGCCGCGCGGACCGCTTCGCTGTGCTGGCTATTCCCCAAAAGTACGCCACGAAAGTTGCCGCAGTCGATGATGGCAAGCGCTCCGGGTGGGCTACCGGCTGCGAGGCGTACCGGTTTCCAGATATAGAGCATGCCCTCATCGGCATCCAGCACCAGATCGGGCTCATCGAGCCAGTCGATGAAATGTCCGACCGGCCTCATGGTGCGAATTATGCGCCGATCCGAGCTCGGGGTGCCAAGCGCTGTCCGCAAGACGGCGACAAGACGTTCATCTTCGGGACGGGGGGACATGGAAGGGGCAGTCGGTGATGCGCTACGGACGCACGAGCATAGACGGGACTCGTGACAGCGCCGCGCAATTTTCGTGGCGAGCGCGTGACAGCGCGAGGGCGCGCCTAAATCAATGAGCAAGTTGTGCGAAGGCGGCACGCGCGGCGACGAGGGTTTCGTCGATACATGCCGCATCGTGGGCCGCGCTGACGAATCCCGCCTCGTAGGCCGATGGGGCGAGATAGATTCCGCGGGCGAGCATCAGGTGGAAAAAGCGCTTGAAACGCTCGATGTCGCTCGCCGCCACGTCTGCCACCCGCAGCGGTCGATTCGCACAAAAATAGAACCCGAACATGCCACCGATGCTGTCGGCGCAGAATTCGACGCCGGCGGCTCGCGCTTCGGCTTCCAGACCCTGTGCCAGTCTTGCGGTGGCGCTGCCAAGATTTTCATAAAAGCCCGGCCGTTCGATGATTCTCAAGGTCGCCAGACCTGCGGCAACAGCCACGGGATTGCCCGACAGGGTTCCCGCCTGGTAGACCGCACCTATTGGCGAGAGGTGCTGCATGATTTCGCGGCGGCCGCCAAAGGCAGCCAGCGGCATGCCTCCGCCAATTACCTTGCCGAGCACAGTCAGATCGGGCGTGATGCCATAGAGGGCTTGCGCGCCCCCTAATGCGACCCGAAAGCCGCACATCACTTCATCAAAAATCAGAAGCGCGCCGTGTGCGCTGCACAATCGGCGCATGGTCGACAGAAACTCGGGAGTCGGCTTAACCAGATTCATGTTGCCGGCCACGGGCTCGACGATGACGCAGGCGATGGCAGCGCCATGGGTCTCAAAGGCGCGCTCAAGTTGATCGGGCGCGTTGAAATCGAGCACGATGGTGTGAGCAGTAATCTCCTTGGGCACGCCCGCCGAGCTCGGAGTATTGAAGGTCAATAGACCAGATCCCGCCTTGACCAGCAGGCTGTCGGCGTGGCCGTGATAGCAGCCATCGAATTTGATGATCTTGGCGCGACCAGTGGCACCGCGCGCAAGTCGGATCGCGCTCATCGATGCCTCGGTCCCGGAACTGACCAGCCGTACCTCTTCGATCGAAGGCATCAGGCGCGTGATCTCTTCTGCCATCTCGATTTCCGCCTCGGTCGGCGCGCCAAAGGACAATCCGGTCGCGCAGGCAGCCTGCACCGCTGCCACCACCTCAGGATGGGCATGCCCGACGATGGTCGGGCCCCAGCTGTTGATGTAGTCGATGTAACGGCCGCCATTGGCGTCCCACATGTGGGCGCCCTCGGCGCGCTCGATAAAGCGCGGCGTGCCACCGACCTGGCGAAATGCCCGTACCGGGGAATTGACCCCGCCAGGCGTGGTGCGCTGGGCGCGCTCAAACAGGATTGCGTTCTTGTCAGTCATGGGACTCGCTGAACCAGGGGAATGAGGGATGAGAGGCGCTGTGCCATGCGCTCGACCTCGCGGGGATCGCCGCTCGCAAAGAGCGCAGCAATCACGGCAGCGGCGTCTGCGCCGGCAGCTGCAAGTTGCGCCAGATTATGCGCGTCGATACCGCCGATACCAACCAGGGCACAGCGAATCCCCGCAGCGCGCGCCCGGACAAAGAGTTCGAGATCGGCGCGCCTGGCGGCCGGTTTGGTGATCGAGCCAAAGACGCTGCCAAAGGCCACGTAATCAGCCCCGGCCTCGTCGGCTTCGTGCGCAGCGGCTAGGCTCTGATAGCAGGAAACACCGAGAATGCGTGCCTTGCCCAGGCGCGCGCGCGCGGCCACCACCGAACCGTCGGTGGCACCAAGGTGGCAGCCGGCATCGTCGAGCTGCAATGCGAGCTCCAGATCGTCGTTGATGATCAGCGGCACAGCATGGCGGCGACACAGATCGCTCAACAGGCGCGCTTGCTCGGAACGCAAAGCACCATCGGCGCTCTTGTTGCGATACTGCACGACTCGGGCGCCGCCCGTGAGCGCTGCCTGAACGAGGTGGCACAGTCGCGCGCTGTCGGCTTCGTCGGGCGTGACCGCGTAAAGACCCCGAACCTCAGGCATTGGCACCGTTATTGGCCTGCAATTCACGGGCCCAGAAAAAGCGGTCCGGCAGGTGCTGGCCCATACCCGGCCGGAATCCCGCGGCAAGCGCCTGCCAGGTGTACTCCTGGGCTTCGCGCACCGCTTCGGCCATGTCCAGACCGTTGGCGAGCAGCGCGGCAATGGCTGCCGCAAGGGTGCAACCGGAGCCGTGGTAGCTGCCCGGAAGTCGCTGCCAGGTGTCGCTGCGCACCTCGCCTTCTTCCGCGAACAGACGATTGATCACGTCGCTGGTGTTCTCGTGAGTACCGGTGACGAGAACAAATTCGCTGCCCCACTCGACGAGCCGAGTCGCGCACAGCGCAATCTCGAGCGCGGAGACATCGCCTTCGGATTCTTCGGCGGTAGCAGCAAGCCGGCGCAGCTCGATGGTGTTGGGCGTAATGATGGTCGTCTGTGGCACCAGGAGCTCGCGCATCGCCGAGAGCACTTCATCGTCTGCAAACGGATCTCCTCGTCCGGTCGAGAGCACTGGATCGAGCACCAGCGGAATGTCCGGATAGTCGGAGACGATCTCGGCGACGACAGCCACGGTCTCGACACTGCCGAGAACGCCAATCTTGAAGGATGCGACCGGCATGTCCTCGAGAATCACGCGCGCCTGGTCATCGACGAAATCGGCGTCGATCGCCATGAAATCTTCGAGACCCGCAGTGTCCTGCACGGTCAGCCCGGTCACGACAGTCAAACCGTGGCAGCCCATCGATGCGACGGTCATCAGATCGGCCTGCAGGCCCGCGCCGCTGGTCGGATCGCTGGCCGCGAAGATCATCACGAGCGGGGGAGTGGAATTTGCCATGGAAGTGGTTCGTCGCACGAGCGTCTGGTCCGGCGCGCCGTGCGGCTGTGGCTCTCGGATAGGCCCGAAAAGACGGTAAACTTGACGGTAAACTTGCAGTTTACTCCTGGAGCCCAGAGGGCTCTTCGCGCAATTAAAACAAGAGGGTTGGTCGCGGTATGAAAACCTGGATGTGCCTTATATGTGGCTGGATTTATGACGAAGCAGCGGGTGCCCCCGATGAAGGAATCGCACCTGGAACTCGATGGGAAGATGTTCCGATGAACTGGACCTGTCCGGAATGCGGAGCACGCAAAGAAGACTTCGAAATGGTCGAGATCTAGCGTCACTTAGCGTTGTTGTCGCGACACAACAGGGCATGAGCTTGACAGTCATCTTTTTGAGTGAGCGTTAGTCCACGTTACAATCCGCCGAGCGGGTTGATTCCGTCTGGATAAAACCCGTCACGACCGGCATCCTGCCGCGCGGCAAGTGCGCTCGTGTGTACGGCCGCTACCAGCGAATGAGGACGGATGACAGCGAACCCCGATATTGCCGGCCTGAAGGTGATGGTGATCGACGACAGCAGCACCATTCGCCGCAGCGCAGAAATCTTTTTGGTTCAGGCCGGGTGCCACGTTATCCTGGCTGAAGACGGATTTGATGCGCTGGCCAAGATCAACGATCACCAGCCCGATCTGATTTTTTGCGACATCCTCATGCCGCGCCTGGACGGATACCAAACCTGCGCGCTCATCAAGAAGAGCCCGCGTTTTCACGAAACACCGGTGGTGATGCTATCGAGCAAGGATGGTCTGTTCGATCGCGCGCGCGGCCGCATGGTCGGTTCCGACGAATATCTCACCAAACCGTTTACCAAAGACAGCCTGCTCAAGACAGTGCAGTCGCACGGCAGGCGGCGCACTGGCAGCGCCGCTTAGTCGCAAGGAGAGGAAGTAATGCCGATTCAAAAGATTCTTGTGGTCGATGACTCGCCGACGGAGCGCTACTTTTACGCGGACCTCCTGACGCGCTCTGGCTACACCGTGCTGACTGCCGAGAACGGCGAGGAAGCGATCGCCAAGGCCAAGAATGATCTGCCGCAGCTCATCCTCATGGATGTCGTGATGCCGGGACAAAATGGCTTTCAGGTGACGCGCGCGATCAGCCGCGACCCGGTAACCGCCCATATTCCGATCGTGATCTGCACCAGCAAGGATCAGGAAACCGACCGCTACTGGGGCTTAAAGCAGGGCGCGCGCGATTATCTGATCAAGCCGGTTGATCCGCAGGAGTTGTTGAAGAAAATCCAGGCGCTGGGCGCCTGAGGCAGCCATGGCCGAACTCGAGACGCGCACCAAACCAGCAGCTCCGGCGCCCCGGGCCAGCCGGACCCGTCTGCGCGAATTCCAGGCAGGTCTTGCCGAACGCCTGCGTGCCGCGGCGACTGCGCCCTCGCACCAGAGCCGGCTTGCATTCCGCATTGCGACGGCCAGTGGCGAACGCAATTTTCTGGTCGATCTGCCCGAAGCCGGAGAGATTCTTTCCGTGCCGGAAATCACCCCCGTGCCGCAGACGCGTCGCTGGTACCTTGGCCTGGCCAATGTGCGCGGCAGTCTGCTGAGCATCGTCGATCTGTCGCGTCTGACCGACTCGGGCGCGACACTTACCGACAAGGACAGCCGAATTCTCGCCTTCTCGCCCGAACTGCGCTTTAACGCAGGCATCCTCGTTACGCGCATGCAAGGGCTGCGTAACATTGAGCAGCTCGTCGAGGACCATACCGAGTCCATGGATCCTGCGACGCCCTGGCTCGGCAAGCATTTTAGGGATGGCGACAACGGCAAGTGGCAGGAGCTGCGCTTGGCGTCGCTCGCTGCGGACGAGCGTTTCCTGCAGATCGGTATCTGGTGAGGCCCACATGGCATTGAAGCTTAGAAAATCGAAGTCCGGCAAGAACAAGTCGGGCGATACCCTGATGGACGTAAACACCTCGCCTGGCAGCGACCTGCCCGAGGCCGTCGAGGAACCGCCGAGTCTGCCTGCCGGTAGCGCCCCGTCGGGCGACTGGACCAGTCGACTGCCGATAATCGGTGGCATGCAGCTGGTCTCGCAGATCCGCTATCTGTCAGCGGCAGCTTCAGTGATCCTGATCATCCTCGTCGTGTTCGTGTATCTCGATCTGTCCCAGGCGTCCAACGAAGCGGCCTACACGCAGATCACCGGTGATTCGCTGATGCACTCGCAGCGTCTGGCCAAAGCAGTACCGGCGGCCCTGCAGGGCAATGAGGAAGCGTTTAACGAACTCCAGGATAGTCGCGATCGCATGATCGCTAATCTGCGTACTCTCAAGGATGGCGGCGATCTGAATGGCACTTCGGTACCGGCATCCGATGCGGCCATCCAGCCAACCCTTGAGAAGGTAACCGCCGACTGGGCGCGCACCGAAGAGAGCGCGACGGTCGTACTCGATAACAAGCAGATCCTGACCACCATTGGCGCGACGCTGCGCGCGCTCAATGACGCCAATCCGACGCTCCTGGAGCTGACCGAACAGATCGCCGCCCTAAAGCTGCAGGCCTCGGCGCCGCCGCGCGAGATCTCCGCCTCTAGCAATCTGATCATGTTGACGCAGCGGATCGCAAAAAATGCCAATGAACTGCTCTCTGGCGAAGGCGTGAATCCGGAAACCGCCTTCCTGCTTGGCAAGGACACCAACACCTTTCGCGACTTGCTTGACGGTCTGGCCAATGGCTCGGAGACGATGCGTCTCGCGCCCGCCAAGGACCCTGATCTGAAGGAGCGGTTGACCGCGCTGCAGAAGGAATTCGGCTCGTTCCAGCAACAGATTGGCGCTCTGCTAGGTAACCTGCAAAAGATCGTTGCTTCCAAGCAGGCCGAAGGCAAGGTGTTCAAGGAGAACGAGGGTCTGCGTGAAGCGATCTTCGGTCTGCAGCAAGCTTATGCGGACGAAGACAAGGGGCGCTTTCGCTACGTGCTGGCGATGCTGGTGCTCGGGGTTGCGGCAGCGGCAGTGCTGGTCCTGATCGCCTCGGTCGTGATCGGCGGTACGCGTCGTCAGGCGGCTGACGCCGAGCGCCGTCGTGCCGAAGCGCAAAATCAGGAAGAGGAAGCCAAGCGCCAGAACGACGCCAACCAGGCAGCTATTTTGCGGCTCATGAACGAACTGCAGGAGGTTGCCGACGGTGACTTGACGACCCAGGCAACGGTGTCCGAAGACATTACGGGTGCAATTGCCGACTCGGTGAATTACACGGTGGAGGAGCTGCGCACCCTGGTAGGCCGGATCAACAGCACAGCCGAGATGGTGACCTCAGCGTCTTCAGCTGCCCAGGAAACTTCGAATCGTCTTCTGGCGGCTTCCGAAGCCCAGTCGCGCGAAATCCGCAGCACCGGTGAGTCGGTGTTGAAGATGGCCCAGCAGATTAACGAAGTGTCGTCCTCAGCCCTTGAGTCGGCCAATGTGGCGCGCCAGTCGCTGGCCGCCGCAGAGGAAGGGCAGCGCGCGGTGCAGAATTCGATCACCGGCATGAACGAAATTCGCGAGCAGATCCAGGAAACGTCCAAGCGCATCAAGCGACTGGGTGAATCCTCGCAGGAGATTGGCGAAATCATCGAACTGATCTCGGACATTACCGAACAAACCAACGTGCTGGCGCTTAACGCTGCCATCCAGGCGGCGTCAGCGGGTGAAGCGGGCCGCGGCTTCTCGGTGGTGGCAGAAGAAGTGCAGCGCCTCGCGGAACGCTCCGCCGAGGCGACCAAACAGATCGGTGCCCTGGTGAGAACGATTCAGACCGACACCCAGGATGCGGTCGCCGCCATGGAGAAATCGACGCAGGGCGTGGTCGAAGGAGCCAAGCTGTCAGACGCCGCCGGACAGGCGCTCTCGAACATCGGTTCGGTGTCACGCCAGCTTGCCGAACTGATTCAGAAGATCTCCGAGGACACTTCGGTGCAGGCCCGTTCGGCCGGTGGGGTGGCGCAAAGTATCCAGCACATCCTGACCGTCAATGAGGAAACATCGCAAGGTACGCAGCGAACCGCCGCGTCGATTTCGCAGCTGTCGGCTCTGGCGCAGGAACTAAAGAGCTCGGTGGCGCGATTCAAGGTATCCTGAGCCGTAGCCGAATCGAGACCCAGCCATGAACGCCAGCGAATCCAACGTCAGCGGCGAGAGCACATTTCCCGAGTGGGAACGCGTTGACACCGGCCCCTTGTCATGGGTCATGTCGCAATTGCGCGAGGCGCTCAACAAGTCGCTCGAGTCGCTGCGCGCCTTTGCCGCCAATCCCGAAGACACCAGTGCCTTGAAGATTGCCCGCAATCATCTGCACCAGGCGCACGGTGCCCTGCAGATCGTCAATCTTGAAGGCGTATCGCTGCTGACCGAGGAAATCGAAGGACTCTTCGAGACCTTCGAGAACGATGCCTATGCCTGCACCAGCGAAGCCATTGAAGCCATCGCGGCCGCCTATCGCGCCGTCGTCGAGTACCTCGAGGAACTGCTCGCCGGATCGCCACATCAGCCGGTGCGGCTGTTTCCGTCCTACCGGGCGCTGCTCGATTTGCGCAGCGCCGACCGGATTCATCCGGCCGACCTGTTCTATCCGGATCTCTCGATCCGACCGCCCCGTCAGCCGCATGAGGTCGACGGCAGCTTAAAGCCCGCCGAAGTGGCGGCGCAGCGCACGCGCTTTGAGCGGGCACTCCTGCAATACCTGCGCGACGATCGCAACCAGCAGGCCAAAGACGAAATGCGCGATGCGGTTACTGCCATCGAGGCACAACCCAAGCAGGGACAGCAGCGCGCATTCTGGTGGGTTACGCGCGCCTTCTTCGAAGCGCTCTCCGCCAACGCGATTCCTGCCGACCTGAACGTCAAGCGCCTGTGTGCCCGGATCAATCTGCAGGTGCGGCGCCTGCTCGACGGCTCGGGCACCGTCGCCGAACGGCTCTTGCGCGATACCCTGTTCTTCGTGGCACGCTCGGCTGCCGCGACGCCGCACATCGGGGAAGTCAAGCACGTCTACTCGCTTGAAAATTCTCTGCCGGATGACTTCGAGAATGAGCGTTTTGGGCGCATCAATTTCGCTGCCCTGCGCAGTGCCAAGGAAGCCCTGACGGGTGCCAAGACCGCGTGGGGTCTGGTCATGGCGGGCGACCAGAGCCAGATTGCCGGCTTCGCGCGCGATACCAGTACGCTCCTGACTGCAGCCGGTTCGCTCGGGCGGCCGGGGCTCGTTCATATCAGCCAGGTGGTCGCGAGCATTGCGACCGAGTTGTCCTTTGATCCGCGCAAACCCAGCGAAGCAGTCGGACTGGATGTCGCCACGGCGCTCCTGTTCGTTGAGAATGCCTTAGAGCAGATCCGCTCGCTTGACGAGCAGTTCGATAGTCGCGCGGCCTCGGTGGTGGCGCGCGTCGAATCCTCCGCGCTGGGCAACCCGGTCAGCGAAGAGGCGGTTCCCTGGCTCGACGAAATGTCGCGACAGGCGCAAGAGCGCCTGTCGATGGCGAGCTTTGTGGCCGAAATGCAGACCAATCTGCGCAGCATCGAAAAGGTGCTCGATACCTTCTTCCGGGATCCGACCCAGCGCGCCGAATTGCCTGCTGCCGAGCAGCAGTTGGCCCAGATCGGTGGTGCACTGGCGGTGCTCGGTCATGAGCAGGCTCGTCAGGCCATCGAGAACGGTCGCGCGACCATCCTGCGCTTTGCCGACCCGGCTTTTGCTGCCGATACCAAGGAATTTGAGCGCCTCGCCCATTCACTGGGCGCGATCGGCTTTTACATCGAGAGCCTGCAGCATCGCTCCGACATGGGTACCGTATTCCGCTTTGATGAGGCCACCGGCAGCTTTGTCGCCGACCTCGGGCGCGTACCAAAGAAGGAAGCCAAGGGCGAAGGAATAGATCCTGACCCGGAGCCGCACGGCCCGGGTGGGGGGGCGCGTCCCCCGGCCGGGCCTGAGCATTCCAGTCAAAGCGCCGAGACTGTCGAGGCAGAGATTGCCCAGCACAGTGATCTCGTCGCACGCCTCGCAGAAGTCCTGCGTAGCGATCCGGAAAATCAGGCCGCCCGCGAGCAATTGGGACACGCCTTGCAGCGTGTCCAGCAGGACGCTCTTCTGGTCGACGACAGCAAGCTCAAGGACCGCGCGGTCCGCGCGCTCAAGGTATTGCGCGATGCGCCAGTCGATGAGGCCCAGAACCTCACTGCCAGCGTTTTTGATCTGACCGAGCGTGCCAACCGCTTTGGCGACGCGCGCGATTTGCGAGCGCCCCTGCCGGTGCCGGCGGTCTCAGCACCGGTGCCCACGCAAAGCGCGACCATTGATGCTGAGCTCCTCGAGATTTTCCTGACCGAGGCGGTCGAGGTGCTGGGGACAGCACGTACCTGTATGGTCGAGATGGCTGATGCGGCCGCCGACAGCGAGCGGATTACGACGCTCAGACGCTGCTTTCATACCTTGAAGGGCAGCGGACGCATGGTCGGACTGATGGCCTTTGGCGAAGCCGCCTGGGGTGTTGAGCAGACGATGAATCTGTGGATCTCGGAGGCTCGTCCGGCCACTCCTGAACTCTTGACTCTGCTCAATGGTGCGATTGTTGAGTTGGGCGACTGGGTCAAGGAATTGACCGACTCGGGCGTCTCCGCGCGTACACCGGACGCTCTCATCGCAGCGGCGGCAGCGCTGCGCGGCGCATTGCCCACTTCCGTCAGTGCCGCGCCGGTCGTGCCGCCAATCCAAGCCGACTGGACCAGCACAGAGGTTGTTGATGCGCTCGCGCCGCCAACAGACGAGGAGCAATTCCCCGAGGCACTCGCCGGCAACGATGAGATCGGGGCTGAGGATTCGGAACACCTGAATATCGATTTCGACTTGCCCCTTGCGGCGCCCGAGCCTGCAGGCCTCGAGTCCGTCGATGCCGCACCCGCAGCTCAGCCGCCCACGCCTGCTGTCACGGGGCCGGTGACCGAGACCGTGGCGCGTGCCGAGGATGTCAAGGAAATCGGCCCGCTGACGCTCGCTGTGCCGCTTTTCAATATCTATCTGGCCGAAGCCGATGAGCTTTTGCGCACCCTGAGCCAGGATTTTGGCGAGTGGCAGCACGAACTCAATCGCCTCGCATCCCACGCGGCGCTGCGTGCCGCCCATTCACTGGCAGGGTCGTCGGCGACGGTGGGCCTGACTCCTGTGCATGATCTGGCCTATGCGCTAGAAGCAGTTCTTCAGGTCCTCTCCCGTGAGCGCATGACGATTGGCGAGCAGGAACTCGACCTGTTCAAAGAGGCGGTCAATTCCTTGCGCAGCATGTTGCATCGTTTTGCCGCCGAAACTTTCCCCGAGACGGATCTGCCGCTGATGGCCCGCCTGTTTGCTCTGCGCGACGCAGCGAAGGCGCAGCGCGACGGCGCCGTGGTGGTTAATCCCGACAGCTTTGCTCCGACCGTCAGCCAGGTCCTACGCTACGCGCACGAGGAACCCCCGCTGGAGCTGCCGCCCGAGGATCTGATGGAGCCAATGAACTTGGCGTCCGAGGAAGTCGCGGCGAAGTCCGACGGGCCTGGAGCGGAGGTTGACATCACGCTCGATGCTCAAGAGTACGCCGAACTAGAGCCAGGCACGCCAGATGAGGCAGTGATCGCGGTCCACGATCCAGTCAGCACAAGCAGCGAGCCGGTCGCGCAGATCCCGGCTGCGATCGAGTCCAGCGAATCATTCGAGGAGACCAAGCCGGTCGAGATCGTTGTCCACGAAGAGCCGACCACGATCGATCAAGCGGGCTTAGGCGGCGAGAACGGTGCGATTCATGCCGCCTCGGACTTGAGTGGCTTCGAGGAACTGCCTGCGCCGGTGACGATCGAGCCTGCGCCGGCTGTCCTTAACGATCTTGCCGCTGAGCAGGCGACTTTTAGTGGCGCCGCGGCGGTTGGCGCACCTCACGTCGCCAATGTGCGCGACGAGATTGACCCCGAACTCATTGGCCTGTTCCTCCAGGAGGCGAGCGAGTACCTGCCGCAGATCGGCGAGAGCCTGCGCAACTGGCAATCCGATCGCGGCAATGCGGGCCACCCACAGGCACTCATGCGCATGATGCATACCGTCAAGGGCAGCGCACGCATGGCCGGGGCGATGCGTCTTGGCGAACTGGTCCACGAGATGGAGACCCGAGTCGAGGCCGCTGCGGCCCTGCGCGATATCCCGCGCACCGCATTCGAAGAACTACTCGCCGGTCACGATCAGACGCTCGAACTCTATGACGCCCTGATGCATCCCGAACGGGTGGTCGCGGCGCGCGATGAGTCCCCCGATGTTGACGAGGCGAACTACCGCGGCGTCGAGCGCCGTGCCGGGGCGATGATCGAAGCTCAGGCGCAAATCATTCCCAAGCCCGTCGTTGGCGCGCCGCAGGCGTTTTTGGCGCCCGCCACCCCGACCGGTGCAGCACCGGTGGTGCAGGCGGTACGGGTGCGAGCCGATCTCCTGGATCGTCTGGTCAACCAGGCCGGTGAAGTCAGTATCTCGCGTTCACGACTTGAAAACGAAGTCGGTCAGATCAAGACTTCGCTCACCGACCTGACAGATAACCTCGGACGCCTGCGCTCGCAGCTGCGCGAAGTGGAAATCCAGGCCGAGACGTCCATGCAGTCGCGCATGTCACTGACCCGCGAAGGCGACCAATTCGATCCGCTTGAATTTGACCGATTTACGCGTTTGCAGGAACTTACGCGCATGATGGCCGAGTCGGTCAATGACGTGGCGACCGTGCACCAGAATCTGTTGCGCAGCCTCGACGGCGCCAACCGCGACCTCTCGGCCCAGCAACGCATGACCCGCGACCTGCAGCAGGACCTGATGCGCGTTCGCATGGTGCCGTTCTCGAGTGTGTCCGAGCGCCTGTATCGCGTCGTGCGCCAGACGGCCAAGGAACTCGACAAGCGCGTCAATCTGGACGTGCGCGGGGGCGGCGTCGAAATCGACCGCAGCGTCTTGGAGCGCATGGTTGCGCCCTTTGAGCATCTGTTGCGCAATGCCATCGTGCATGGCGTGGAGAGTCCCGCCGCTCGCCAAAGCGCGGGCAAACTCGAAACCGGCGAACTGCTGATCGAAGTCCGTCAGGAGGGCAATGAAATCGTCATCGTCTTCTCTGACGATGGCGCCGGCCTGAATCTGGCGCGTATTCGCCAGCGCGCCGAGGAGGCGGGCCTTATCGAGCCTGGCGAAGAACTGCCCAACGCGCGCGCAGCTGATCTGATCTTCCAGCCGGGATTCTCGACGGCCACCGAAGTGACCGAACTGGCCGGACGCGGCGTCGGTATGGACGTCGTGCGTGCCGAGGCCGGCGGTCTCGGCGGTCGTGTGACGGTCGGCACCGACGAGGGGCGTGGCACACGCTTTACCATCAACCTGCCGCTTACCCTGGCGGTCACCCAGGTGGTGCTGGTCGAAGTCGCGGGACGGACTTATGCGCTGCCTTCGGTACTGGTCGAACAGGTTCAGCAGCTGCGTCCGCAGCCCCTGGCGCAGGCCTATAACGACGGCCAGATTATGTGGTTGAACAATCCCGTGCGCCTGCATTTCCTCGCCGGATTGCTCGGCGAGCGCGACCGCTCGCCAATCGCCCAGCGCTATTCGCCGGTGCTGGTGCTACGCTCCGGCGGCGAGCGTATCGCCGTGCACGTCGACCAGGTGATTGGCAATCAGGAAGTGGTCGTCAAGAACGTCGGCCCTCAGCTCGCACGCATGCCCGGTATTGCCGGCGCTACCGTGCTCGGCTCCGGAGACATCGTGCTCATCCTCAACCCGGTGCAACTCGCCCAGCGCGTTGAGCGCGACCGTGGCCAGACACCCGCGGTCGAGCGCGCCGAAGTGGGCGGCGCTGTGGCCGAGCTGATCGAACAACCTGCGAGGAGCGGCGCGCGCGCCGAAGCGGTCGCCGGTCTTGAGACCCTGCCGTCGGTAATGGTGGTCGACGACTCACTGACCGTGCGTCGCGTTACGCAACGCCTGTTGACGCGCGAAGGCTATCAGGTGGTGCTGGCCAAGGACGGCGTGGATGCCTTGCAGCAGCTGCAGGATTACACCCCGGACGTGATGCTGGTCGACATCGAGATGCCACGCATGGACGGCTATGACTTGACACGCAATGTGCGCGGCGACGAGCGCTATCACAAGATTCCGATCATCATGATCACTTCGCGCACGGCCGACAAGCACCGTAGTCTGGCCCTTGAGCTCGGCGTCAATGTGTATCTGGGCAAACCCTTCCAGGACGAGGAACTGCTTGCGCACCTAAAGCGCTTTGTCGGTGCGCGCCATCGCGCGCGTGCCTAGCCTGCCGGCGCGCGGCAATCCAATTCAATTCACCATGGGGCGCACCACGAGTGCGCCCCAGTTCCATTAAAAACCAACTGATAGGTTTAAGAGCATGAATGCACCGGAGACCCTAGGAAGAGAACTCGCCGATGGGCGCCGCTGGTCGTGGCTGCCAGTGAGCGACACGTGGAAGTACCACGTACTGCTGTTTTTCGTCGGCACCCTGGTGCTCGGGCCGCTGGGCGGCGTTACCGCCTCCTACATGAACTTCTCGATCGGATTTTTCGTTGGTGGGCAGGTGCTGGCCGGTATCCTCGGCTCGACCATCACCTACGGTTATGGCATCCAGGGCAAGCACGGTGCGAACTATATTCAGACGACGGCTGCCTCGGTAGCCGGCCTGTCGGGTCTGGGGGTGGTGATCCAGGCGATGGTGTGGCTTGGTCTGCCACAACCGCCGATGCTGCATCTGGTGCTCTATTTCCTGTGCATTGGCATGTTCGGCGCGGGGGTTGGCATGCTCTATACGCCGATCCTGGTCGACAAGATGCGCCTAACCTATCCGTCGGGCCTCGCGGTCGCAAACATCCTGCGCGCCTTGACCGACAAGAACCTGCTGCGGCGCTCGGTGGCCAAGCTTGGCGGCGGCGGAGCGCTGGGTCTGGGCCTTGGAATCGCCGCTGACAAGATTGCCTTCCTCGGGCGTTATGACATCAACATGTCGACGCTTGGCGCGGGCATGATCGTCGGCGCCCGCATCGGCATCCCGGCCCTCATGGCCGGATTGATCTTCAGTGCGCTCGTGCCGTATTTCGTGTCAATCGGCTGGCTCCATGAGGGCGATCCGTTTCGCAAGATCTCGTTTCTGATTTCGCTTGGCATGATCCTTGGCGCTGCCGTAGTCGACGTGTCGCTGATCACGTATCGCGCCTGGATGAATCTCATGCATCCCGAATTGCGCGAGAAGGGTCCCGAGCCCGAGGACTGGAAGCGCACCAATACCACGCGCCTGGTGGCCTGGGTCGGATTCTGGGCGATATGTATCGTGCTGGTTGGCCACTATCTTCTCGACGCCCCGGTCTTCTACCTGGTCTTTGCAATCGCCCTGGTATTCGTGTTCATGATCGTCAACGGCATCTCCCAGGGGATCTCCGACTCAAACCCGATCTCCTCGGCATTCGTCGTGTCGGTGGTACTGATGGCGTCCATCGGCCTGCGCCAGCCCATCGTCGGGCTGATCGCCGCTTCGGTGCTGCTCATCTCGACCAGCGTCGGGTGTGACATGCAGCAGGACCGCTCGACCGGCTGGCGACTTGGCACGAACCGGATCATTCAGTTCCGCTACCAGGTCGGAGGCATTCTGGTCGGCGCGGTCATGGCGGTGGTTTTTGCACAGCTGTTCATGGCGGCCTACCCGGCTCTTCTGAAGGATCAGACGGTCTTGAGCGCCGACCAACAGGACCATCGCTGGAATGCGGCCATGACCTACAAATTCGTTGGCGCCCTGCGCAGCCTGACTGACGACAAACCCTATCAGCGCACTGCCATCTGGCTGGGTCTTGGCATTGGGCTTTTACTCGAAGGCGTGCGCAAGGCACTGAAGTCGCGTCGCGCTTACCAGGACTTCGTCAAGCGCAGTCGGACCGGCTTTGCGATCGACTTTGTCCTCGATGCCTTCTTCCTCCCCTCGACCTATGCGTTCACCTTCGGCGGTTTCGTCAATATCTGGACGTCCGGCTATTTTGCGGCGGGCGGGGTTATCTCGAGCGCGATGAGTACCGTCGAGAATCGCTCGGGTAAGGTGCGCGACAAGGATATTCCCGAGGACATGAGCACCGCATCGCTGGTAGGCGGTGGCATGATCGCCGGCGACGCGCTGGCGGCACTGGGTCTGGGCGTGGCCGGTCTGGTGGGCACCCTGATCGCGTCCTGACGGCAAAGCTCGCCTCCGATCGGTCGGCCGGAATTTGACTAGCGGCTGGACTACAGGCGCGTCCCGGCGCGGATTGCAACGATCAGACAGCAGGCGGCCGGTATCAGGAGCGAGAAGAATTCTATCCAGGCGTAGGCCAGCGCCGCACACGCCGTGCCCACAAAAAAGGCAGTCATCGATGGCCATAGCTGGGTGAGCCGGGCGCGTGCCGCCCCGTGCTCCTCGGCGCCTCTGGGATGCGTCAATACCGTCATCAGGTCAAGTACCAGCAGCGTCACGTTGCCGGTCATGGCAGTCGTCGGGGGTAAGGACGAGTAGGTCATGCGCATCACGGCATTCTGGATGCCCATGGCAACCGCCAGCACCAGCGCTGCGACTATTGTGGCAAGGCTCGTCTCATCGGTAAATTGTCCGACCGCATGCGCAACCCCAACAGTGGCCAGGAGCAGGACGGCTTCAAAGCACAACAGGATACGGGCCGCCGGCAATCTCCAGCGGCGCAGTGCGCGAGCCATGAGATAGGTAGCGGCAACGGCCAGCATGAATGCTGGCAGCGTCAGAACTCTGGCCGTGAATTCGCCATGGCGGTTAGCCAGCGACGCGCCAATCAGGACGATGTTGCCGGTCACGTGGGCGGTGAACACGCCAAACAGGGCGATGAATCCCAGCGTATCGACAAAGGCCGCCACAAAGCTCATCCAGGCGCCATCGCTGGCCCGCACCGGTGGTGGTGCGCTGGCGGTGTCAGCTTTCATGGTCCCAGCCGCGCCGCTCAGGACGCAGCACGCGCGCGCGGCGCGCGCAACAGGGCCGGCTCGTCAAAGCTCGCCCGGTAGGCAAACAGTGCCGGTGCGCCGCCGGTATGCACGAAGACGATATTCTGGTCGCGCGCGAAAAAGCCCTTGCGAACCAGATCAATGAGCCCCGCCATCGCCTTGCCGGTGTACACCGGATCAAGCAGGATGCCTTCGGTGCGTGCCAGGAGTTCGACGGCCTCGATCACCCCGGGCGTTACCCGGCCGTATCCGGCTCCAAGGTAATCGCAGTTTGCGACTACCGATTCGCGCGACAGGAGGCCGCGTGCCTCGATCAGATCGTAGGTGCGCAGCGCGAGCCGATAGACGTTTTCTTCCTGTATGTCCCGCGGCTTGTGCACACCGATGCCAAGCACCGGAATGCCGCTGTTTTGCGCCTGCAGTCCGGCCACGAGTCCGGCCTGGGTGCCCGAGCTTCCGGTCGCGTGCACGACCGAGTCAATCACGAGCTCGAGTTCAGTGGCCTGGGTGACGATCTCCTGGGCGCAGAGCACGTAACCGAGCGCACCGATGGGGTTCGATCCACCACCTGGAATCGTGTAGGGACGGGCACCCTGACCCCGCAGGCGTTCGGCGACCAGTTCTATCTCGGCGTTCATGTCGCAGCCGGCCGGCCGTTCTTCCAGGAGGCACTTGAAAAGCCGGTCCAGGAGGACGTTGCCGCTGTTGTGATAGTCGTCATCGGCGTCGCTAAGCCGGGTTTCAAGCAGCCCTATGCAGGACAGTCCGAGATGCGCAGCCGCTGCCGCGGTCTGGCGAACATGGTTCGATTGCGTGGCGCCATGCGTGACGATGTGGGTCGCACCCTTGGCGAGCGCATCGGCCATCAGGAATTCGAGCTTGCGCACCTTGTTGCCGCCGAGCGCGAACCCGGTGCAGTCATCGCGCTTGATCCATAGCTGCGGCCCGTCCAGCACTCGAGACAGTTCACGCAGGGGTTCCAGGGGAGTCATGCTGTGGCCAAGGCGCACGCGTGCAAAACGGGACAGGTGCATGGAGCTATCCTTTGGGGTCTGCGAGCCGCTGCATCGCGACAGTCACTGCGAGACTTCCCTGGCCGCGCATGCCTCGCGCCACCAGGCGACGGCTGCGCGCGCGAGCGCGCTTGCGGCGTCGACAGTCTGCGGCAACAGCGAACTCCGAGATGCCGCAAGGCCAATCGGAATTTCGGTACAGGCGAGAACGAGGTGTTCTGCGCCGCGGTCGGTGAGGCACGTGGCGGCGCGCTCGAATAGCTCGCCTCCTTCGGCAAGGCGTCCGCCCTTGACCGCGTAGCATCCAGGCGTAAACCAGCGCGCGAACTCCTCGCCGGTATTGACCACCGCGTCGAAGCCCAGTTGCGCGAGGCGACGCTGGTAAAAGCCAGCCGCAATCGTGGCTTGCGTACCGATGATGCCGATGCGCGTAGCACTAGCGGGTGCGCGCTCGGCGAGCATCGCGACGCAGGCGTCGGCAATATGCAGGATCGGCGCCTGACTATGCGCGGTGAGTGTGTCGTACCAGATATGTGCCGTGTTGCAGGGGATGAGAATTACACCCGCACCAAGCAGATTCAGTCGTGCCAGTCCGGCGTAGAGCGCAGGCAGCGGTGACTCGCCGGCACCGAGCAGAAAGGCCTGGCGATCCGGGATCTGGCCGACGTTGTGCGCGACGACCGGAACATGATCCTGGTCCCGCAGGGCACCGGACTCATCGACGATCTTTTGCATCAGGTCAACGGTAGCGGCAGGCCCCATGCCACCCAGTATGCCGACAAACGGGCCCAATTCCGCTGTGCCAGTCATGCTCGCTGCCCCCGAGCGAGTGCAAAGCGCGCGAGCGTCTGCGTTCGCGCAAGGCCGTGCTCGACGATTGGCGCGGGATAGTCGCGCCCGATTACCACACCAAGGCGTTGCTGGTCGACCACCGGTAGATCGGCCGGGAAATGGATCGCCTGGTTTGGCAGCGCAGCTAGAACCGGCAGGTAGCGGCGGATGAATTTTCCTTCGGGGTCGAATTTCTGGGATTGCGTCACGGGGTTGAATATCCGGAAATAGGGTTGGGCGTCGCAACCAGTCGAGGCGGCCCACTGCCAGCCGCCATTGTTGGATGCAAGGTCAAAGTCGATCAGGTGCAATGCGAAGTAGTCGGCGCCGAGTCGCCAGTCGATGCCCAGATCTTTTACCAGAAAACTGGCCGCGATCATGCGCAAGCGATTGTGCATGTAACCAGTATGATTGATCTGATGCATGGCGGCATCGACCAGGGGGTAGCCGGTCTGGCCGGCGCACCAGGCGTTCAAACGCTGCTCTGCCAGATCGCCACGCTCCCAGGGGATCGCGTCGTATTCGGGGCGAAAGGCGTGCGCCACCACGTCCGGACGGTGATAGAGGATCTGGGCATAAAAGTCGCGCCAGACGAGCTCCGAGAGCCACGTCTGGGCACCGGTCTCGTGACCATGCGCCATCTCGGCCTGGGCCAGTCGCACTAGCGCGCGACACGAGACCGTGCCAAAACGCAGATGGACAGACAGGTAGGACGGACCCTTCACGGCCGGGAAGTCGCGGCGCAGGCGATACTGCCCGATGCGCGTGGAAAAGTCGTCCAGAAGTGTCGCGGCACCGCTTTCACCGGTCGGCACGCCAAGCAAGCGCAGATTGCTTGGCGAAAAACCCAGTTCAGACAAGCTCGGGATGGGGTCAGTAAAGCCCCTGGGCAGGGCTGCCAGGCCTTGTGCGTTCATGCTGGCAGCGGGCGCTACGTCCTGCGCCGTGAGGCGCTTTAACCAGGCGCGCTGATAGGCTGTGAACACCGAAAAGTAATGGCCAGTCTGGGTCAGGACTTCATCGGCCTCGAATACTACCTGGTCCTTTAGCGTGATCAGTTGACGCCCTGAGTTCGCCAGCTCGCGGCCGACCCACTCGTCGCGCGCCACCGCTTGTGGCTCATAGTCGCGTCCGGCAAATACGGCATCGACTCCAAGTTCTGCCGCGAGATGCGGGATGAGCGAGCAAGGATCGCCCCGGCGCGTAATCAGGCCGCTGCCCTGTTGACGCAGCCGTGCGTCAAGCTCGATTGCGCTGGCATGGATGAATTCGACCCGCCGATCGGCTATCTGACCGCGCTCGATGAGCGGATCAAGTATCGAGCGATCAAAGATAAAGACGCACCACACTTGCCGGCACCGGGTGAGCGCTTGTGCCAGCGGCGCATGATCGGCCAGACGCAGGTCGCGGCGCAGCCAGCAGATGCCGCGGTCAAATTCGCTCACGTCGGATGCTATGGGCTCGGGATGGGGCTAGGGGTCGACGGCAGGGGACCGGAGTGACCGATTCAGGACGCTGCCAGCCTGCGTCGATTGTGCCAACGAAACTCGCGGTTTACAATGAAGCCATGTCCGAAGCCCCATCGCCGGGCCCGGCATCCCCGACCGATCAAACCGGGGCATTCTGCCTGGCCAATCACTTTCTCATCGCCATGCCCGGCATGGCCGATCCCAGCTTTTCCGGCACTGTGGTCTATCTGTGCGACCACACACCCCGCGGAGCGCTTGGGATCGTCATCAATCGTCCCACGGATCTGACTCTGGGAAAGCTGTTTGAGCGGGTCGACCTGCAACTTGAGGACGAGCCGCTGGGTGCGAGTTCGGTGCTCTATGGTGGCCCGGTCCATACCGACCGCGGCTTCGTACTGCATACCCACACCGACGTCGAGTACGACTCGAGCCTGCGCGTGAATGACAGCTTGTCGCTCACGATGTCGCGCGACGTGCTGCAGGCGGTGGCCGATGGCTCCGGTCCGCCCAAATTGCTGGTCACGCTCGGGCACGCTGGCTGGGCCGGCGGTCAACTCGAGCAGGAACTGGGCCTGAACGCCTGGCTGACCGTGGCCGCCGATCCGGCGATCATTTTCGATGTACCGGCTCGTGAACGTTTCGCTGCGGCACTGCAATTGCTCGGGGTGGATCAGGTCATGCTCTCGGATCAGGCGGGCCACGCGTGAGGACAGAAACGCTGCTGGCCTTCGATTTTGGAGCAAAGCGCATTGGGGTTGCCGTTGGCAACAGCCTCCTACGCCAGGCCCAGCCGCTGCGTGTGCTCGAGGCCGCCAATCAAGAGCGACGCTTTAGTCAGATTGCCGAGCTGATCAGCGAGTGGCAGCCGGACCGTCTGGTGGTCGGAATCCCCACGGATGCCGATGGCCAGAGTCACGAGATGACGCGTCGCTGTGAGCGCTTTGCCAATCAGCTACACGGCCGCTTTGGCTTGCCGATCGAGCGCGTGGACGAGCGCTACAGCTCGCTGGAAGCCGAGGACGAGCGCCGGCGCTTGCGGGCCAGGCGCGAGCTGCGCAGCCATAGCGGAGTCGACCAGTTGGCCGCCCAGATCATTTTGCAACGCTATTTCGAGACGGCGCATGACTGAAGCGACGCCTAACGCCGAGGAGTTGTATGCGAAGCTACTTGCGCAACTGCGTGCCGCGGATCTCGGTGGGACGCATCTGGTCGGGATTCACAAGGGCGGCACCTGGGTGGCCGAGCGCCTGGCCCAGGACCTCGGGATTGACGAGGTGCCCGGCGTGATCGACATTTCGTTCTATCGCGACGACTATGCGCGCCGCGGCCTGTCCGCCGAGGTAAAGCCGACGCAGATTGGATTCGAAGTGGCGGGTGCCCGGGTGCTTCTGATTGATGACGTGCTCTATACCGGGCGTACCATTCGCGGCGCTACCAACGTGCTATTTGACTATGGCCGTCCGAGTCGCATCGAGCTCGCCGTGCTTGCAGAGCGTGACGGGCGCGAACTGCCGATCGCAGCCGACTATAGCGGCGGTCGCTGTGCCGTGCCACCCGAGCACCATCTGGTACTTTCCCAGCATGACGCGCCAGGCGGGGGCAAGAGCTTTCGCCTCGCACTGACCACGCGCGCCGCGCCCCGACCTTAGGAAGGCCTGCCAGCTCCCCCATGCGCCACCCGCAACTCAACAAGAACGGCGAATTGCAGCACCTGTTGTCCATCGAAGGGCTGCCGCGCGACCTGCTTTTGCACATTCTCGACACCGCCGCAGGCTTCGTTGGAGTGTCGGATCGCGAGGTCAAGAAAGTTCCGCTTTTGCGTGGCAAGAGCGTCTTCAACCTCTTTTTTGAGAATTCGACGCGCACGCGCACGACCTTCGAGATCGCCGCGACCCGCCTGTCGGCCGACGTCATCAATCTGAACATCAATGTTTCCTCGGCCAACAAGGGCGAGTCGCTGCTCGATACGATCGACAATCTCGCGGCCATGCATGCTGACATGTTCGTCGTGCGCCACGCGCAGAGTGGTGCGCCGTTTCTGATCGCGCGCCATGTCGATGCCATGCACGGACCCCACGTTCACGTCATCAATGCCGGCGATGGACGTCACGCACATCCCACCCAGGCGCTGCTCGATGCCTACACTATCCGCCACTACAAGCGTGACTTCGCCAATCTCTCGGTGGCGATCGTCGGCGATATTCTGCACTCGCGCGTGGCGCGCTCCGACATCCACGCCCTGACAACCCTCGGGGTGGCCGAGGTCCGGGTGATCGGCCCGCGCACCCTCATCCCAAGCGGCCTCACGGAGATGGGAGTGCGCGTTTTTCACGACATGGCACAGGGTTTGCGCGGGGTCGATGTGATCATCATGCTGCGGCTGCAAAGCGAACGCATGCGCGGCGCGCTGCTACCGTCGGCGCAGGAGTATTTCAAGAACTACGGACTCAATGCGGACAAGCTCGCGCTCGCCCAACCGGATGCAATCGTCATGCATCCGGGTCCGATGAACCGCGGTGTCGAGATCGACTCACCGGTCGCCGATGGCGGGCAGAGCGTGATCCTGCCGCAGGTCACATTCGGCATTGCAGTGCGCATGGCCGTCATGAGTATCCTTGGGAGCCATCCGACCCCATGAAGTTGCATATCAGCAATGGTCGACTCATCGATCCGGCCAACGGGATCGATGCTCACTCGGACCTTTATATCGCTGCTGGCCACGTGGTTGCCGTCGGTGCAGCACCGAGCGGATTTACCGCGAACCGGACCATTGACGCCACGGGACTGGTGGTAACTCCCGGGCTGGTCGATCTGGCGGCGCGCCTGCGCGAGCCCGGATTCGAACACAAGGCCGGTCTCGAGTCGGAAATGGCAGCGGCGCTCGCCGGTGGTGTGACGTCGATCGCCTGTCCGCCCGATACCGAGCCGCCGCTCGACGAACCGGGTCTTGTAAAGATGCTCAAGTACCGCGCCAAGACGCTCAATCAGGCGCATCTCTATCCGCTCGGGGCGCTGACAGTCGGACTCAAGGGTGGCGAGTTGACCGAGATGTCCGAGTTGATCGCCGCAGGGTGCGTCGCGCTGTCCCAGGCGAGCGAACCGGTCACCGATACGGCAGTGCTGCTGCGCGCGCTGCAATACGCCAGTACCTTTGATTATCCGGTGTGGCTGCGTCCGATGGACGCCTACATCGGGCGCGGCGGTGTGGCCCATTCCGGGCCGATCGCCACGCGTCTGGGCTTGTCCGGAATCCCGGTAATGAGTGAGACGATTGCCCTGCACACGATTTTCGAGCTGGTGCGCAGCACTGGAGCACGCGTTCATCTGTGTCGGCTGTCCTCGGGAGCCGGCCTTGGGCTGGTGCGCGCGGCTCGACGCGAAGGCCTGCCTATTACCTGTGACGTCAGCGCACATCACATCCATCTGACCGACATGGATATCGGCTATTTCGACAGCAATTGCCGGATTGATCCACCCCTTCGTTCGCAACGCGATCGCGAGGCTATCCGCGCAGCACTGGAGGACGGCGTAGTCGATGCGATCTGCTCGGACCATACTCCGCTGGATGACGATGCCAAACAACTGCCCTTTGGCGAGGCCGGGACGGGCGCAACCGGTCTCGAATTGCTGCTCTCGCTAACCCTGAAGTGGGGCGCGGAGTCACGCCTGCCGCTCTTGCGTACGCTGGAAAAGGTTACCAGTGCTCCGGCACGGGTACTGGGGATTGCCGCCGGCGAGCTTGGGGTAGGTGCGCGCGCCGATGTTTGTCTCTTCCGTGAGAGCGAGCATTGGCGGGTGACTGCGCAAAGCCTGAAGAGCCAGGGTCGCAACACGCCATTTCTGGGCTACGAGCTGCCCGGCATGGTCGCCCTGACCATCGTGGGTGGCCACGTGGCCTTTGACGCCAGCGCATGAGCGTGTTGCGCAGCACGGAGATCCAGTCCGCCGCAGCCCCCGTGGTGCGCCTGCGCACGGTATTGGGTCTCGCGCGCGTCGCCGCGCATCTGATTCTCGCGGCACTCATCATCGCCTTTTGTTTTGCGTGGATCGGGGCCGCGCGCCGTGCGCGCCTGATCCACTGGTGGTCGCGCCGGGTGCTCACTATCTGCGGGCTGCAGCTGCGCGTCGAAGGGAGCCTGTCGGCAGACGGACGCGGCGCCATGCTGTTGCTTAACCACGTCTCCTGGACAGATATCTATCTGATGCTCGCCCAGGCCCACGTTCGCTTTGTCGCCAAGTCCGAAATCCGCTCCTGGCCACTGATCGGTTACCTGTGTGATCGCGTGGGAACGATGTTCATCGAGCGCGGGCGCCGTCACGCCGTCCATGAAGCCAATCGCCGCATCGCCCAGGTGATGCGCGAAGGAGGATTGGTCGGGGTCTTTCCGGAAGGCACGACGACCGATGGCACGGTCCTCTTGCCGTTTCACGCCAACCTGTGCCAGGCGGCGATCGAGGCGGATGTCCCGATTCAACCCGTCGCACTGCGTTACTACACCCGCCGTGGCCTGATTTCGCTGGACGCGGCTTACGCGGGCGAGACGACCATGTTTCAGTCGATCTGCCTGATCCTCAACGGCGCACCGATCGTCGCCCGGGTGACGCTGTTAGCGCCCATCGAGCCGCGCGGCATGACCCGGCACCAGCTTGCCCAGGCAGCACGCGCTGCAATTGCCGCTAGCCTGGGCGTTGATACTGAGGACACGCGACCTGTACAGTCTGCCGATCAGGGAGCCGAACTGCTGTAAGCGCGCCGCCCCAGACGCAGCCGGAATCGAGGCCGATGAGCTTTTGCCTTAGCAAGAGGCCGAGCGTTGACCAGTGGCCAAAGACCACCGTCGTATCGGCACTGCGTCGGCTTGCGATATCGAACCACGCCTGAAAGCCTGGTGGAGCCGCGCCAGCCCCCTCCTTGCTTTTCAGATCCATCACGCCCGATGCGTCGCAAAAGCGTAGGCGCGTCAGGGCGTTGACTGCCACGCGCAGGCGCTCATAACCGCCCAGCTCATCACTCCAGGCGCTGGGTTCGTCGCCGTACATATGCAGGAAAAACGAGCGCCAGTCATGCGCCCGCAGGGCGCTCGCTACCTCATCGGCATGGACCAAGGCCTCTTGCACGCTCCAGATGGGCAGGAGACCGGCGTGCACCAGAAGGTGAGGCTGGCCGGCGACAACTTCATGGTGGGCCAGCGGTCGCTGGCGCAACCAGTCCAGCAGCTCCGTTGCGTCAGGCGCATCGAGGATTTCGTCGAGCGTGTCGTGCTTACCGGGTTTGCGCGCGCCCGCAGCAAGCGCCAGGAGGTGCAGGTCGTGGTTGCCGAGCACCGTGGTCGCGGCGTCGCCAAGATCGCGAACCTGGCGCAGGGTATCGAGCGAAGCGGGACCGCGGTTGACAAGGTCCCCGACCAGCCAGAGGCGATCGCTTCCCGGCTTGAACTGAATCTCCTTGAGCAATTGCCCAAAAGCGCCAGCACAACCCTGGATATCGCCAATTGCGTAGATGGCCATGCATGACCTGAGGGATATACGAGCCTGCTATGCTATCTCAAGCGGTGGTCACGGCAGCACCACCGAACCTTCGGAGGATCCATGCCGACTCTCGGAATCGACCATTACAGCCTGTCCGCGCCGCGCGATCTGCTCGAAGTGCTGCGCTCATTCTACTGCGGCATACTCGGCCTTGAAGTCGGACCGCGCCCCCCCTTCAATTTCTTTGGCTACTGGCTCTATGCCTCAGGCCGTCCGGTCGTCCATCTGATGGAAGCCAGACCCGACAATCAGCGTGCTACCCATGTGGCGACAACTTTCGATCATCTCGCCTTTAGTTGCAGCGACCTTGAGGCCATGCAGCAACGCCTGGGCGAGGCGCAGATTCCCTTTCGCCGCACTGCAGTGCCACCAAGCGGGCGTATCCAGCTCTTTTTGTCGGATCCGGCAGGCAATGGGGTGGAGTTGATTTTTGTATAGCTTTCTCGCGCGCCTTAAGCGGGGCAGGGCATGAGTCGGTTTCTGGTGCGCCTCGAAAAGCTCGTGCGTGCACTGGCGACTCGGCGGGAGCAGCGGCCGGTGCGCCGCATCCTGATTTGCCACAATCTGCTCCTCGGCGACACCATCCTGCTCGCGCCGCTCATGAAGGCACTGGCCACGCGCTATCCGGATTCTGAGCGCGTTTTATTGGTACGGCCCTCAGCCATGCCACTTTTTGCCGGACTACCCTACGGATTCAGGGCGCTGGCGTTCGCGCGCCGCGATGCGGCGAGCCAGCGCGCGGTCCTGCGCTCAGGACCCTATGATCTAGCCATCGTTCCCGATGACAATCGCTATGCGTGGCTCGCGCGTGCGGCTGGCGCCGGCTGGATTGTGGCGTTCAAGGGCGATCGGCCGCAGTGGAAGAACTGGATGGTCGACGAGGCGCACGACTATCCCGGCGCACCCGCGGCCTGGGCCGATATGGCGGTTGGTCTCGCAGGCGTCACGGGAGTCGAGCCCTTAGCCGCCGGCGAATGGCCGGCACCCTTAGCCAGACCGCTGAATCTGCCCCCTGCGCCCTATATCGTGTTGCATGTGGGTGCCAGTACTCCATTAAAGCTCTGGCCCTCGCAACGCTGGCGCGCGTTAGCCGACGAGCTCGGCAAGCGCGGCCTGTCGATCGTGTGGAGCGCCGGACCGGGGGAAGAAAGCATTGTCGCGCAGATTGGTGTGCTGTCTGGCGAAAGCAATCTTGCCGGACGCCTTGATCTGGGCCAGATGTGGCAGCTCCTGGCTGGCGCCCGTCTCTTGGTATTGCCCGATACGGGCGTCGCCCATCTGGCACGTATAGTCGGTGTCCCGACCCTGGCGCTCTTTGGCCCGGGCTCGGTCGTGATCCACGGCGCGGGGCGCTTTTTGGCGAACACTCCTTACCGTGCCGTAACAGTCGCCGACTTTCCGTGTCGCGATCAGCAGGTGCTCTTTCGGCGCCAGATTGAATGGGTCAAGCGCTGCGGACGCTCGTTTGGGCCAGGTCCCGACCAGTGTCCCCACCCGCGCTGCATGGATGCAATTCCCATCTCGACAGTGGTCGAGGCCGCCCTGGAACTTCTTTCGGTGCGGCAGCGCATAGAACCCTGGATTGGTGCTTAGGCGAATACGCGCACAGTCGTCGCGTAGAGGTCGCTTACTCGGCCGGAAAACTCTTCGAGAGCATCAGGCGCAATACCCTGGACATGTTGTCGGCCTCGACGTCGACGAAGGAGGGATCCATTGTTTCAATCGCCGCAAGGACCTTGCCTGGATAGTGGGCGGCGTCTCGCGCGAGCAACCTACGCACGGTGTTCCAGGCGAGCCAGAGGGGAGCCGCGTTGCCGTTGAGCGATTCATCTGCGCTCGGAGCGAGCGACGTCACGCAGGGGTAGAGCAGCACGGCATTGAGCTTTTTTTCGCGAATCCAGATGCGCAGCAGAATGTCATAGGGGACGTCGAACTGGCGCACCTCCCCAAGCAGGGCCAGTAGCTTGGCCTTCGAGTTCTTCTTTACCAGGTAGGCATCGGCGCCGGCAAAGTGAATCTTCGCCAGATCCATCGTGACGGACTCGCCCCTATCGATGCAGCTACGACGCAACTGGAACAGTTCCACCAGGGAGTTCAGGTTCCCAAGCAAAGCGCTCGTGTAAATAAGATCAACCGAATCGTCGTCGAGCGCGCCGGTTCGGTTCAATTCGCTAAAGGTGCTCGGGCCAAATAGTGCGTCGTCCTCAACGATCAGGGAGTGGTCGCTGTCGGACATGGACCCGAGTATCGCGTTCATGTGCGACTTCAGACAGGCGATTTCGCTTGGCCGCAGTTTGCCCTGCAAGCCCATCGACTTGACGCGCTCGGCATCCACAGCAGGGACTCGAACCAACTGGTAGCCCGGTGGTGCGAACTGTCTGAAGTTTTCCTCGATAGAGCGACGGCGTTCGGTCGCGGCCGCCAGATTGATGTAAAACGTATCCACGTCCGGTCTTCTTCTCGTTTGGTTCGAGGACTCTGTCCGTTCGGCCCGGCGCTAGCGGTCCGAGACCGCTTGCGCCCCAGGGCTTGGCATGGAGTGTTCCGCCGGGGTGTACTCGGGCATGAGCTTTTGCAGATCATGGCGCACTTCAGTGTCCGGCACGACCCGCTCCTGGAGCAGCCACGGCAGGATGGATTCGAGCCAGTCCACGCTGGTGTCGCGCGCGCGGGCGATGCGCAGCTTTGGATGGGGTGTTGGTCGCGTCGTCTCATCATCGACCAGCAACTCTTCGAAGAGCTTTTCGCCGGGCCGCAATCCGGTGAAGACGATCTTTATCTGATCTTCGGTGAAGCCGTACAGGCGGATCAGGTCGCGCGCCAGTTTGACGATCTTCACCGGTCGGCCCATCTCGAGCAGGAAAATCTCACCACCGGTGCCCATCGAGGACGCCTGCAGCACCAGTTGCGAGGCTTCCGGGATAGTCATGAAGTAGCGGGTGACATCCGGATGAGTGACTGTCACCGGGCCGCCGCGCGCTATCTGGTCCTGAAACTTCGGGACGACGCTGCCATCGCTGCCGAGCACATTGCCAAAGCGCACCATCTCGAAGGTAGTTGTCGGACTCGCCTGCTGCAGCGCCTGGCATACCATCTCCGCGAGCCGCTTGGTGGCGCCCATGACGTTGGTGGGATTGACCGCCTTGTCCGATGAAATCAGAACGAAGCGCGCCGCCTTGTGCGCAACTGCGGCCTGCGCCACCCGCAGGGTACCAAGGACATTGTTGCGTACCGCCTGCCAGGCGTTGCGCTCTTCCATCAGGGGGACGTGCTTGTAGGCGGCGGCATGAAACACAATCGAAGGCGCGAAGCGCCCCATGATGTCGTCCAGCAGCACGGCATCCTTGATATCACCGGTCAGGGCGATGAGCTCGAGCGCGCCAAAGCGCTCGCGGAACTCCTCGGTCAGGCGATAGAGCGCGAATTCCGAGGCGTCGAGGGCAACCAGCCGCGCCGGCGCGAAGGCGGCGATCTGGCGACACAGTTCCGAACCGATCGAGCCACCTGCTCCGGTCACAAGCACTACCTGGTCGCGCAGGATGGCTTGCACATGAGGGGTGTCGACGACCACGGGTGCACGACCGAGCAGGTCCTCAAGATCGATGCTGCGAATGCGCGAGAGGAACGGCTTGCCTTCATCGAGCCCGGTCAGCGCAGGCAGCACCATGGCCTTCAGATTGTGCTGCACGCACATCTCGAAGACTTCCTTCTGGCGCTCGAGCGAGGCCGATGGAATCGCGACGATCACGTGTTCGACGTGGCGTCGTAGAGCCAATTCAGGCAGATCGGAGATGGTTCCAAGGATCGGCGCGCCGTGCAATTGCCGCCCGTGCTTGGAATATTCGTCGTCGACGAATCCAACCAGACGCCATTCCGAGGAGCGTGTCAGTTCGCGAGACAGGGAGGCTGCCGTCTGGCCGGCACCAACTACGATCACGGGCTTGCCCTTGGCAAGCAGGTTGCCGTAGCGATAGAACTCCTTGACCGAGCGATAGCTGGCGCGCGCGCCACCCATCACCAGCAACAGGATCAGCGGCGCGATCACGAGGACGCTGCGCGGTACGGCTGGCAGTGGATGGAACAACAGAACGAGCAGCAAAGAGAGGATGGCCGCGGTGACTATCGCCTTCACGATCCGGATCAGATCGGGTAGCGAGGCGAACAGCCACATGCCACGGTACAGGCCAAACCCCCAGAAGCTGATTGCGTAGAGCGGCAGCACGCCAACGAGCATGTTGCGCCCTGTGTGCGCGAATTCGAGCGGTACGTTGAATTCAAAGCGCGTTAGATAGGCAAAGAGCCACGCCGCACAAACGGCGATGAGGTCAAAGCCAAATGCCGCGCATTGCAGTAACAGGCTCTTGACGCGCGTCATGCCGCTGCCTTCGTGGCTGAGGTACGCACGCGTCGCTCGATCCAGATACCGCAAGCTGCAAGCGCCAGGATCCATAGACCCAGAGCCGGCCAGAGCAGCTCCAGGCCGGCATCGCGCAGCACGACCGCCAGTAAACCCGCGATCAGCATTGCGGCGCCGTAGATCATGCTGGTCTCGCGGTGCGGAACCCCGGCCTGAATTAGACGCTGGTAGTAGTGTTCGCGATGTGCCTGCCAGATTTTCTCGTGCCGCCAAACGCGCTTGATAAGCGTCGCGCTGGCATCCGCAATGAATGGGGAGAACACCAGGATCGGCAACCACAATCCCCAACTGCCGTGGCGCCAGCCGAGAAAACCGAGCGCCCCCGCCAGAAATCCGAGCGGTATTGAGCCGACGTCACCGAGGAAAATGCGCGCTGGCGCCCAGTTGAAAAAGAGAAAGCCCAATGCCGCCCCACTGGCCGCCACGGAAACCATCATCAACAGGGGAGCGCTCGAGCCAAGCGCGATGGCGAGACTTCCAAAGCCGATCAGGGTCATCAATCCGGCCAGTCCGTCCGAGCCGTCCATGAAGTTGTAGAGATTGGTCAGCCATAACCACCCCAGTGCAACCAGGATCTGCAGCCACCAGGGCATACCGCCGACCTGAACGATGAGCACAATCGAGATCGCCAATGCCTGAAACACCAGGCGCACGCGCGCCGACAGACCGCGCCGGTCGTCGATGAACGATATTCCGGCGAGAAGGGCGAGGGCGACCGAGAGCTGCCACATCAGGGGCAGGCTTGCGGCGAGAAAGACCAGGAGGGTCGCCATGATGCCCCAGCCACCGCAGCGGGGTATCACCGAGCTATGCAGAGATCGCTCATTGGGGTGATCGAGCGCGATGCGCGCTGCCAGTCCGGTTTTCAGAAGCACTGCCAGAATCAGGGAACAGATCCCCGCCGCGAGTCCGAACATCAGGGCGGCGACAAGCCCGGGAGTGAGCCAGGAGGCGGAAAGCAGGGCACTCATGGTTGCGCAAGGTACCACGTGGCACATTCGCTGAGGGCGGCAGCCACCGACTGGGGTGCACGCCAGCCAAGCACCGAGCCAATATGCGCGGCATCGACGCGTAGCGGCGTCGTCAGGCGCGCGATTTCACCACTGCGGCCGGTCAGCCAGCCAAGGGCTCGCAAGAGCGAAATGGGTACCGGTACGAGCCGGACGGGCCGGCCCAGGGCGAGCCCCATCTCTTCAAGCAGCTCGCGCACCGAGAGTGTCTGCCCATCGGCAACATGAAAGGTTTGCCCTGCCGCGCGCGCGTCAAGCGCGCAGCCAACGAGCGCATCGACAGATTGGCAACACTGACGAGGCTGCGCGGAGCGTGTGCCTGCCCCAATGGCAAGGGCCAACCGGAGGCGACCGCGCTCATCAGACGCCGGAAATTGGCACCGACCCCCGGTCCGTAGACGAGCGGCGAGCGTACGATGGTCAGCTCTATCCCCCCTATGTTACGCAGCGCCTTCTCGGCATGGAGCTTGGAAATTCCATAGGGATCTTCGGGTTGCGCAGGACTGCTCTCATCGAGCGCCTGACCGTGGTCTGATTCGCCAAGCGCCTTGATCGATGAAACGAAGACGAAGCGGCGCACCCCGCGCGCAGCAGCGAGCCGGGCCACGCGCTCACTGGCCATACAGTTGCTCGTCTCATAGCGCGCCAGGGCCTGCGCACCGTGTTCGCGCATGACGTGCACCCGTGCTGCCAGATGGACGACAGCATCGAATACATCGCCAGCGGGCCACGATTGCTCAAGTCCGACGAAGTCGTCCTCCGGGGCGTGCCAGCGCACAGCCCCCGCTGCCAGCTCGCAGGGCTGACGCGTCACGCCAACAACTTCGTGCCCTTCGAGTAGGAGATGACGACACAGCGCCGTGCCAATCCAGCCATTGGCGCCAGTCACGAGTATGCGTGCCATGGTCAGGCGGCGAACACAAGCGCCTGACCGGGCGTAATGGGCTGGTGCGCGAACATACCGAATTATGGCTCAACTGGAGCGCAGGCCAAAACAAGGCCCGGAGCAAGGCGGGTGTCGTTTCGCGCCTTTTTGTCGAGTGCGCAATAGCCCACACGTCTAGTTCTTGTGATTAATCCGACGCCCCATCTGGAATTCGCGGAATTGACGCATTTTGGCGAGAATATGTGCATCCCTTGAAAGAGCCAGGACGTCGGGGAAACGCTCCCCAAGCGCGCATATAATGAGCTTTCACCGCGCCTGCGATTGTCGCTATGCGTGGCAACGATCGGATCGCCGCACGTGATTGCACAGGTAACTCGATGAAGCTGATTCCGACCATACTCTGCGGTGGCGCCGGCTCGCGGCTTTGGCCCTTGTCGCGCGAACTGCATCCCAAGCCCTTCATACGCTTAGCCGACGGACAAAGCTTTCTGCAGAAGGCATTTTTGCGCGGCGCCCGACTCGCGGGCACAGTCGAGGTGCTTACGGTCACCAATCGCGAGCTGTATTTCGCGACCAATGATGAATATCGCGCGGTCAACGCGGCGCACCTGCCAACTTCATACATTCTCGAGCCGGTAGGGCGAAACACCGCCGCCGCTGTCGCGGCTGCCGCTCTCCATGTCGCCGAGACACACGGTCCGGAAGCGATGATGCTGATCCTGCCGGCCGATCACCTGATCAACGATGAACCGGCGTTTGCTGCAGCCGTGCAGTCGGCGATAGAGCTGGCCGAACAGGGGCGCATCGTGACCTTCGGGATTCGGCCGGATGCTCCCGAGACCGGCTACGGCTACATCGAAGCCGATGGCAACCGGGTGGCGCGCTTTGTCGAAAAGCCTGCGCTGGAGCTAGCGATCCAGTACCTCGAGTCGGGCAAGTTTCTGTGGAATTCCGGCATGTTCTGTTTCTCGGCGGGGCTTATCCTTGCCGAAATGCAGGCCCATTGCGGGGAGATTCTCGAGGCCGTGCGCACCTGCATCGCTGCATCCCGCGTGACCAAGGGGGACGGCATCACCCAGCTTGAACTCGCTGCCGAACAATTCGCCCAGGTCCCGGAACGCTCGATCGATTATGCCGTGATGGAGAAATCGGCCCAGATTTCGGTGGTACCGTGCCAGATCGGCTGGAGTGATATCGGATCGTGGACCGCATTGGGCAACCTCGCCGCAGCCGACGGTGATGGGAATCGCGTCGAGGGAGGCCTTGCCCTCTTGTTCCAGACCAGCGACTGCTACATTCAGAGTGTCGGCGACCGGGTGGTTGGTGCGGTTGGCGTCAACAACCTGATCATCATCGATACGCCGGACGCGCTGCTGGTGGCAGATCGGAACAGCGCCCAGGAAGTCAAACAGATCTTCACCGAGTTGAAGGCGCGCAATCACGACGCCTACAAGCTTCACCGTACCGTGCATCGTCCCTGGGGTACCTACACGGTGCTCGAGGAGGGCCCGCGCTTTAAGATCAAGCGTATCGAGGTCAAGCCCGGCGCGTCGCTCTCTTTGCAGATGCACCACCATCGCAGCGAACATTGGGTCGTCGTCAGCGGCGCCGCGAGCGTCGTGAATGGCGAGTCCGAGAACCTCGTCAACGTGAATCAATCGACCTACATTCCGGCCGGCCACCGGCATCGCGTCGCCAATCCCGGAATCATGCCGCTGGTTATGATCGAAGTGCAATGCGGTGACTATCTGGGCGAAGACGACATCGTTCGATTTAACGACAAATATGGCCGCGCCTGAAACCGGCGGTGCTTGAGCAGGTGGTCCCAGAGGAGAGACCAAACGTGGCTCTTGCTGTGGCGTTCGACCCACTGGTTCCGGGGAGCATCCCGCAGGGACTATAATTTCGGTCTGCGATCCAAGGCATTGGGACCCTGACGGCAGCAAGCTTGTCGTACAGGAGACCGGACTTCGCCAACCAGGCACCAGGGACAGGATTCGATGAGTTACTTCAATCTCTACCGGCACAATTTCGTTCGCGTTGCCGCAGTCGTCCCCCAGGTGAAGGTCGCTGATCCGGTATTCAATGCCCAGGAGACGGTGCGCCTGGCGCGCGAGGCCGCGGCGCAAGGTGCCTTGCTGGTGGTCTTTCCCGAGTTGGGCCTGTCGGCCTACACCTGCGATGATCTGTTTCATCAAAGGGCGCTCCTCAATGCATGCGTCGGGGCGCTGCAAACGGTGCGTGAGGGCACTCGCGAACTCTCGACGCTCATTGTCGTCGGTATGCCGATCCTGATCGGATCAATGCTATTTAACTGCGCGGTGGTCCTCGCACGCGGTGCCATCATCGGCGTCGTTCCGAAGACATACATGCCCAACTACCGCGAGTTCTATGAGCTGCGACAGTTCGTATCGGCAAGAAACGGTCACGACACTCTGATTGATCTCTGCGGGGAAAGCGCGATTCCGTTTGGTCCCAAGCAGCTGTTTCGTATCCAGGAGATTCCCGACTTCGCGCTCGCCATCGAGATCTGCGAGGACCTCTGGACGCCCCTGCCGCCGTCGTCCTATGCCGCGCTCGCCGGGGCGACCGTCATCGCCAATCTGTCGGCCTCGAACGCTACCGTTGGAAAGGATGAGTACCGACAGCAGCTGATCGGCAATCAATCAGCACGCTGCATCGCGGGCTATGTATACACCGCTGCAGGATTTGGCGAATCAACCACGGATCTCGCCTGGGATGGGCATGCGCTGATATACGAGAACGGCACCCAGCTCGCTCAAAGCAAACGCTTTCAGTACTGTGAGCAAATCATCTATAGCGAGATCGATCTGGATCGCGTGGTGCTCGATCGCATGCGGACCAATACCTTCGCGCAGACCGCCGAGGCGGCCTCCGATGCGCTTTGGGACTTTCATACAAGCACTGTATCGCTCGAGCTGCCGCGCGAGGGAGCGCTGCCTCTGTCGCGCCGTTACGACCGCTATCCCTTCGTGCCGGCGGATCCAGGCATGCGAGCGCAGCGCTGCCAGGAGATTTTCGAGATTCAGGTCCAGGGACTCGTCAAACGCATGTCCGCAATGGCTACCCGCAAGCTGGTCATTGGGGTGTCCGGGGGCCTTGATTCGGCGCATGCCCTGCTTGTGTGTGCGAAGGCCATGGATGTGCTGGGGGCGCCACGCAGCAACATCCTGGCCTATACGCTTCCTGGCTATGCCACAAGTGATCGCACGCTGGCTCAAGCGCGTCGCCTCATGCAGGCCATCGGGGCCACGGCTAGCGAAATTGACATCCGGCCCTCGTGTGACCAGCTCTTGCGGGACATCGGCCATCGCTTTGTAGACGGGGTGCCGGCGCACGACACTACCTTCGAGAACGTTCAAGCCGGCGCCCGCAGCCAACTCCTATTCCGTCTTGCCAATCAGAACGGCGCGCCGGTCGTCGGTACAAGTGATCTGTCCGAGCTCGCACTGGGCTGGTGTACCTATGGTGTGGGTGATCAGATGGCGCACTATCATGTGAATGCGAGCGTGCCAAAGTCATTGATTCAGTATTTGGTGCGTTATGCGGCAGGTAGCGGCTGGCTTGGCGCAGACGCCAGCTCGGTCCTCGAGGACGTTCTTGCGACCCCGATCAGTCCCGAACTGATTCCCGGGGCGGGTCATGAACTGCCCGAGCAAGAGACCGAAGCGGTCGTAGGTCCTTACGAATTGCAGGATTTTAATCTCTATTTCACACTACGTTTCGGATACTCCCCGACCAAGATCGCCTTTCTCGCCTGGAGTAGCTGGGGCGAAGGGTCGGCGGGCCGCGGGCATGGCGAATCGGACCTTAGGGAGTACTCGATCGGAGATATCAAGCGCTGGCTGCGCGTATTCGCCCAACGCTTTTTTGGGCAATCCCAATTCAAACGCAGCGCGATGCCGAACGCACCGAAGGTTGGGTCTGGAGGCTCGCTCTCGCCGCGCGGCGACTATCGGGCGCCGAGCGACTCCGAAGCGACGGTCTGGCTCAGCGAGGTCGATAAGATTCCCGATGGATCCTGAGTCGGCGCACGTCGTGATCGTTCGGCTACCAGTCAGTCAAATTTAATGAAACTTAGTCCATGACTCCTCCCGCTTCAATTTTCAAGGCCTATGACATCCGAGGAATCGTCGGCACTACGCTGACAGCCGAGATGGTCGCGGCTATTGGCCGGGCCATAGCCAGCGACGCAGCCGATCACGGTCAGCATGCCGTCGTCATTGGCCGTGACGGCCGTCTGTCCGGGCCGGATTTCATCGCCGCACTCGCCACGGGTATTCGTGCTGCTGGCCTGGAGGTGGTTGATCTGGGTCTGGTCACGACTCCGATGGTCTATTTCGCGGCCTACGAACTCGGTACCCACTGCGGCGTCATGGTGACCGGGAGTCATAACCCGCCCGAATACAACGGCCTGAAAATGGTCATCGCGGATGAAGCGATTTACGGCGAGCGCATCAAGAATCTTCATGCGCGCATTCTCGCTGGCGACTTGCGCACCGGTCACGGTGCTTACCGTCACGCTGAGATAAGCGAGCCCTATTTCGCACGGGTGGTCAACGACGTACACCTGACCGTTCCCTTGCATATTGCAATCGATTGCGGAAATGGTGTGGCGGGAGCCTATGCGGGTGAACTGTATCGGCGCATGGGTTGCACCGTGGATGAACTGTTCAGCGAAGTCGACGGCACGTTCCCAAACCATCACCCGGATCCCGCACATCCGGAAAACCTTGCTGATCTGATCGCCCACCTGCGCGATACCGGTGCCGAGATCGGCCTTGCATTCGATGGCGATGGTGATCGACTTGGTGTCGTCACCAAGGATGGGAAGATCATCTATCCCGACCGACAACTGATGCTATTTGCTGAAGAGGTCCTGGCGCGTAATCCGGGTGCATCGATAATCTACGACGTGAAGTGCACACGCAACGTAGCAAAATGGGTTGAGAGCCTGGGGGGCAAGCCCCTGATGTGGAAGACCGGGCATTCGCTCGTCAAGGCGAAGCTGCGCGAAACCGGCGCGGCGCTAGCCGGGGAGATGAGCGGCCATATCTTCTTCAAGGACCGCTGGTACGGCTTTGACGACGGCCTGTATGCCGGAGCGCGCTTGCTGGAGATCGTATCGCGCGCCAAGGCCGATGGGATCGATCCCAGCAATATGTTGAATGGCCTGCCGAATTCGATCAGCACCCCGGAGCTCCAGCTAAAACTGGCCGAGGGCGAAAATTTCTCGCTGGTTGAAGCACTCCAGGAAAATGCCGCTGAGCGATTCGCCACCCTGGGCGCGGATTCGGTGGCCCTGATCGATGGGGTGCGTGTCGAGTATCCCGATGGCTTCGGCCTCGCTCGTGCGTCGAACACTACCCCGGTTCTGGTGTTGCGCTTCGAGGCAGATAGTGAAGAAGGACTAAAGCGCATTCAGTCCGACTTTTCGTCGGTCATTCGAGAATTAAAGCCCGACGCGACACTGCCGTTCTAGGGATTCTCTGAACAGGTCACTTTGACTGCGCGATCTTGCATGAGCGGCGATCAAATATTTGCGATGAGCACAGATTTCAACGGGACTGGGCCTCAGGAGACGGCTTATTCCGCTGCTTTTGCCCCGTTACGCTCGCT
>CAJCHO010000054.1 GCA_903970145.1 Mycobacteriaceae bacterium | reverse complement strand
GCTGCAATTCCATCTGCAACTCGTGGGCGCTGCGATGACGCTGATCCCAGGGCTTGAACAATACGCCACCAAAGCCGGAAGTGGTCTGGGTGATCTGGAACATCTCCTGGTATTCGGGCAACTGTTTGGCGATCTCGAAGGACTGATCGGCGTAGTTCTGAGCCTGGGCAGCGGTCGAATTGGGCGGAGTGGACAAGAGCCAGAGCACGATGCCCTGATCCTCTTCAGGAGCGAGTTCGGACTTGGAGAGCTTGAACAAGCCGAGCATGCACACCACGATCAGCACGCCGAGTATGACCATCACGACCCAGGTGTCGAGAAGCATGTTCAGGCTGCGCTTGTAACCGTGGCGCGCCCGGTCAAATACCTTGTCGATGATCTCGACGAATCGGTTTCCACCGTGCGTGGCCTTGAAGAAGCGACTGCACATCATTGGTGAGAGCGTCAGGGCAACAACGCCGGATACGGCGACCGAGCCGGCCAGCGTGAAGGCGAATTCGGTGAAGAGCGCGCCGGTAAGACCGCCCTGAAAGCCGATAGGTATATAGACGGCTACCAGAACGATCGTCATCGCGAAGATCGGGCCACCGAGTTCGCGGGCGGCGATCAGTGCCGCCTCCATCGGACGCTTGCCCTCTTCCTTCATGTGCCGGTCCACGTTCTCGACGACGATGATCGCGTCGTCGACCACGAGGCCGATGGCAAGCACCAGCGCGAGCAGCGTCAGGAGATTGACCGAATAGCCCAGCAACAGCATCACGAAGAAAGTGCCGACCAGCGACAGCGGCATTGCAATAACCGGAACCACGACGGCGCGCACGCTGCCAAGGAACAGGAAAATGACTGCGGTCACGATCAGCAGTGCTTCGATCAGAGTCTTTTCGACTTCACTGATTGAGGCGTTGATGAATTCGGTGGCGTCATACACGATCCGACCGGTGACGCCGCTGGGCAGCTGGCTGGCCAGTTCCGGGAAGGCTGCGCGTACCCGATTGGCGACATCGAGGATGTTTGCCTCCGGGGCAACCTTGATGCCGATGAACACCGAACGCTTGCCGGAGAAGGCTACGTTGAAATCGTAGTTCTCTGCGCCCAGCACAACCGTCGCGATATCCTGCAGTCGCACCACCGCATCACCATTGCGGCGCACGACCAGCTGCTTGAACTCGTCGACCGAGTGCAGGTCGGTAGCCGCCGTCAGATCGACCGAGACCATCTGGCCCTTGGTGGTACCGACCGAGGACAGGTAGTTGTTGTTGCCTAGCGCCGTATAGACGTCGCTTGCGGTTGCACCGTACGCGGCCATCTTGCCCGCGTCGAGCCAGGCGCGCAGAGCAAATTGCCGGGCGCCGAGGATTTCGGCCGTCTGCACACCCTCGACCGAATCGAGCTTTGGCTTTACCACGCGCTCGAGATAATCGGTGATGTTGTTGCCGGGCAGGGTGTCGCTATAAAAGCCCATGTACATGGCGTCGGTCGTCTGGCCGACCGCCACGGTCAGGACCGGTTGCTGCGCCTGGGGCGGCAACTGATTGCGCACTGAATTGACCTGGGTGTTGATCTCGGTGAGGGCGCGATTCGTGTCGTAATTCAGGCGTAGCGTCGCCGTGATCGTGGAGACCCCCGTCACGCTGGTCGACGACATGTAATCGATGCCCTGCGCCTGGGCGATGGCCGACTCGAGCGGCTGGGTGATGAAGCCCGCGATGGTCGAGGCATCGGCACCGTAATACGCGGTGCTGATGGTGACGACGCCGTTCTCGGTCTTTGGATACTGGTTGACGGACAGGCTCGCCAGCGAGCGCAAGCCGAGCACCAGGATCATCAGGCTGATGACGATCGCCAGAACCGGCCGTTTGATGAAAATATCAGTGAAATTCATTGCCGTCGCCTCACTTTTCCTGCGGCGTTGGATGGATGTCGTTGGCCGGCTGCACGCTGTTGTCAATGCGCAGCGCCGAGCCACTCTTGAGCTTGAGCTGGCCGCTGGTTACGACCATCTGGCCGGGCTTGAGACCGGTCAGGACCGCCACCTGATCACCGCGTTTGGGCCCGGTGGTCACGAAGACCTGCTGCGCCTTGGTCACCGGCTTGCCCGACGCGTCCTTGTCGTCGGACGTCTCGGCGACGAAGACCGTCGCGCCGTAGGGGTTATAGGTGATCGAAGTCTGCGGCAGGGTCAGGTACTGCTGCTTGTCGCCGCTATCGACATCGGCGCGCGCGAACATTCCTGACACCAGCAGGCCCTTGTGGTTTTCGATTGTTGCCTCGACCGACACGTTGCGTGTGCTCACATCGATGCGCGGATCGATTGCTGAAACCCGTCCGGTGAAAGTCTGGCCGGGGTAGGCATCAGTCGTCACGGTTACCTTCTGGCCGACCGTCAGTCCGGCCAGCTGCTGCTGGGGTACCGTGAAATCAGCGTACATTGGATCGATCTGCTGCAGCGAGACAATCTTGTCACCGGTATTCAGATACTGGCCCGGATTGACGGTGGTGATGCCAAGCCGCCCCGAAAAAGGCGCGCGGATGGTCTTCTTGTCGATCGTCGCCTGCTGACCGGCCACCTGAGCCTGTTTGGATTTCAGATCGGCGCGATCGGCGTCGACCTGCGCCTGGGCGATCGCTTCTGCATCCAGCTGTGCCTGGTCGCGCTTGAGGACCGTGGCAGCGAGCTCGGCGGCAGCCTCGAGTGAATGCAGCTGCGCTACGTCAGCGTCGATGTTGATCTGCACGAGCAGGTCGCCCGCCTTGACCGGCATGCCCGACTTGATCTGGACGCTGCGCACGAGCCCTGCCACTTCGGTCGTCACGTCAACGCCGCGATAGGCGCGCAGACTGCCAATCGCGTTCAACTGCGGCTGCCAGTCCTGCAGTTCGACCTTCATCCCGGTTACGACCGTCGGGGGTTGCGGTGCCGACATCGCCTTGCCCATCTTGGCGAAGTTGCCAAAGATGTGAGTGACGATCAGTACCATCAGCAAAACCAGCAGGCCGAGCGCAATCAGCGTGCGCACCCACCAGCTACCGAGCAAGCTCTTGTACGTAGAACTGTATGCCTGTGCCATTTCGATCCCCTGCTAAGCTTTATTGATTGGATTGCGAGACCTGCGCCCCGGCAACCGCCGGTAGCGCAACCTCGGGAAGGGCGGTGCCACGCTGCCACCAGCCGCCACCGAGCGCCTGGAACAGCGTTGCCGTGTCTGAGAAGCGTGAGGCTTGCGCGCCCACCAGATTCAGGTGGGCCTGGGCATACTGGCGCTCGGCATCCAGTAGCACCAAGGTGCTGACCGCGCCCAGGCGATACTGCGTCTGGGCCAGATCGAGAGACTTCTTGGCAAGGGCATCAACGCCGGCGATGGCCTCAAGGCTCGTGGCGTCGCCCTCGATAGCGCGCAGTGCGTCGGCCACGCTCTGGAAGGCCTGCAGCACGGTCGATTGGTACTGGGCCTGCGCCTGATCGTAGGCCGCGATAGCCGCGCGCTTTTGCGCGGTCAGCTGACCGTTAAAAAATAGCGGCTGTGTCAGTCCGGCGCCGATGCTCCAGATGGTATTGCCCGGATTGCTCAACTCGCGAAAGCCCAGTGACTCGCGACCGTACTGCGCCGTGATACCAAGGGTCGGATAGAGCGCCGCGGTCGCGACCCCCACCTGGGCGCTGGCGACATGCAGCTGCGCTTCACTGGTCAGGATGTCCGGACGCTGGCGTACCAGCTCGGACGGCAGGCTTACCGGCACTTCCTGCGGCAGCGAGATGCTGGCAATCGTCACGATCGGTAGGTCCGCATCGCTTGGCAGGCGTCCTGTCAGCATGGCCAACTGGTCGCGATTCTGCGCAATGGCCTTCTCGAGGGCTGGAATCTGGGCGCGCGTGGTCTCGACCTGGGTCTTTTGCGATAACAGGATGGCCTGATTGATCGCGCCGAGCTTGAACTGGCGCTCGACCAGATCAAGCTCATGTTGCTCGGCGGCCAGTACTTCATTGGTCGCCTGCAGCTGGGCGCGCAGCGATGCCTGGGCGATGGCCGATTGCACGACTGCCGAGGTGAGCGTCAGATAGGCTGCCTGCAATTCGTAATTGGCGACGTCGATCTGGGCTGAGTAGCCCTCGACGGCACGCCGCGCGGCGCCAAACAGATCCACGTTATAGGTGGCATTGAGCGAGGCGATGAAGGCAGTTCCGTCGACTCCGCCACCGGACAGGCCATAAGTAATGCCGGACACCCGCTCGCGCGCGCCCTGCAGCTGCGCATTGGCGTTCGGTAGCAAGAGGGAGCTGTATTGAGCCGAATAAGTCTCGCGCGCCACGCGCAGATTGGCTTGCGCTGCGGCCAGAGTCGGGCTGTGTGCCAGGGCGTCCCGCACCAGGCGATCGATTTCGGGGCTATGGAACAGCGCCCACCACTCGAGGGGGATCGCCTGACCCACGCCAAAGCGCTGCGCGTCGCCGGCCAGGCCCGACGCCGAGCTGGTCTGAGCGGGCAAGGGCGTTGGCGCGTAGCCCGGGGCGGCGGGTCCGGCCGGAGTCTGGAAGTCCGGACCCACGGCACATCCGGAAAACAGGCAAAAACAAGCCAGTACAGGGAGGTACGGGGATAAGCGCTTACGCAAGATGCGAACTCCTGTAGCCGGACAACAGTGCGGCGCACCGCCCTGGAGTGAGCTTCTCTCCGGGGGATGCCTACGGTGCTGCCGAAAGATCGGGCGCCCAGCCACGCTGCGCCAAACCGGTGAAAGGGGGGTGTGTCAGAGAACCTCCTGACAGTGGGCTTAATTCTACATTGCTTGCCGAAAGCGCGTCAGGGGCTCAAACGGCGGTTTAACGCGCCGGATTTTTACGCGCGCGCGGGTGGGCCTGATCGTAGACGGCGGCCAGGCGTTGGAAGTCGAGGCTGGTATAGACCTGGGTTGAGGCGATGCTGCTGTGTCCGAGTAGCTCCTGGACCGCCCGCAGATCGCCCGAGGATTGCAGCAGGTGGGATGCGAAGGAGTGGCGCAGCACGTGCGGATGGACGTTGGTGGGTAGCCCAAGGCGCTGCCCGTGGATTTTGAGGCGATTCTGGATCGTGCGCGCCGACAGGCGTGTCCCGCGCGAGGACACAAACAAGGCATCTTGATCCACCTTGATGAGCGTGGCGCGCCCGCTAAGCCAGGCTTGCAGCGCTTCGATGGCAAACCGGCCGAGTGGTACGACGCGGCGCTTTTTGCCCTTGCCGGTCACGGTCAACTGGGCTTCGGCCAGATCGATCCAGCCGGCGGACCGGTAGCTTTGCTCCTCGCGATAGCGCAAGTCGAGTCCGACCAGCTCCGAGAGGCGCAGGCCCGATGAATAAAACACCTCGAAAATAGCACGATCGCGCAAGCCGTCCACGGAGTCGGCAAATCCGCTACTTACCAGCTGCGTGGCGAGCTCGGGGGAGAGTGCCTTGGGCAGGCGCTTGCCGGCTTTGGGAGCATGGACATCCTGCAGAGGATTGCCGGATATGGCGCCATCGAGGCACATCCAGGCAAAAAAGCCGCGCCAGGACGAGAGTGTGCGCGCGATCGAGCGCGCGGCGAGCCCCTGGGCATGCAGGCGTGCGGCAAAGCGCCGCGCATGGTGGTGCTCCATCCCCGACGCGCTCAGCGCGCCGGATTCCTGAGCGATGAGGGCGGCCAGTTTCGCGAGATCGCGTTCATAGCCGTCCAGGGTATGACTCGAGAGTTGGCGTTCATGGCGTAATACGTCGAGGTAGCGCAGCATCTCGGGCGAGAGTTGCGACACCTGTCTATTCCTCAGGCTAGCAGCCGGGTGAGCGCTGCGCTGGCGGTCTCGCCGATGCGCGCCAGGATCTCGGTGCCGATACCGCTGTGAAAGCGTCGCGGATCGGACGAACCCATGACTATCAATCCGAAAGCCTGCGGCGTGCCGCCGCGCCGCAGTGGCACAAGAGCAATCGAGTGCGAGTCGCTGGCGCTAAGGAGCGCCGCGGCGGCCGCATAGGTGTCGACGATCGGCCCGACATAGGGACGGCTGAGCTGGTTGGCAAGCTTTATCAGATCCACCGGAACCGGCGCTGTCGCAGGCAGATCGGCGTAGTCGTCGGTCGCTTCCCAGACGCGCAGGGCGATACTTGGCACCGCGAAGATCTCGCCCAGAGAAGTCGTCAGTGCATCCGGCAAGAGGCGCGCATTGCGCAGGAGCAACAGACCGCGCGTCCAGCGCTGCAGGCGATCGAAGATGGCATCGTTCTCCTGGCCAAAGCGCACCAGTTCGACCAGCTTCATCTCGAGCGTCTTGTTTTTTTCGCGCAAGGCCATCATCTGGCGCTCGGTCAGCGAAATGGCACGGCCGCCATGCGGATGTGGCAGGCTGAGCGCGCTGAGGACGTCGGTGTGCTGGTTGAAGAATTCCGGGTGTGCCTGGAGGTAGGCGGCGACATCTTCAGATCTCATGCTTGCTCCTCTTGCCGATCATAGTTGGTGTTGTTGTGCATGCCGGGGTGACGCTGTCGCGACATCGAGATCGATCTCCCCGTCAAAGACCGCGACCGCGGGGCCGTTCATCAATACCGGCTTGCCCTCCCCGGCCCAGGTGAGAGTGAGCAGACCGCCGCGCGCCTCTACGCGCACGGGCGAATCGAGTCGCCCGACGAGGATCCCGGCGACGACGGCCGCGCAGGCCCCCGAACCGCAGGCGAGCGTCTCGCCAGCGCCGCGTTCCCACACCCGCAGCCGCGCCTCGTGGGACGCGATGATCTGCAGAAAGCCGACATTCACGCGCCGCGTAAAGCGCGGCTGATGTTCGATCAGGCTTCCAAGCGAGCTGACCGGGGCGGTATCGACATCCTCGACCAGCAGCACCGCGTGCGGATTTCCCATCGAAACGAGCACCACATCGCTCGTGCCACGGGCCGTGGAAACAGGCCAGGTGTGCCAGCGACCAAGCGGTGAAGGCGTGATACCTCTGTGCTCAAATCCCAGCGCCTCTGCCTTGAGATGCGGCACGCCCATATCTACCGTCACGCTGCCGTCGGTCTCGAGATGAGGAGCGATTACCCCGGCGGCGGTGGCTACACGCAGGCTAGTCTTGCTGGTCAATCCCCGGTCATGGACGTACCGGGCGAAAGCACGCGCGCCATTGCCGCACTGCTCGACCTCGGCACCGTCGGAGTTGAAGATGCGGAAAGTGAAGTCGACGAGCTCTGCGGCATCGGCCGGCGGCCCCTCGACGATGAGTATCTGGTCGGCGCCCACCCCAAAGCGGCGGTCGGCCAACAGGCGCATCTGATCGGAAGACAGTGAAAGCGGCGCGCGCGTGGCATCGAGTACCACAAAGTCGTTTCCGGCACCGTGCATCTTGGTGAACTTGAGCTTCAAGTGTTTCTTAAGCTATTGAATATATGCAATATTGTTATCGGCCTATGGATCTAGATACACCCTACAGTCCCCAGAAACGCTGCTGATAGGCGTCCAATCGCGGGGAAGTTCGGATTCCGAAATCGAGTATAGACGAGCCGGTGTTCGGCCGTCAGGTGAACCTTTCAATCAACCGACGGCGGGAATCGCGTCGAGAATCCGTTGGGGCTCAGGTCGACGAATCGAGCACCGTGCTCGCCTTCGCGAGCGCGTCAATTGCTCGGTTGTAGGCGAGTTCGTCGGCCGTCCGCAACTCAACCAAATCCCACACGGACGCGTGGTGCGGGTTCGATTCGTCGCCGTCCGCCCTGACTTCAAGTGCCTGGTGCACGCAATCCTCAACCGTAATCCGAGCCGCGCGATAGTTCGTTCCACACCCGTGGTCTAGTGGCAATCCAGCGCGCTCAAGCGAAGCTTGCCGATTAACGGATAGCGCCAAATCGGTCGGCCGAGGCTCGAACGCTGCGGCGGGTGCGCGCGCTCGACCCAAGACCTGATCTTGAATAACCCTCCAATCGGGCCGTGACTTCCTTATAAAGCGACGAATAAGCCCTTCGGCTT
>CAJCHO010000053.1 GCA_903970145.1 Mycobacteriaceae bacterium | reverse complement strand
CAACTGGGAGTCGCCCATGTGCTGCTGGAGGCGACCAACCATCCCGCCGATACCATCTACAAGTACCAGAAGGGCAAGCACGTCATGGCCGAGCCCAACGTGCTGCCGCTGCGCAGTCCGATGTCCTTTGCTGCGGGCACGCGCGAGCGCATTCTCGAGACCTGGGACCGCGAACTGGTAGAGCACAAAGTCAATGTGCGTTACGGCACCCAGGTCACCGGCATCAAGGGCCAGCGTGGCAACTTCACTCTCACCCTGTCTTCGGGCGCGACACTCGCAGCCGAGTTCGTGGTCCTTGGCATCGGCCTGCAGGGAAATCTGCGAAAAATAGGTGTCCGCGGCGAGGATCACGAGCGGGTGCAATACCAGCTCGACGATCCCGACGAGTTCGAGGAAGAAACCATTGTAGTTATCGGCGCCGGTGATGCCGCGATCGAGAATGCCTTGGCGCTTGCCAAACAGAACCGCGTGATCCTTATCAATCGAAACGAAGAGTTCGCGCGCTGCAAGGAAGGCAATCTGGCACTCATCACGGCAGCCATCGCCGAAGACCGCATCGAGTGCCGTTATGGCACCCGTGCCGAATCGATTGACGTCACCCCAGGCGAAGTCCGCCCGCTGCGCTTTGTCTGCAAGACACGCGACGGCGTCGAGGCAATCGCCTGCAATCGCGTGATTGCCCGACTCGGGGCCACGCCACCGCGCGCGCTCGTCGAAGGTTTCGGGGTGCTGTTCCCCAACACCGAGGCCAATGCCGTGCCGCAGCTCTCCGAGCGCTATGAGTCCAACGTACCGGGCTTGTACATCGTCGGCGCGCTGGGCGGCTATCCGCTGATCAAGCAGGCCATGAACCAGGGCTATGAGGTGATCGAGACCATCCTCGGTCACCCGGTTGAACCGGCCGATGAGCCGCTGCTCAAGGAGAAATTCGCTCCTTACCGGCGCGCGCGCAGCGTCTTCGAAGGTCTCGAGATGATCCGTCGGAACGTCCCCCTGTTCGCCGGACTGACCACGCTGCAGCTGCGCGAGTTCATTCTCGACAGTGTCATCCATACCCCCAAGCGGGGCGGCACCATATTCAGCAAGAACGATTACACCAACAGTTTTTTCGCCATCGTCGAAGGACAGGCGCTGGTGCACACCGACGACGGGCGCGGCAATCAGATCCAGGTCCCACTGAACGCCGGCGAGTTTTTCGGCGAGCTTGGTCTGATTTCGGGTCGCCGGCGCAATGCCACGGTTTCAGCCGGGGAGGGCTGTGTACTGCTCGAATCGCCCAGACGCTCGATGCTCCGATTGCTCGCCTCGGTACAGTCGGTCGCGCGCGTGATCGACGAGGTGTCCTTAAAGCGGCTGGTGCGCTCTTACCTGACTCCGGGGATAGCGGACGAGGATCTCGATTTTCTCGTCCAGGGTGCGGTTTTGAAGTCCTACTCGGCGGGGGAAGTGCTGTTCAGCGAAGGCGACAGGGCCGATGGCCTGCATCTGATCCGGCGCGGCTCGGTCACGGTGTCACGCAATTTTGGCGGTCGCGAGGTGGTCCTGTCCTATGTCGCGGCCGGCAATTTCGTCGGCGAGATGGCGCTCAATCCGATTGCGCCGCGTTCGGCGACTGTGCGTGCCGCCGTCTACACCGAAGTTATCGTTCTCGAGGGTCATCGCGTAACCGAGGTCATGGCCCGCAATACGGTCGTGCGTGGCAAGGTGGAGGGACGACATCTGGACCGGATTCGCGCCAACGAAGCCATGATGTCGTCGGGCAGCCAGGCCGGCAGCCTGATTTCGTTTCTCGTCAAACAGGGTGTCGGCGAGGCAACCGATGTGTTGCTGATCGATCAGACCCTTTGTGTACGCTGCGACAACTGCGAGAAAGCCTGCGCCGCCACCCACGGCGGCACCTCGCGACTGGACCGCGACGCAGGGCCGAGTTTTGCGGAAATCCATGTTCCGACCTCGTGTCGCCACTGCGAACACCCGCATTGCATGAAAGACTGTCCACCGGATGCCATCCAGCGCAGTCCCAATGGTGAAGTGTTCATCAGCGACGCCTGTATCGGCTGCGGCAATTGCGAAAAGAACTGCCCCTATGGTGTGATCCAGCTCTCGGCAATCGACCCCAAGCGGCGCAAGCCGAATCTGTTTGCGTGGATGCTGTTTGGCATCGGGCCCGAACCCGGCAGCGACCAGCATTTCAAGAGCAAGGATCTGGCCAAAAAAGCCGTCAAGTGCGATATGTGCCAGAACATCAAGACCGGCCCGGCCTGCGTGAGTGCGTGTCCGACGGGCGCAGCGTTTCGCGTCTCACCCGAGCGCTTCATGCAACTGGCGGCGGCCGAGGAGTAGCATCGTCGTGCGCGTCGGCGCACCGGGTTAGGGGGCAAGGAGCGGTAAGGCAGCAGCAAACCAATGGCATCAAGACGTGAATTTCTGGTCGACTCGTTGCGCCTGGCGGCCCTGGCTGGGGTCGCCACCGGCGCTGCCGCCTGCGCCGGCGCGCGCGCGCCGGCGCCGGTCGCGAGTGCTTCGCTAACCAGTCCCGGTGAGGGCTCTCCGCTTGCTCTCGCGAGTCCGCCAGCCGCATCTGCCAGCGGCGACGGGCCGCAACCGCCGCCCGACCTCTTCGACGCAAATCTGCTCGCGCCTGACTTCTGGACGCGTCCGCGGACCATCCACTGGACCCGACCATCGAGCGGCGAGGAACTGCAACTGGTGTACTGGAAGGACGGCGTGCAAAGCAAAGCCGCCTATGAACGCATGTGCCACATTCTGCGCGACGTCGATGCGCGCCAGGAGCGCACCATCGATCCCAAGCTGCTCGAGACTCTCTGGGCCTGCCAGGCATTTTGTGCGCGCTATGGCATCAATCACCCGCTCGAGATTCTGTCGGGTTATAGGACGCCCGCAACCAACGCCAAACTGCAGGAGCAGGGACTCGCCGCAGCCCGCAAGTCGCTGCACCTTGAGGGTCGCGCGGCTGATTTTCGTCTGGTCGGCCTGAACACCGAAATCCTCGGTGGCCTCGTGCAGAGTTTTGCACGCGGTGGGGTCGGTTTTTACTTTCGTCCCGGTACCGTCGGCGGCTGGATTCACGCCGACACAGGCCTTCAGCGTACCTGGCAGGGCTAAGAGCCTGCCTTTGGGCGGCCCGTTAGGGCCATTTGGCAACACGTTTCTTGCGCGCACGCCCCAACGGTCGCACAATCTTCGAAAGACGTGCGAAAACCTGACACACAAGAAGCCGTATCTGCACCTTCTATCGACAAAAAGCCGGAAAACTTTAGCCCTATTTTTTTGACCGCAATTTTTAAATAATGTGAATTGACAGTTTAAGCCAATGATTTATTTAAGAATTTCCGACTCGCGTAAGAAAAATTCCTACCCAATGAAATGGGGTAATGGGACAAATTTATGCGCTCGCGCCCGCTATTCGGCACCCTTTGGGGGAGGCAAGATTGCATCCAACAGGGACGAAGCACAAAGGGATGCCGCCATGAACTCCGAAAAACTGCTCGCAGAAGTCCGCGAAACCAATCTCGCCTACTTGATGCTGGCTCGCCACATGATCAACGAAGATCGTGCCGAGGCAACCTACCGCCTGGGGATTTCGGAAGAACTGGCAGACCTCATTGGCTCCCTGTCGGTGGCGCAGCTGGTCAAGATTGCCGCCTCCAACATGCTGATGTGCCGTTTCCGCTTTGATGACCGCATGGTCTGGGACCTCATCACAGACCATTCCAAGGAACAACAGAACCTTGGCAGCGTCCACGCTGCCATCCTCATGGGTAACAAAGCGCTTGCGGAAGTCTGATGCGCAACCGCAGCATTCTTGACGAGGCGCGCCAGATCGACCTGGCGATCGAGCTGATCCGGCTGGGCGCCCGACTGCAGGTGCTCGAATCCGAAACCAGCCTGTCGCGCGAGCGCCTGTTGCGGCTCTACAAGGAAGTACAGGGCAAGTCGCCTCCCAAGGGCATGCTGCCCTTCTCGGCGGACTGGTTTCTCACCTGGCAACCGACTATCCACTCCTCGCTGTTCATGGGCGGCTATCGCCACCTGATCGAGCACTGCAAGCTCGATCGCATCGATGCGCTGGTGCGCGGCTATCGACTCTATCTCGAGCAGATCGGCGCTTTCGGACTCGACTGCAAACTGAGCCTGACTCGCGCGTGGATCCTGATTCGCTATCTTGAGAGCGGCCTGTTGCGAACCACCCCGTGCCGTGCCTGCGGCGGCCTGTTTGTCACCCACGCGCAAGACCTTCACGACGACTTCGTGTGCGGCCTGTGCGACGTTCCCTCGCGTGCTGGCAAGACCCAGATTGCGGTAGCTACACTCTAGCTATTCCTTCGCGGATTGGGTAATACTGGTCTGGCCGGCTAAAGAAAGTCGGCGCCACTCCGACTAGTCAGGGTGACTCTCCCGCGTTTGTGAAACGGCGAACTGGCGCCGATAAAGCAAAAATCCATATGTTCGCAATTATCGGCACGCTGGTTGTCATCGGCTCGGTCTTCGGCGGTTTCGCACTCAACGGCGGCCATCTTGCGGCTCTGTTCCAGCCCCTGGAACTGCTCATGATCGGGGGCGCCGCCGCGGGGGCCTTCATTGCCTCGAATCCGGGCAAGGTTCTGAAGGCGACCTTAAAGGCATTGCCGTCGACTTTTGGCGGCGGCAAATACAACAAGGCCATGTATATGGAGCTCATGGCGCTGCTCTACGAGCTCCTCGGCAAGATGCGCAAAGAGGGGCTGATGTCCATCGAAAAGGACGTCGAGAATCCCAAAGAGAGCCCGCTCTTCGGTAACTACCCAAAGATACTGGCGGATCACCATCTCATCGAGTTCCTGACTGACTACCTGCGGATCATGGTCAGCGGTAATCTCAATCCTTTCGAGATCGAGAACCTGATGGACGTTGAAGTCGAGACTCATCACCACGAGGCGGCCATGCCGGCGCACGCCATGCAGCGGGTCACCGACGGGCTGCCGGCGTTCGGCATCGTCGCAGCCGTGATGGGTGTCGTGCACACGATGGAGTCGGTCGGAGCGCCGCCCAACGAACTGGGCCTGTTGATCGCCCATGCACTGGTCGGCACCTTTCTCGGGATTCTGCTCTCGTACGGATTTGCCGCGCCGATCGTGACCATCCTCGAGCAGCAGGCCGAGGAAGCCACCAAGGTCTACCAGACCGTCAAGGTCGTGCTGCTCGCGAGCCTGAACGGCTACGCGCCGGCCTTGGCTGTCGAATTCGGCCGCAAGGTGCTGTTCTCCTCGGTGCGCCCGAGCTTTCTTGAGCTCGAAGAGCACGTCAAGCAGAAGAAATAGGTCGAGGCACAGCCATGGCCGATGCATCCGGGGAAAAGGCAACGATCGTTGTCAAACGCATCAAGAAGGTCGCTGGTGGTCACCACGGCGGCGCCTGGAAGATCGCCTATGCCGATTTCGTGACGGCGATGATGGCGTTCTTCCTCCTGATGTGGCTGCTCGGTTCGACCACCCGGGGCGACCTGCAGGGCATCGCCGATTATTTCAAGACTCCCCTGCGGGTCGCATTGCAGGGCGGCTCGGGCAGTGGCGACAGCTCGCACGTATTGAAGGGTGGAGGCAAGGACCTGACGCGTTCAGAAGGCCAGGTCAACGAGGGGCAACGCGAAGGCCCGCACACGATCATCGATATTAAGGCGGCCGAGGCCGAGCGCACCGCGCGCGAAAAGCAGGCCTTGCAGGCGCTGCAGGCTCATATCGAGGAGATGATCGCGGCCAACCCGCAGGTCGCCGCTTTTCGCAATCAGCTCCTGCTCGACCTGACGACCGAGGGCCTGCGCATCCAGATCGTCGACGATCAGAGTCGCCCGATGTTCGATTCAGGTGGCACCGAGATGCGCCCTTATGCCCGCGAAATCCTGCGCCAGCTCGCGCCGGTCCTAAATGGCGTGGAGAACCACGTAGCCCTGTCGGGTCACACCGACGGCACACCCTATGCGGGTGGCTCCAAGGGCTACAGCAACTGGGAACTCTCAGCTGAGCGCGCCAATGCGTCGCGGCGCGAGCTCATAGCCGGGGGACTGGACGATTCGAAGATCCTGCGGGTAGTTGGCCTGGGCTCGGCCGTCATGCTCAACAAAGACAATCCCAACGATCCGGTGAACCGGCGCATCAGCATTGTCGTGCTCAACAAGGCGACCGAGGATTCGATCCTCGCCGACGGTGCCAAGCTTGAGACCTCTACCGATGCACCCGTCACCCCTGAACAGGTGCAGCAAAACCTGCCTGCGAAACCGCCCGAGAGATAGCCCATGGCCGCTACTACCGAACATAATCGTCTGCTCAACCTGGTCGATGGGAAAACGCGGCTGGCCGGCTCGAATCGCATGGAGCTCCTGCTGTTCGATCTGGGCGGTGGCGAGACCTACGGGATCAATGTCTTCAAGGTCTGCGAAGTCCAGGACACACCGCCGATTACGCGCGCGCCCAACATGCCGGCCGGGGTGGTCGGTCTGATTTCGCTGCGCGGGCGCATCATCCCGGTGATCGACCTCGGATTTTTTCTGGGTTTTATGGTCGACAAGCCCACCAAATTGATCATCACGGAGTTCAGTGGCAACGTCCAGGGTCTTCTGGTTGCCGATGTGGACCGCATCGTGCGCGTCGGCTGGGAGCAGGTGAAGACTCCGGAGTCGATCCTGGGCAGCAACAGCCAGCGCGTCACCGCGATCACCGAGCTGCCCGACGGCAAGCTCGTCGCTATACTCGACGTCGAGCAGATTCTCTCCGAGGCCATTGGCGATGTGCCGGTTCCCGAACTCGTCGCGCCGTCAAGCCAGGTGATCGATGGACGCTGTATTTTCTTTGTCGACGACTCGGCGCTGGCGCGCAAGAAGATCGTCGAGGTCCTCGACGGCATGCACGTACCACACCAGCATGCGGTTCAGGGGCGTGAGGCCTGGGACAAGCTGCAGGCCATGGCGCAAGGTGCCGAGGCCGACGACGTGCCACTCGAAAAGCGCCTGGGCCTGATCCTGGTCGATGCCGAGATGCCCGAGATGGACGGTTATTCGCTGACGCGCCTGATCAAACAGGATCGCCGCTTCACCCACATCCCGGTTGTCATGCATTCCTCCCTGTCCTCGGTAGCCAATCGCAGTATGGGCCAGCAGGTCGGGGTAGACGCCTACGTCGGCAAGTTCGACCCGGCCCAGCTGGCCGACACGCTGCGCGCAATGCTTTCCAGTTCATCCGTTTCCAAGGGGTAGCCAATGTCCGATGCTGAACTCAAATTTCTCGTTGTCGATGATTTTTCGACAATGCGGCGCATCGTCAAGAACCTGTTGAAGGAGATCGGGTTCTCCAATGCCGACGAAGCCGAGGATGGCCAGGATGGGCTCAACAAGCTGCGCGCCAACAAATACGACTTCGTTGTCTGCGATATCAACATGCCCAATATGAACGGACTTGAAATGCTGCGTCAGGTACGGGCGGATGCGAATCTCAAGGACATCCCGGTACTGATGGTGACGGCTGAGGCCAAGAAGGAAGACATCGTCAACGCCGCCCAGGCCGGCGCCAGCGGCTACATCGTCAAGCCCTTCA
>CAJCHO010000052.1 GCA_903970145.1 Mycobacteriaceae bacterium | reverse complement strand
GGCGCGCCGCAGTGCGGACACCACACTCAGTCCAGCCACGACCCCCGCGGCGCCATCGAAGTTGCCACCCTGAGGCACACTGTCCAGGTGCGAGCCGATCAGAATGGCCGCCGCACCCCGATCACGCCCCGGCAGGGTCATCATCAGATTACCGATGGCGTCGATCGCAATCGCGAGCCCCAGGGACTCCGCGGCGCGGCGCATGATGTCGTGCGCGGCCTGCTCACCCGCGCCGTAGCTGTCGCGTACGATCCCGCGACCCTGGCGGGTCTCCCGGCTCAGCGACTCGAACAGCTGCGTCGCCAGCTTGAGATCGGGTTCGACTGAATCGACAATCCGCTGCGTGCTCACGACGCGATCGCTCCACTGACGCGTGCCTCAGGTATGGTGCCCGGGCGGTTGAACTTTGCAACCCAGCGATGGAACACAACGCCGATGAATGGACTACTCGAAGGAAAGATCGCCGTCATCACGGGGGCGAGCTCAGGGATTGGGCGCGCGATCGCCGTCGGCTTCGCACGCGAAGGAGCTCGCGTCACGATCGCTGACATTACCCAACTGCCGATTGAAGGCGGACCGACCACGGTCGAATTGATCGCGCGGACCGGCGCCCAGGCCGATTACGAGCGCACCGACGTGTCGCGCTGGGAGGATGTGGATCAACTGATCAGCCGCACGGTGGCGCGGCATGGACGCCTCGACGTCATGATCAACAATGCCGCCACGTATTCGGGCACCCCGTTGCTCGAGACCAGCAGCGAAGAATGGCATCGCGTGCTGGAAGTCAATCTGACCGGTATGTTCAACGGCTGCAAACGCGCCATCGCGCAGATGATCACGCAGGAGCCCCGGCACGAGGTGCGCGGACGGGTCATCAACCTGGGATCGCAGCAGGGCATCGTGACCTGTCCGCGCGATCCCCCCTACGGTGTCAGCAAGGCCGGCGCGATCTATCTGACGCGGCAGATCGCCGTCGACTACGCCCGCGAGCTGATCGTCTGCAATTGCATCTCGCCCGGAAAAATCGTGACCGGCGCACCCGGACTGCCCACGGACCCCGCGCTGATCCAGAACGCGCAGCGGCGAACGCCGTGGCCGAGGCTGGGTCGCCCCGAGGACATTGCGAATGCGGCCGTGTTTCTCGCCAGCGACCGCGCCACCTACATTACGGGCGCGAATCTCGTGGTGGACGGCGGCTGGCTCGCCGGTTGAGAGCCACCGCGCGGCGCAGCGTTTCCCGACACGGCCCTCATTGATTCGCAATGGCGTACACCTTGCCCCTGAAGGGCGACTTGTCGATCTGATCGACCCCCATTACGTACAGAGTCTTCTCATCGGGACTGAAGGCGAAGTTGGGCACCTGCAGCGAGGGCAGTGTGAGGGTCCGCAGCAGCTTACCCTGCGGGTCGACCACGAAGATCTCGCCGGCCAGCGGCACGTGCTCGGCGCGCGGGCTCTGGCCAATGTAGAGGGCGCCTTTGGAATCGACTTTCACGCCGTCGGGCCAGACATGCACCACGTGATTGGTCAGATCGTCGAGATTTACGATCACACGCCGCTCGGATAGCGAGGCGTCCGGCGCAATGGTAAAGCCGATCACCCGGTTGTCGTCGGTCTCGACCACGTACAGCGTCTTGCCGTCCTTCGATACGGCGATGCCATTGGCATTGTGCAGCTCGACCGCCTCCTGCGTGATCGTGCGGTCGGCGCCGATGTAGAACACCTTGCCGTCGATGGCCGGCCCGGGATGCCCCGAGGCGGTGAAGTAGATGCCGCCATGCGCATCGGGAGCAAAATCATTCGGTCCGACAAAGGCATTGCCCAGCTTGTCGTGGGTGTAGGGCGGCAGGACCTTTCCATCCGCCCCCACCCGACCGATGGTGCCGTTGTCGTAGCAGGTGACGACGAACTCACCGCGGGAGGTGGGCACGACGGCCGAATGACCACAGCCCAAGTCCATCGAGAACACGCGGTTCTGCTTGCCATCCCACGTGGTCACGGAATTGCGGTCGTATTCGACGTAGTAGAGCTTGCCCCGATACCAGATGGGACCTTCCGGGTAATGCGCGTCGGCATTGATGATGCGGATCTCACCCGCCATCGCCGGTGGCGCCAACGCCTGGGTCGCCAGTACCAGCGCCAGGCTCAGCGGTGCGGCCACGCGATGCGCGAGCTGCGCGATGCCAGACCATCCGCGATGGCGCGCTCGCCCGTCAGGCGAGCGCATAACGACTTGCACGTGCTTGATCTTCAATGACGGTTCTCCGTGCCAGGTACAGATGATAAGCCGCCCAGAATCCCGTGGGTGCCAGCACCAGCAGGGCCCAGCGCAATGAGTTGGCATTCGATCCCTGCGTGCCGGCAAACCAGTCGCTCAGGAACCCCACCGCCTGCGGCGCGACGATCAGGTTCAGCACGTTGCCCACCAGCACCGACCAGGCGCAGAACAGCGAGCGCATGTGAGGCGGCGCGAGATTCTGGACCAGCGCCATGCAGGGACCGATATAGAAGTAGATTGACGGGATGAAGATCCAGAACATCAGTTTGGTGAGCCACAGCGACTGCGTCCAGTAAGCGATGATCGATGGGATGGTGGCAAGGCCTATGCCGCCTGCCAGCAACGCCAGGACGCGCCGCGGATCGAACATGAAGGGGCGCGACAGCAGCCATGCGGTCGCCACCGTGGCCAGCGAGCCGCCGATCAGGTGGATGGTGCCCGT
>CAJCHO010000051.1 GCA_903970145.1 Mycobacteriaceae bacterium | reverse complement strand
GGCCGGGCTCGCTCGCCAGGAGATTGCGCCGCTGGTGACGCAAGCGCTGGGTGTATTCGAACAGCCGCAGCTCGACGAAGGGATCGACCTCCGCATGACTGTCCCCGCCAATTCCGAAGCCGCCGCCGGCGCCGAGGAATTCAACGCCGTTGAAAAAGCCGTCCCCCAGATCACCTTCGGTCGTCGGACACAGGCCGACGATGGCGCCGCTCTCGGCCAGCGCCACCGTTTCGGCGGCATACATGTGGGTCGCGTGTACGACGCACCAGCGCGCTGATAGCGCTGCGTGGTCCAGGAGCCAACGCACTGGAGTCGTTCCGCACCAGGCACGGCAATCTTCGACTTCCTTGATCTGCTCGGCAATGTGGATATGGATCGGTGTGTCCGGACCGTGGGCATTGGCGATCGAGACCACCGCGTCCAGTTCCGACGGTGTCACTGCGCGCAAGGAGTGCGCGGCAACCCCGAGCTTTTGCAAGGGGAGCGCCCGCAGATGCACTGCAAGCTCATCGACGATGCGCGCAAAGCCGTCGACATCATTGATAAAGCGGCGCTGCTGCTCCAGGGGAGCGACGCCACCGAAGTTGGCGTGCGCATAGAACGTCGGCAAGAGCGTCATGCGGATCCCGCTCGCCTGTGCCGCAGCGCACAGGTGCAGGCCCATCTGCGCACGACTCGCGTAGTGTTGCCCTGAAGCTTGGTGGTGCAGATAGTGGAATTCGGCGACCGCTGTATAACCGCGCTCGAGCATCTCCATGTAGAGCTGCGCCGCGATCGCCTCACAATCCTCGGGCGAGAGATCGGCGAGAAACCGGTACATCAGCTCGCGCCACGACCAGAAACTGTCGGCCCTGGGCCCGGCAGTCTCGGTCAGTCCCGCCATGGCCCGCTGGAAGGCGTGCGAATGCAGATTGGGGACACCGGCAACCACCGGACCGGCCAGACGCGTCACCGGAAGAGCGCCCGCGTCCTGTTCGACGATGCCGCAGATGATCCCGCCGGCATCGATCTCGAGTACCACTTCGTCGTGCCAGCCATCAGCGAGCAGCGCTGCGGGCGCGAGGTAGCGCATCGCAGGAGCCGCCGTCGCGAAGTGGACCATCGCTTTTGCCTAGCGCTTCGCGCCGCGCTCGGAAGGCAGCACGGCGCGCGCCGCCTGGTGACAGGCGCTGCTGGCCACAAAACGCCTGGCCGCCTCGATGTCGGGTGCGAAGAGCCGGTCGCGCTCATAGAACTCGACCTCGCCGCGCAGTGCGCCATGCACCTTGGCGAGCGCCGCCGAGGTAAGTAGTGGCGCGTGAAAATCTATCCCCTGGGCCGCAGCGAGCAATTCGATGGCGACGATGTAGCGTGTATTGTCTGCCATCTCCGAGAGGCGACGCGCCGCGAAAGTGGCCATGCTGACGTGATCTTCCTGATTAGCGGATGTTGGCAGACTGTCGACACTCGCCGGGTGTGCCAGCGACTTGTTCTCCGAGGCGAGTGAGGCCGCGGTGACGTGCGCGATCATGAAACCGGAATTAAGCCCGGGATTCTGCACGAGGAAAGGCGGCAGCCCCGAAAGGTGGGCGTCGATCAATAGAGCGATGCGCCGCTCCGAGAGCGCGCCGATTTCGGCGATGGCGAGCGCCAGGCTGTCAGCGGCCAGCGCCACCGGTTCGGCATGGAAATTCCCGCCCGAGACCACTTCCTCACCAAAGGTCAGCGGGTTGTCCGACACGGCGTTGGCTTCGATCTCCAGCGTGCGTGCCGCATTCTCGATTACATCGAGGCACGCTCCCATCACCTGAGGCTGGCAGCGCAGGCTATAGGGATCCTGCACCCGATCATCACCCTCGAGGTGCGACTGGCGGATCGCACTACCTATTAGCAGCTCGCGATAGAGCGCTGCCACGCGCATCTGGCCGGGCTGGCCGCGCACCGCATGAATGCGCTCATCGAAGGGTGCATCGCTGCCACGCGCGGCATCGACAGACAGCGCTCCGGCAACCACGGCGGCGGCAAAAATGTCCTCGATCTCAAACAGCGCACGCAGCGCGAGCGCGGTCGAGACCTGGGTACCGTTCAGTAGTGCCAGCCCTTCCTTGGCGCCGAGCGTGAAGGGTTCGAGGTGCACCCGCGCCAGACCTTCCCGCGCCGAGTGCACTACACCATCGATCAGCACTTCACCCTGACCGATCAGGGGCAGACACAAGTGCGCCAGCGGCGCCAGATCACCCGAAGCGCCAACCGATCCCTTTTGCGGGATACAAGGCAGGACCCCGGCGTTGGCCAGCGCCAGCAGCGCTTCGATGATCTCCCAGCGTACTCCCGAAAAGCCGCGTGCGAGACTGGCGGCCTTCAAAATCAGGATCAGTCGTGTGGTGGGAGCGTCGACGAGGGGGCCGACGCCAACAGCGTGCGACAAGACCAGATTTTCCTGAAGACGACCCAGATCGTCATTGGCGATCTGCGTGTTGGCGAGTTTGCCAAAGCCGGTATTGACCCCATAGGCCGGTTTGCCGCGCGCGACCACGGCTTGCACCGCACGGCGCGATGCTTCTACGCTGGCACGGCAACCAGGCTCAAGGGCAACGTGCGGAGCATCTCGCAGGACATGACGCAGACTCGCCAGGTCCAGCCGTCCGGGCGCAATGACGAGCGTGGCATCAGCCATTGATCATCGGCAGATTCAATCCATGCTCGCGCGCGCAGTCGACGGCTATCGAGTAGCCGGCGTCTGCATGACGCATCACGCCGGTTGCCGGATCGTTGGTCAGCACCCGTCCCAGGCGCGCTGCAGCAGCCGGAGAGCCATCGCACACCACGACCATGCCGGCGTGCTGCGAGAAACCCATGCCTACGCCACCGCCGTGGTGCAGGCTGACCCAGGTAGCGCCGCTGGCGCAGTTGAGCAGAGCGTTGAGCAGGGGCCAGTCCGACACCGCGTCGGAACCGTCGCGCATGGCTTCGGTCTCGCGGTTCGGTGAGGCCACCGATCCTGAATCAAGATGGTCACGACCGATCACGATGGGCGCCTTGAGTTCGCCCTTGGCGACCATTTCGTTAAAGGCCAGGCCGATCAGTGCACGCTCGCCAAGACCGAGCCAGCAGATGCGCGCCGGCAGGCCCTGGAAGTGAATCCGTTCGCGCGCCATGTCGAGCCAGTTATGCAGGGCGGCATGCTCCGGCAGGAGCTCTTTGACCTTGGCGTCGGTCTTGTAGATATCTTCGGGGTCACCCGACAGCGCCACCCAGCGAAACGGACCCACGCCGCGACAGAACAAGGGCCTGATGTAGGCAGGCACGAAGCCTGGATAGTCGAAGGCGTTCAAGACACCCGATTCGAGGGCCATCTGGCGCAGATTGTTGCCGTAGTCGAAGGTCGGGATGCCCAGTTCCTTGAATCCGAGCATGGCGCGCACCTGGGCCGCCATCGAGTGCTTGGCCGCCGCGATCACTGCCGCCGGATCGCTGATGCGCTGATTGGCCGCCTGACTGAGGGTCCAGCCAATGGGCAGATAGCCATTGAGCGGATCGTGGGCGCTGGTCTGGTCGGTGACCATGTCGGGACGCGCGCGCAGGTCACCTGCCAGTGCACGGCGCAAGAGTTCGGGATAGACCTCGGCGGCATTGCCAACCAGACCCACTGAGATCGCCCGACCCTGGGCATGCGCGCCATTGATCGCAGCCAGCGCCTGGTCCAGCGATTCGACCCGCAGATCAAGGTAGCGGGTATCAAGACGCATCTGGATGCGCGATGCATCGCACTCGACGGCAAGCATGGACGCGTGCGCCATGGTCGCGGCCAAGGGTTGCGCGCCGCCCATGCCACCGAGACCCGCCGTGAGGATCCAGCGTCCTTTGAGATTGCCGCCGTAGTGCTGGCGACCGGCTTCGACGAAGGTTTCGTAGGTCCCCTGCACGATGCCCTGACTGCCGATATAGATCCAAGAACCCGCCGTCATCTGACCGAACATCATCAGGCCGCGCGCATCCAGTTCGTTGAAATGCTCCCAGCTCGCCCAGTGGGGCACCAGGTTTGAATTGGCCAAAAGCACGCGCGGCGCATCGGCGTGGGTGCGAAACACGCCCACCGGCTTGCCCGATTGAATCAAGAGCGTCTCGTCTTCCTTGAGTTCGCGCAGCGTCGCGACGATCTGGTCAAAGCATTCCCAATTGCGGGCGGCCCGGCCGATTCCTCCATAGACGATCAGTTCCTCGGGACGCTCAGCCACCTCGGGGTCGAGGTTGTTCATGAGCATACGCAGCGGCGCTTCGGTCAGCCAGGTTCGGGCCGACAGGGTTTGACCGCGCGGGGCGCGGATTACGCGTGACGCATCGCGCCGGGTGGCGGCCGCGAAATTCGTCTTCGGGATGTCATTCATTGATTGCCTCTCTTGCGCAGTTCGCGAGCTTCTCGAAAGCAGACCGGGCTTGTGGCCTAGCCGCCAAGTACATTGAAGTGCCCCACCAGCCGAAACCGTGAGGCGGGATAAATAAGCCGGGCCACGCTTGCGACCGTGCGCCGCGAGAAGGTCCGGCGATGCATGATCAACACCGGCTCACGCTCGGCGAGTCCGAGGAGCTCGGCCACGCGCTCATCCGGCAGTTCGGCCTCGATGATGTGCTCGGCACGTTCAAGGGGAGCAACCTGCATGAGAAACGCATGGGCGGTGGTCTTGGTCAGATCCTGCTCGAGATAATCGCGCGCGCAGCGCGGATTGACGTAGCGTTCCTCGAGCTGGAAGGGCTCGCCGTTGGCGCTATGCAGAACCTCGGAGATGAACAGTCGGGCGCCTACGGCGATCTCGAACTGCGCGGCGAGCACATCGTTGGCGCGCGTCTCGACCAGCTGCAGTACGCGCGCGCTGTGTTGCGCGTCACGCGCTGCTATCTCGGCGCGTATGTCACGCACCTCGATCATCGTTGCCTCGGCCTTGGGCTTGGCGGCAAATGAGCCCACGCCCTTGACGCGGGTGATCAGCCCCTGGTCCGCCAACTCCTTTAACGCACGGTTGGCCGTCATGCGCGAGACCGTGAATTTACGTGTGAGCTCGCCTTCGGAAGGCAAACGGTCGTTGGGGGGCCACTGGCCTGAAGCCATACCCTCGAGGATGTAGCGTTTGAGTCGCAGATACTGCGGTTCGGTCACGAGCGCGGTCACTTTTGCCTGCACGAAATTGCTGTATAGACAAGATTAACCCAAGGGTTAGACTCGGTCAAACGGCAAGCGGATTTCGCCTCGGAAACGACGTTCTCGGAGGGTTTACCAGGCGAGGCGGCACATCGGATCGCAAGTACCGGCAATCAGGGCTTCGGTAAGCTGTCGCGCTTTTCGAACAGGTAATGGGCCACACCCCACTCCTCGCCCTGGCGATAGCCGAACAGTTCGGCGACAGCCATGTAGAACATGCGCCAGCGTTGCAACCAGCGCGGCGCCGCTTCGCCATAGCACTGGGCGAGGATTTCGAGCGACTGGGTACGCGCGCCATCCAGACGCATGAGCCACTGGTTGGCGGTTCGCTCATAGTGCTGGCCGTTGACCCACCAGCTCTCGCAGACACGCAGATCATCCTGGAAATGGAACAGCAGCTCGCGCGAGGGCATGATCCCGCCGGTAAAGAAATACTGGCTCATCCAGTCGCTCTGATCGGCAACTTCGAAGTGGTAGGCGAGAGTGCGGTGCGCGAAAATGTGGACGAACAGGCGTCCGTCGCGACGCAGCCAGCGCGCGATCTTGGCAAGCAGCGCGGCGTAGTTCTTCATATGCTCGAACATCTCGATCGAAACAATCCGATCAAAGCCGCCGTGAAGCTCGGCTTCGGCAAAATCAAACTGGTTGATGTCGGCCGTGATCACGCGCAGATTGGCCATGCCCAGTTGGCGCGCCCGGGACTCGATGAATTCACGCTGGCCAGTCGAATTCGAGATGGCCACGATGCGCGCGCGCGGAAATCGCTGCGCTAACCACAGCGAGAGCGAACCCCAGCCGCATCCGAGATCAAGGATCGCCTGGCCATCAGCCAGACCGGCGCGTTGCACGTAGAGTTCGAGCATGGCCTGCTCGGCTTCATCGAGCGACTCGCTGCCACCGAGGTAAAAGCAGCAGGAGTATTTCAGGCAGGCGCCCAGATGCTGGTGGAAGAACGCCGCCGGCACCTCATAGTGCTGCTCGTTGGCGCGCGCGGTTTCGATGGCAATCGGGCTGCTGCGCAAGTCGGCCACCAGGGCGCCCAGCCTTGCGACACGCGCCTCCTCCCCACCGGCTGACTCGTCGAAGAGGCGCCTTGCCATCAATTTGCGCATACCCCAGCGGGCGACCATGTCGGGCACGAGGCCTCGCTCGCACAGCTCGATGGCCAGCGAGGGCGGCAGACTGTCAGCACCGGGAAGACGCTCGGCGGTGGCACTCACGCGACAATCCTTGGGATCGTTGGCATGTCAGGATTTGGGGGGCCAGGGAATGAACGCGCTCGTCGTGCGGATGTATTCCGCGTATTCGGGCCGTGTCAGGGCGCTCTGCTGCTCGGTAAGCGGGATGCCCGATACCTTCAGTAGCAAAAACGCCATCACCCCGACCGGCACAATCGCCAGCCAGATCCAGGGGCTGCCGATGGCCAGCACCGGATAGACGAACCAGTGCAGACATTCAAAGAAATAGTTCGGATGGCGCGAATAGCGCCACAGTCCGCGACGGCACACCCGCCCGCGATTCGCGGCATCGCTCTTGAAGCGTTCAAGCTGCAGATCGGAGAGCGCCTCGCCGGCGACCGAAATCACCCAGAGCAGTAGCGCCACAACAATCTGCGGCGCCGCGGGCGCGTCCTCCCGATAGGCAACCACCAGGAATCCGCATGAGAGCAGCACCGCCAGCACGACCTGGAGCTGGAAAAACCAGAACATATTGGCCGCGGCCTTCTCACCCCACTCTACGCGAAAGCGTCGATAACGACCGTCCTCGAGCTTGTTGCGGTTGCGCAGCCACAGATGGGTGCCAAGACGCAATCCCCACACGCCACCGAGCACCCCGACTAGAAGGCGGGCGAGCTCGTTGCCGGTTCCAAGAACCGCATACAGCACTGCCAGAAAGCCCAGTGAATAGGACCAGACCGGATCGATCATCCCGGCATTCTGGGTGCGCAGCTGTACCCGCCATCCGCCTATGAATACCAGCGAGAGCAGTAGCAGTCCGACGAGCATGACAGGAATAGGGGACATGGCTTGATTTTATAGTCTCGGGCTCGCAGCCGTCCCTACTAATACGGCAGGAGCATGCGCTCGGATTCAGGCCACTTCACGAGTGCTGCCCCGCCCCCCTGCTGACTGTGGCGCCGGTTACCATACGCGGATGCGCTAGCCATCGCCAGCGAGCCTGCAACAACCATGGAACCAGCGAGCATGAGTGAATTCATCGACAAGGCGCGCCAGATCCTCGCCGACAAGTTTGCGCCTTGGGTTCTGGATCTGAAACTGGAAGTCGAGCGCACCTCGCCGATGGTACTGCGCCTTGGTAACCGGCCCGAACTCGCGCGCGTGGGAGGCATCATCTGCGGTCAGGCGATCATGGCTGCTGCCGACACCGGCATGGTCCTGGCGGTGGCCGAGAAACTGGGTGGCTTTGTCGATATGGCGACCGTCAGCATGAATACCAGTTTTCTTGCCGCGGCCGCCAACGAGGATCTCCTCGTTACCCTCGAAGTCACGCGCCTGGGCAAAACCATGGCCTTTGGTGACGCACGCATCAGCGGCGCACACAGCGGCAAGCTGTGCGCCCACGCCACCCTGTGCTACGCGATAATGCGCGCCTAACTCATGGTGGCGGCGCTGAACATCGTAGGTGCAGGCAAGGCCGGCGCGAGCCTGGCGCGGCTCTGGCAGGCGCGCGGCATCTTCGTCATTCAGGACGTCCTCAATCGCTCACCAAAGAGCACTCGCGAGGCCATCTCGCACATTGGCGCGGGTCGGGCCTGCACCGACCTGGCTGAGCTGCGGCCTGCTGAAGTCACACTCCTTGGCGTGCCCGACGATGATCTCGCGCCATTGGCGAGGGCGCTTGCGAACGCTCACGCGAGCGCGCGGTCCGGGCCTGATTTCGGGGTGGCATTTCATCTGAGCGGCGCGCGTAGTGCTGACATTCTCGCCACGCTGCACACCAGCGGGGCGAAGCTTGCCAGCGTCCATCCGCTCACCAGCTTCGCCGATCCGAGTCGCTTTCTCACCGGTCTGAATGGCACACCCTGCGTGATGGAGGGCGATGCCAGCGCCTGCGATCTCCTCGGCAGCGCTTTTGCCGCCATTGGCGGCATGCCAATGGCCATCGATGGCGCAAACAAGCTCAGCTATCACGCCAGCGCCGTGATGGCGAGCAATTACCTCGTGGTGCTCGTTGCGGCGGCTCTCGAATGCTACGCCCAGGCGGGCATCGACGAAGTGCCAGGATTGGCGATGCTCACGCCGCTACTGAACCAGACACTTGCCAATGTGCTCGCCTTGGGACCGCGCGCGGCCCTGTCGGGCCCGGTCGCGCGCGGCGACTACGCGCTGGTGCGACAAGAAGAGGCCCTGCTTGCTGCACACTCGCCCGAACTCGGCCAACTCTATCGGCTCATGGCCGCACGTGCGGCGCGCCTCATCGATCGCGCCGACCCCTTTGCAGCGCAGGACGGCAAGCTAAAGTAGAGAGTCGGCCAGGCGCGCAATATTCTGCATCAGGCGTTGCTGCAAAGGCCTGGCCGACCACAGGGATCCACTGAGGGTGACGGCGCGCCCGATGTAGTCAGCACTGATTTCTGCCAGACGGGTCACGGCGTTGCGGTCATAGAGCAGTACGCTGACTTCGGCATTCAGCGCAAATGAGCGGATATCCATATTGGTCGAGCCGATCAAGGCGATTTCCTCATCGATGCTCATGAATTTGGCATGCAGAAAGCGCCCCTGGAACAGGTGCAGGTTGACCCCGGCGGCAAGCAACTGGGAATAGTAGGACTGCTGCGCGTAGTGGGTCACGCGCTGGTTCGAGCGCTTGGGCAGAATCAGATCGAGGCTCACACCGCGTCGCGCCGCCGCGAGCACCGCTTCAAGGAAGGGTTCGTCGGGAACAAAATAGGGCGTCGCCATGGTGAGCTTCTCGCGCGCACCGTAAATGAGTCCGATCATCAGTTCCTTGGTGTTTTCGCGTCCGTAGCCGGGCCCGCTTGGCAACACCTGGGCGATCGTGCCGCCGACCACCTTCTGCTCGGGCAGCTCAGTCACGCTAAAGGGCAACTCACCGGTCTCAAAGAACCAGTCTCCGAGAAACACCCCCTGGAACTGCGTGACCGCCGGCCCCTCGAGGCGCACGACCAGTTCCTCATTCGGACAGCCGCGGATGAACTCGGGATTGACGATATTCTGCGAGCCACTATAGGCAATGCGCCCATCGATCACCACGATCTTGCGGTGGTTGCGCAAGTCAAAGCGCGCGACATTGCGCCGGAACAGGCCTACGGGCAGCATTTCGTGGACCTCGATGCCATGCTCGCGCCACTGCGGTGCGAGTCTGCGCAAGGCGCGCCGCGATCCACCTGCATCCAGAAGTATCCGGCAACTCACGCCACGCCCTGCCGCCCGCTCCAGACACTCGCTTACGCGCTTGCCGACGGAGTCGTCTTCGAAGATGTAGTACAACAAATGAATGGTCTCGCTGGCGGACTCGAGATCATGGATGATGCGCGCCAGCGGCTCCTCGTAGCCGTGCAGCATCTCGACACGATTGCCGCCGATGGCCGCAAAGTCGCCAAGCTGCGCCGCCAGGCGCGCAGTCGCCTGCATCTGTGCCGGCAGGGTGATAGCACCGGCAGCCTTCGGGATCGGCATGCGCGCCTGCACCGAGCGGATCAGCTCGGAGGCCTGGCGCTGCAGGGCGAGGCGGCGGCGCGGTACGTAGATGCGACCGACGAGCGCATACAGCAGCAGTCCGGGCAAGGGCAGAAAGAAAATCAGCAACAGCCACGCGCGCGCTGCCGAGGGCGTGCGCTTTTGCGGCACGTACACGAGCATGGCCACCCGGATCAGCCATTCGCTAGCCAAATAGAGGGCCGACCAGTTCAGAGCGGGCCAGTTCATTGCTGTCTTTTCATCGGATTGGCGGGTCGCGCAGCTAGTGCGTGGCCCATCCCCCGCAGACAGGAATTGCCTGCCCGACAATGAAATTGCAGGCATCGCTGGCGAGAAATGCCGCGAGCATTGCGCTCTCGCGCGGCAGGCCGAGCCGGCCCGCAGGCACCTCTCTTTTCAGACGATCCTGAAAGCGCGCGTTGGCTTGCAGCTCGGCAGGAAAATAGGTCGGGTTGTCGACAAAATTCTGGGCAATCGCATTGACCTGGATATTGTGGGGCGCCATCTCCACCCCCAGCGCCTGCACATAGGCCAGCTGCGCGCCCCGCGCCGCACTGTAGGAAGAGGTACGCTTGATGCCACGCAGGGCTGAAGCGCTGCCGATAACCACGATCTTGCCAGCGCGGCGCGCGAGCATCTGCGGCAGTACCGCCCGCACCAGGCGCGGCAGCGGGTCGACCATGGTCTCAAACATCTCGCGCCACTCGGCGTCCTCGACCTCGTGCGCCGCGGTACTTGGAGCGGCTATCGCAAGGTTGGCTACCAGCACGTCGATCTCGCCGACCGCCGCCACCAGGCGTGCCGGTGCAGAAGGGTCCGTGAGTCGTTGCGGATCTGCTGTCACGCGTGCGCCAAGCTCGGTCAACACGGCGCACAGGGCCGGTCCCATGAAGTCTTCGCACTGGGTAACGAGGATGCGCTTGCCGTCCAGACGGAGAGTCGTCATCAAAGCTCCTTGCATCGAAAAGCCGTCTCGCGCGGTCGCGCCGGACGGACTGCGCAATCTTAGCTGTCAGAACGCGTGGCAGCACAGCACCTCTACGGAAGATTCTGGACAAATGCTGCGGCGCAACCGATTATGTTCGCTGGCACCGCGGTGCTTTGCACGTGGGCGGCAGCACGTGCTGTAATCGACCCCTTGTGTTCACAGCACCTGGCGAAGGCGGCCTTTTGACCATGCAAGAGCAATTGACCGTAGCGCCGCTGGGGATCGCAGCGGGCACAACGCAGCTAGCGCGGCCGCGGCGCCAGCTCGGTGTCTGGCACGCCACAGCGGTGTGCGTCGGGATGGTGATTGGTGCCGGAATCTTCAAGACCGCGCCAAGCGTAGCAGCCAATCTGATGTCGTCGGACGCGCTGTTCTACGCATGGACGATTGGGGGTGTGCTGTCGATCGTCGGTGCACTGTGTTTTGCCGAACTCGCAGCCGCCTTTCCCGATGCCGGCGGTGACTACTATTTCCTGCTGCTCGCCTACGGCCGGCCGCTGGCCTTTCTGTTTGCCTGGTCGCGCTTCGCGGTAATCCATACCGGATCGATGGCGCTGCTCGCGTTTGTGTTTGGCGACTATCTTTCGCAGATCATCGATCTTGGACCGATGACCAGTCCCCTGTTCGGCGTCGCGGCGATCGTCGCCTTGTGCGCGATCAACCTGCGCGGGGTGCGCTTTGGTGTCGATACCCAGGTAGGATTGATGCTGCTGGTGTTGTTCGGTCTGGCCTGCGTGGCGCTCGGCGGCGCCTGGTATGGACTGACCGGAGAGCCCGCGCTGACTTCTTTTGGGCTGTCCCACTCGCCAAGCGATCGCACCCAGTTCGGCGAAGCGATGGTCTTCGTGTTTCTTGCCTACGGCGGCTGGAGTGACGCCGCCACCCTGTCCTCGGAGATGCGCGACGCCCGGCATGGTATTACCCGCGCCTTGTTGATCGGCATGACGATAGTCGGTGTGCTCTATCTGTCGGCGAACTGGGCTTACCTGCGCGTGCTCGGTCTGGATGGTCTGGCCGCCAGCGAAGCTCCCGCAGCCGATCTGATGCTGCACGTCTTCGGTCCGCTGGGCCGCGCCCTGATGGTTGCGATCGTGTCCGCCACGTCGCTGTCCGTCATGAACGCGGTGCTGATCGCCGGCGCGCGCACGACCTACGCGGCGGCGCGCGACGAGCCGGGACTGCAGTTCATTGGTCGCTGGGACGAGAAGGGCGGAACGCCGGCTCACGCGGTTCTGGCGATCGGCGCCACAGCGCTTGTGTTGATTGGCTTTGGCACGCTGACGCGAGGCAGATTCGAAACCATGGTCGACTATCTGACGCCCGTGTACTGGTTCTTTCTCACTCTGTCGGGTGCTTCTGTGATGGTCCTGCGTCGACGCATGCCCGATGCGCAACGACCATTTCGGGTTCCGTTCTATCCGTTTACACCGGTCTTGTTTTGCCTGAGCAGCCTCTACGTGCTGTATTCAACGCTCGCCTTCACCGGCATCGGCGCTTTGGTTGGAGTGGCGGTGCTGGCTCTGGGTGCCCTGCTCTGGGCGGGCCTGGAACTGCGTGCCCGAATGGGTCGCTAGCGTTTGCGCGCCAGCGTCAAACCGTCACCGATGGGCAGCAGGGCGAGATCAATGCGCGCATCCTCGTGCAGCTTGGCATTGAGCTGTTGCAGAGCCAGGGTATCGGCGTCCAAAGCGGGATGCGCGACGCTGCCGCCCCAGAGCACATTGTCGATCGCGAGGAGGGCTCCCGGATGCAGCAGCTGCAGTACCCGCTCGTAATAGGCCTCGTAGCCGGTCTTGTCGGCGTCGATGAACGCGAAATCGAAGCTGCCCGCCGCCCCCTCGGCCAGTTGGGCGTCCAGAGTGTCGATGGCTGGGGCCAGGCGCAGATCGATCTTTTGCGCGACCCCCGCCGCCTGCCAATGCGGCTTGCCAACGCGCGTGAATTCATCGCTCACGTCGCACGCCAGCAGATAGCCGTCGGTCGGCAGCGCCAGCGCCACACAGAGGGCGCTGTAACCGGTAAATACACCGATCTCAAGGCAGCGTCGCGCCCCGATCAGGCGCACGAGTAAGCCCATCAACTGTCCCTGTTCCGGAGAAATCTGCATGCCCGCCTGGGGGTGCGAACTGGTCGCAGCACGCAGCGCGAGTTGCGCCGCGTGCTCGCGAACGCCCAATCGAACCACATAGTCGTAGAGGGCATCGTCCAGACTCAAGGTGCGTCGCGACAAGCTACTCTCCTGTTAGAGGCCTGGGCATCCAGATGGAATGCCCTTGACCAGGCGCAATTGTGCGCGCCGGTCTGAAGGGCAGGCAAGCGAGTGCCTTATCCGGCTAGTCGATAAGCACGCCGCGCTTTTCGAGCGCTGCGCGCACCCCTGCGCCGTAGGCGGCATCTGCCCGGTCAAAGTGGGCAAGCTGCCGCTTGAGAATAGCCGGGCTCACCTGCGATAGCGGGCCTGCCAGGTTTTCGAACAAGTGCTGCTGCTCCTCCATTGGCATGAGGCGAAAAAGGTTGCCCGCCTGGGTGAAGTCGTCACCTGTGCCACGCTCGTCATGGCGTGCGGCTGAACCGGTTACCGGCCAGCCCGCGTCGCCATGCCCGAAACCGAGCGGCGCCGTACCGGCCTCGCTGACGTTCTCGTAGTTCGGGGCAGCGCCGTGATCGTAAATCGTCATGGCGCCATCGCGCTGCTGGTGGTGCACAGGACAGCGTGGCGCATTCACGGCCAGTTGCTGGTGATTGGTACCAACGCGATAGAGTTGGGCGTCGTGGTAGGCAAACAGCCTGCCTTGCAGCATCTTGTCCGGAGAATAGCCCATCCCCGGGACCACATTGGCCGGGGAGAAGGCCACCTGCTCAACCTCCGCGTGGTAATTGGCGGGATTGCGATCAAGCTCGAGCATCCCGACCGTAATAAGGGGGAAGTCCGCATGCGGCCAGACTTTGGTGAGGTCGAAAGGATTCCAGCCGGTACGGGTTTCCCAGCGGGCAAGTTCCTGCTGAGTGGCTATCTGGGCGCGCAACTCCCAGCGAGGAAACTGGCCGTGCTCGATCGCCCCATACAGATCGCGCTGCGCGTAGTCCGGATCCGAACCGGCCAGACGCTGCGCCAGTTCGGCCGACAGATTCTTGATGCCCTGCTCGGTGCGCAGATGCCACTTCACGAAGACACGCTCGCCGGCCTCATTGATAAGACTAAATGTATGGCTACCAAAACCGTCCATGTGGCGATAGCCATCGGGAGTACCGCGCGATGAAAACAGCATCGTTACCTGGTGCAGGCTCTCGGGCGCCTTGCTCCAGAAGTCGAACATCATGCCGGACGACTTGAGGTTTGTTTGTGGATCGCGTTTTTGCGTGTGGACGAAGTCGGGGAATTTGATCGGGTCCTTGATGAAGAACATCGGCGTATTGTTTCCGACCAGGTCCCAGTTACCCTGTTCGGTGTAAAAACGCACCGCGAATCCCCGCGGATCGCGTTCGGTATCAGCGCTGCCGCGCTCACCACCGACGGTCGAAAAGCGAACAAATACCTCCGTGCGCTTGCCGATGGCCGAAAAAAGCTGAGCCTTAGTATGAGCCGAGATGTCGTGGGTGACGGTAAAACTGCCGTAAGCGCCCGAGCCCTTGGCGTGTACCACGCGCTCCGGGATGCGCTCGCGATTAAAGTGCTGCAGCTTCTCGATCAGGTGAAAATCCTGAAGCAGCAGCGGACCGCGTGGCCCGGCACTGATCGAGTTCTGATTGTCGGCGACCGGGATGCCGGAGGCCGTTGTAAGTTGTTTAGTCTTGCTCATGAGCTTCCTCGTATTGGCGTGGATAAGTGGCGGGCTTTTCGGTGAGCCCATTCTCGGTGCCTCGATCCCAAAAGGAAAATCAATTGATTTTATTGAATTCATAGACCACCCCTATGCGTTGGCCACGTCCAGGGCGTTCATGGATCTCTAGATTTGCCCCGTATTTGAGCCGCGCGTAAGGCTCGGTGCCGCGGAGCGCACGCGCTCCGGTGGCCGGGATCGCGTGCTAAGCTCGCCGCAGGATTACCCGCGTTTGCCAAGGAATTGCCATGCCCAGCCTGCGACCGGACCTCGATCCGGAAGGACTTCTGGAGTATTCGGTGGTGTTTACCGACCGCTCGCTCAATCACATGTCGGGCAAGTTCCAGGCCGTCATGCGCGATATTTCCGCGATCCTCAAACAGGCCTATCGCGCCCGTTCGGCGATCATCGTTCCTGGCGGCGGAAGCTTTGGCATGGAGGCAGTTGCGCGCCAGTTCGCAGGCGGGCGCAAGACGCTCGTCATCCGCAATGGCTGGTTCAGCTATCGCTGGACCCAGATTTTCGAGATGGGCCAGATCCCGGCGAGTCAGAGCGTGCTCAAGGCCCGACCGATCTCCGGGGCGCACCACGCAGCTTTCATACCGCCGCCCATTGAAGAAGTTCTAGCCAGCATCCGTAAAGACAAACCGGACCTGGTGTTTGCACCGCACGTCGAAACCGCTGCGGGCATGATCCTCCCGGATAGCTATCTGCGGGCGCTCTCGGAGGCCGTGCACGCGCACGGCGGCATGCTGGTCCTCGACTGCATTGCGTCGGGGGCGGTGTGGATCGATATGCAGGCCAGTGGAGTCGACATCCTGGTAAGCGCGCCCCAGAAGGGCTGGAGCGGCTCACCCTGCTGTGCCTTCGTGATGTTGAGCGAGCAAGCGCGCGCCGCGATTGACGCCACCACCAGCAGCAGCTTTGCCGCGGATCTGAAGAAGTGGCTCGCCATCATGGAAACCTACGAAGCTGGCGGCCACGCCTACCACGCCACCCTGCCCACGGACGCACTGACGCGCAATCGCGACGTGATGCTGGAGACGCGCGAGTATGGCTTCGAGAAGCTGCGCAACCAACAGATCGAGTTGGGGCGGCGGGTCCGTGAGATTCTGAGCGCGCGCGGCCTCGTCAGTGTCGCCGCCCCGGGATTTGAGGCGCCCGGAGTTGTCGTCAGCTACACCGACGATGACGCCCTGCACACCGGTCGCGCTTTTCTCGGCGAAGGCCTGCAGACGGCCGCCGGCGTTCCCCTGAAATGCGATGAGCCAGCCGACTTCAAGACCTTCCGGATTGGTCTGTTCGGACTCGATAAATTGCAGAACGTGGAGCGCACCGTCGCCACACTCGAGACGGCACTGGACCATATTCTGGACGTGAAGCATCTGGCACGTAGCGCCGCCTAGCGAGCCGACGGCGCGCATAGTTCATCGGGCGACTGGGAATCTGGTGCGACCGGCAAGAATCGAACTTGCGACTAGGCCTTCGGAGGGCCCAATGATATCCACTTCACCACGGTCGCCGCGCACTGGCGCATTCTAACATCCGGCTGTATCCGCGCCGACCGGCGGCACGGTCTCGGATGCGACGGAAGCGGCTGCGATGGGGTCGACGGTCAGGGTCAGGAGAATGTCTGCATACCAGGCGCTGTTCAAGCCGAGCGCCTCATCCTGCTTCTGGTCGCGGGTGACGTCGAGCCGCGAGGCGTGCACCCCAAGCAGCATCCATGGGAGATCGTCGAAGGTGCCCTCGGGAGCCGCGCGCGTCACGACCGGGGCACCGCTGGTGCCGCGATGGGTGCGCGCGTCGGTCAGAAAATAACCTTGCCCCTTGAATCGCAGGCCAAACGAGGATGCGATGACCGCCTGACGAACCACTGGCATGTGATGCAAGGTGTCATGAAAGCCCAGCGGAAAGCCGACCACCAAGAGCGAAGTGCCGACTTCGATCTGCTCGAGCGAGTCATAGATGTGGCGCGGCGTGAAGGCGCGATAGATCGCGGTCTCCGGTAGCGCGGCCCGCTCGAGCTCGATCACCGCAACGTCAATCCCGCCAGCCGAGTCCTGCCCCTGGCGCCACAGGCTTTTGCCTTCGCGATACAGGGGAATGGAAAATCCGATTGAGCGCGTGAGGTTCTCGGAATCGATGTGCAGCTCGATTTCAATGCGATCCGGAAAATGCTTGCTCGGCTCGTCGATGAAGACATGGCGACTCGTGACCAGAAAAAGCCTGTCGTCGCGTTCGAAGAAAAAGCCGGTGGCTATCGTGAGCGAGCGCTTTCGGTCGAAGGTGCCGATGCGCGTGGCTGTTAGCAGGATTGATTCGATCATGGTCTACCCGTGTCATCGGAATGGCGCAGCAGCTGTCCCGCCAAAACCTTGGAGAATAATGAAAGCACAGTCTTGCGCGCGTATTCCGTACGGCCGGATACAGACCTTGAGTATTTCCAGGCGCAAGGATGGCCGCCCACTATCGAGCGAAGGTGCTTACCCGCGCTCGTCGGCTCATCATCCCTGGCGAACAAGTCCGCCAGCCGCGTCGATGTCGAATTCCTTGTTGACCAGCGCCGTGAGCACATGGTCGCGCCAGCGATCCGAGATATAGAGAAAGTTCCGGGCGAGCCCCTCGACTTCGAATCCAAGGCGCGCGAGCACGCGCGCGCTGCGCTGGTTCTCAGGCAGGTAGCCCGCCGAAATCCGGTGCAGGTTACGCTCGCGGAACATGTATTGGATGGCGGCGGTGAGGGCCTCGAACATCAGACCGCGACCCTGATAGATCTGATCAATCTGATAGCCCAGCACGCAACTCTGCAAGGGACCCCGATAGATCTGCGAGAAGCTCACGCGGCCGACCAGCGGACCGCCTTCCTTGCCGGCCAGCGTCATGTCGAAACGCACGGCACGATCGGCGGCGAATTCGTCAACCGCGCGCACCAGAGCCCCGCTCCAGAACTCTCTGCTGTAGAACTCCTCGGCGACCGGCGGATCGGACGGTCGAAAGTGTTCGCGGTTGCGCTCAAAAAAAGCAACGGTTCGCGCCTCCATCCCCGGCGCGGCGTGTGTCAGTACGAGGCGCGCAGTCTCGATGCGCGGCAGCCCGCCGTTGGACAGGGGCAGCCGTGGCGTCGCTTCCGGATCATTCATCGCATGGTCTGATTTTGGCCGAGTCGCAGCGCTTCTCCCAATCCCCCACCCGGGCATCGGTCACGTGGCCCGTGATCTAGAGAATCAGCTTACCACGTGCGCAGTCCAGGCATTCGTATTGGGCCGCCGTGAGGGAGCTGTTTACCGAGCAGCCCACGCTCACAGGCCTAAGTTCCTTCCATTTCATTTGGACGGAACGGACATTGAGTCAAACTTCTGCTTGACCCTCTCGATGAGTTCCTCGTTCAAGTGGAACCCGTTCCATGCGGCAAGCGGCAAATGATTCTAGTAGGTATCTCACGCAGCAACCCGCATCTCCATGCGTTTTCTTTCGCAGAAAAGCCAGACGAGCTTTTGGTGCTTGGGGCATGGGAATGGGAGGCGCTACGAAAGAGCGAGGGCGACGTCACCGTGACAGACTGGCACTGTGACGACCACGGAAGTGATCACGACTTGAAGGTGCACTTGACCGCAATCGACGGCGCCCTGCATGCGCGAATGTTGGAATATTCGTGTGTCAGAGATGGATCCGCACCGGCGCTATTAAGCGAAACTGCCCTTTGACTAACCCGAACCTTTTGTCTTGTCGACCCCTTGGCGAATGAATCTACCCTCAGGTGGGCCGCGAATATCCGCCTCTGCAACGGGTGAATTTCCGAGTTGGGCGGCCCGGAAGCACGACGACTCTCTGTGGACCTATGCGCAAGAGCGCATGGCGTTTCACCGCCTGCGCTCGCAGTCTCGCTGCGATGGATGACGGAATTAACTTCGAGCGACGGCGAGGCTTGATTGATTTCTTCGCCACGCGACCGGCGGCATCCCAAACTCCCGACGGAATGCCCGGCTGAAGGCGGTGTCGGTCTGATAACCCACTTGCTCGGCAATTCGCGCTAAAGGAACGTTACTGCGGCGCAGGAGGCTTGCCGCAAGCAGCATTCGCCAATGCGTGAGGTACTGCATCGGCGAATCGCCCACCAGATTCTGAAAGCGCTCGGCAAGTACCGATCTCGAGGTGTTCGCGGCGCGGGCTAGCTCCTCCAATGTCCACGAATAGCTCGGGTCCTTGTGCAGACAATGTAGTGCAGCCCCGACAATCCGATCGCTCACGCCAGCGAGCCAGCCGGTACGTCCCTCGTCGACTTCGTTCATGTAGAGGCGCAGCACTTCGATGAACAAAACCTCGGCCAGCTTCGCAAGGACGCCTTCGCCGCCTGGCCGTGGCGAGCGCGCCTCGGTCAAGGCGTACCGCACCGAGGCTTCCAGCCAGGTGCCCGCGTTCGATCCCCTTACATTGACCCGCACCAGCTTTGGCAGGCCAGCCAGGAGGAGCCTCGCCAGGCGAGTGTCACACGCCAGATAGCCGCAGACCAAACGTGTGGTCGCCCCCCCACCCCCATAGGAGAGTTGGCGTGGACGTCGCGCCAGCACCTGCTCCAGGCGCGCGCCCGACGAAGGCGAAAGTCCAGGTTGTGAGCTCATCAGGTGGGCGTCGCCCTCGGGAAAGATCACCACATCGCCAGCGATCAAGCGCACGGGCTCCTCGTTCCCCAATTCGACGAAGCACTCGCCCTCGGCGACCATGTGAAAGATGATCACGCGCTCGGCACCCGGCTCGAGCAACTTCGCGACCGACTCTGCACGTGGCGACTGATAGCACCAGGGCGCCGTGAACCTGGCGTTTATAAAGATGGCACCGACCAGGTTCACAACCCGCAAGGTTTCGGACAAGGCATCCATCAGTGGCTAGCGACCTCGATGTGAAGACTCACTGGGGTAGCGGTCTCGAGTGCACACGCGACCGGCGAACATGCATTGCACTTCTTTACTAGCAGTATTAAACGCTCTTCCGAGACTCCTGGCGCACAAATCCTGACATCCAGTCGCACTTCTCCTGGTCCTGCGGAAATTGTCGCGCCTGCCGGATCCGCGATGCCCAACATGCCACGCAGGTCCGAGGAACTGGTGGCGGTCAATTCGAGCGAAGTCAGCGCAATCCCCTCGCGGGCCGCCGCCATGGCAATTCGCGTGGCGGTACAGGAGGCAAGCCCGGCACGAAGCAGCCATCCGGGCGTGACACTTTGTCCCTTTCCACCCATCTCGACAGGCATGTCTGTCTCTACTCGAAAGCCGCTCGCATCGGTCGCGATCACCTTCAGGCCAGCCTGCCATCGTGCCGTCGCCGCCGCGTCGTCATGCAGGCCTTTTTCAGGCCGCCGTTGGAGGATGGACTCGACCCGCTCAATTGCGACAGCGATTTCCTCGGATGCCATGGCGATCTCCCGCACTGAAGATAAATTATTGTGGTCCCGTTCTCGATGCACGCCTAGTGGCCGAACAAGTAGTGAAGCTTCTGCCGGACGAAGGGGCAACAAACTCGGACGCGCGGTCAATTGAGATGCATGTCGGCGGCGAATCCAGGACAAATTGGCAGTGGAGGCCGACGCCTGGATAGGACACCACCGGTCCGAAACGTCACAGTTCCAGTCCATTGGATAAGCTCCGATCTCCAAAGGACGGCAAACGATGGATGGAAGGTTGCAACGGCGGGTTCAGCGATACGGCTGGGACTTGGCGGCCACGGACTACGAGACCCTGTGGAGCACGCCGCTAGCTAAAGCGCGAGCCGCCTTGTTGGAATGGGCCGCCCCGGCAGAGGGCGAGCAGGTGCTCGATATCGCTTGCGGAACAGGACTCGTCACAATCGAAGCCGCCCGGGCTGTTGGCGCGAGGGGCCGCGTACTAGGGACTGATCTCTCTGATCGAATGATCAGTACTGCCGCCCAGCGAGCGCGAGACAGGAAGCTCTCAAACTGCGAATTCTTGCGTATGGACGGCGAAGCTTTGGCTCTGCCGGATTCTAGCTTTGATGTCGTCCTGTGCGGGTTGGGACTCATGTATATGCCGAATCCCGAGCTGGCCCTGCGTGAAATGCGCCGAACCCTGCGCGCAAGCGGTCGTCTGGCAGTCGCCGTGTGGGGCGAGCGGGCGAAGTGCGGCTGGTCCGCAGTCTTCCCGATTGTCGATGATGAGGTCCGCAGTGAAGTTTGTCCGCTGTTTTTTCAACTCGGTCAACAAGATGCCCTCGCGACCTTGTGCGCGGCAGCAGGTTTCGAGCGCGTCAGGCTTAGACGCGTCGCAGCAACGTTAATCTTCGCGAATGCGGACGAAGCTTGCGACGCAGCGTTTCTGGGCGGCCCCGTTGCACTCGCATGGTCGCGATTCGATGAACAAGTCCGCAGGCGTGTTCGCGCACGCTACACCGAATCCATCGCGCCCTGGCGAGACCGGGGACGTTATCGCATCCCCGGCGAGTTTGTCATCGCGGCTGCAAGCGCGTCGAAACAGCCCCAGTGCTTGGAGTAGGCGCGAATTTCGAGAGTAGGTCGAACATGTTGGAGGACTTCTAGGAGAATCATCATGGGTCTGATCGCTGCACTTTACGGCTTGGTCTGTTACGCCGTGTTCCTCGCGTCATTTCTCTACGCAATTGCATTCGTCGGCGATTTCGTCGTACCAAAAACGATCGATTCGCCTCCCGGCAGCGACTTACCTGCAGCGCTAGTCATCAATCTTGTCCTGCTTGGGCTGTTCGCCGTACAGCACAGCGTCATGGCGCGACCGGGGTTCAAGGCGCTTTGGACGCGCATTGTTCCTAAGGCCGTGGAAAGAAGCACCTACGTGCTGATCTCAAGCCTGTTGCTTGCGCTGATCTGCTGGAAATGGGAGGCCATAACGACGGTTATCTGGGACGTATCGTCACCCTTGATCAGGGCGGTTCTGCTGACCCTGTTTGCCATCGGCTGGCTCACCGTGCTGCTCTCCACGTTCCTCATCAATCACTTCGATCTGTTCGGGTTGCGCCAGGTCTATCTACATATGCGCGGTGTCCCTTACACCCCTTTGGTCTTCATGGAGCGGGCGTTTTACAGGTTTGTGCGCCACCCCTTATATCTGGGGTTCATCATCGCCTTTTGGGCGACACCGCACATGTCTGTCGGACACCTTATCTTCTCTATCGCGACGACGGGCTACATCTTCATCGGTATCTACTTCGAGGAACGCGATCTCATGAAGAGCCACGGTGAGGAGTATGGGGCCTACCGTGCGCGCGTTCCGATGCTGCTTCCTACGGGCGCGAAACACGACTGAGCGGAGATGCAGTTCCCGGGATCCGCCAGGTGATCGTCGAAAAGGCCATCACTTGGCCACCCCGGGGAGTCCGCTCGCCGATTTGCGTCGCATTTGCGAGGTACGCAACTGCTGAAGGCCACGCTGAACGCATGCTTGGCGCATTCAGCGCCCGCGATTTCGACCCGCTTGGGACTTCGAGCACGTGATGGCGCATTGTCGCGCAGTCGCCGGTGCTCGAATAGGCCCTTGACTTTATCTCGAAGCCGAGACGCTCATCTCTCCGCACGTAGCGGCTTGCTTCTCGTCGCCTTGTCGCGACCCGGGGACAGCTCCTAGACTGAGGTCAGCCCCGGTACCGTCGCAATCTCCTGTGCGAGTTCCATGCACCAGGTCCTGGCACGAAGCGACAGATGGCGAATCGGCGACACAATATGCAGAGGCCAGCTCTGAAGGCGCCATTCGGGCAGTAGCTGAACCAATCGACCCGCCTGAATCTCGGCGTCAACCGCATAGCGATGGATGACACCGGCGCCCGCACCTGCAATCAGCGCTTCGCGGTAGCCAACCACTTGATCGATCAGCATGCGCGGCGTGATAGGGATTATCTGGGACTGGCCTTTCCTGTGTAGATGAATCACCTGTGAAACAGTAGGGCCGGACAGGCCGATCCACGGCAACTTGCAAAGATCGATCGGCTTGGCAACCACCTGCGTGAGGTGTCGTTGATGAACGACGACTATTTCTTCGAGATTCGCGAGACGCGTGGCAAACAGTGACGAATCGGGCAGTTGACCGATCCGGACGGCGATGTCGACTCCTTCGCCGACCAGATCGACGTGCCGGTCCGTGAGGGACAGATCGATTCCGATGCCCGGATGCCGCTCGATGAAGCGACAGCAGAAGGGGGCGACGACAAATGCTCCGAAGCCCGATGGCGCGGTCACCTGGATGCGGCCCTCGAGGCTGCCGAGCGAACCATGCAGTCGATCGCGCAGCTCGTCCTCGGCTTGCGCGATTTGCTTCGCCTGCTCATAGACCGCACGCCCCTCGTCGGTCAGACGTAGAGAGCGTGTCGTGCGAATTGCAAGCGCTACCTGGTACGCCTCCTCCAGTTCGCGTAAGTGACGCGAAACGGTCGGCTGAGTCGTGGCGAGGTCAAGAGCTGCCGCCGTCAAGCTACCCCGTTCGACGATTCGAATGAAGGTCCTCAATTGCGACAGTGAGACGTCTCGGGCGGCGCGCTCTTTATTCCGCATTTCGAATGAATGTTATTCGATTCATCCATCTTCTCACGGAATCCCCGAGCTCGTAAATTGACTTCTGTCATCCCACTGCATCCAAAGAAAAGGAAATGGCATGCACAACATTCAAGTCTTCTCCTCTTCGGAATCCGCGTTCTATGTGAACTCGTTCATCATTGAGACGACTAACGGACTGGCTCTGGTCGATACCCAGTTCCTGAATTCGTCGGCGCGCCAGTTGCGCGATGCCATTCGCGCCCGCGGCAAACCGCTGCTGGGAATTTTCATTACGCATCCCCACCCGGACCACTTCAATGGCGCCGCGGAAATCGTCCGCGACTGGCCGGGAGTCCCGATCTATGCGACGCAAGCCACGATCGACGTGATCCGCTCTACCGAGGCCGACAAGCGTGCGGCTTGGACTCCGGTTTATGGCGAGGATTATCCAAAAGTGACGGCAATACCGGATACCGTTGCGCTACCGGGACAGAGAATCGGAATCGACGGCCTTGAGTTGTACGTGGACGATCTCGGTGAGGGAGAATCCGCCGACATTACGGTCGTGCATCTGCCGCAGAGCGGCGCGCTCATTGCCTCTGATCTGTTGTATCACGGCGTACACCCCTGGCTGGCAGAGGGGCGAACCGCGCAATGGCTCGCGCAACTCGAAACGGTGCGTAGCCGATATGCGGACGTAAGCGTCGTCTACGCGGGTCACGGGCCGAAGGGTGGGCTTGCGGCCCTCGCGCAGCAAAGGGACTATCTGATCGGATTTCGAGACCTCGTGCGGCAAGAGATCGCCGATCGACGTCACCCCCTGCCCGAAGAGGAGGCGCGGATCATCGCGAAAATGAGCGCTCGATATCCCGACTATCCGCTGCAAATGCTGGTCAAGATGAACATCGGGGGCGTTGCGAGGGAACTCGCAGAGGAGGAAGTTTCGCTAGCTGCATGAGTTCACCGAGATCAGGCTTCGGCGAAGCCGCCGAAGCCATAATCCCCCAGGGGTGAAGCGGGTGCTTCTGGCGCCCAACGCCCCGATCTTCGCGGCTACCTAGCCGTGGGTCTTCCGATCCAGGTCCCAGAACGTCCGGTCCCCGTCTCGATATAGCTGCGTCCGCCGGCAGTCTCGCCGTTGGGTACAGATCAAGCGACACAACTTCCTATATAGGCGCTCAAAACGCAGTGACTACGTGCGCGCGCATGGATGCCTCGATTGGGCCGGACCCAAAGCGTTTGCTCAATGCTCGCGCTACTGCTGCAACGGTCTCGTCAAGGCCATTCGGGTCTCGGGCTAGAATCTCCGCGGAAAGCGGTGTTCCCCGGCATAGCCCGTTGGCCGCATGAAGTGCAGATGGGGCGCGGCTGATCAGATTGACTGCCTCCACTTCGACGTGCCCGAAGCACGCGGCGCGCAGGCTGGCGGAGATTGGGGCCGTATCGAAATAGCCAAAAGGTGTGCGGGCGAGAAAGCCAGGGGGGTCGTTCGGATAGATCGCGGAGACGGTCTGGTGAACCACCTCTGTGAAACCATTGGCCTCGATTCGGTCCCACACGTTGAATACGTACCTTCCACCGGGCTTCACCACGCGCCGCATTTCCCGATACGAGAGTGCTTTGTCCGGGAAGAACATCACGCCAAACTGGCACACGGCTGCATCGAAGCTAGCATCCCCCAAAGGGAGAGCCTGGGCATCCACTTGCCTCCACGCGACATTGGGGGCGCTCAACTGGGTCGCTGCGTAGTCCAGCATTGCCTGATTGAGATCAGTCGCTAGTATCTTTACCTCCCGGGGCAATCGCTCCGCCAAGGCACGCGTGACGATCCCTGTTCCACAAGCAATTTCGAGGAGGCATCCCTGCTCCAAGTCCGAAAGCCGCTGCGCAATCTCGCGTGCGTATGGCGCGAAGAATATCGCGCCCATGTAGCGATCGTAGAATTCCGGAATGGATCCCAAAAAGGCACTGTCGGACTGAGACACGGACCCCCCTGTCTTTGATTGTGCCGGAGACGACCAAAGCCTACGGCGCATCTCTCGGTCTCCGTATTCACCGCCATTAATCTAAATACTATCCTGCTTGTATGCGACACGTCCGTACGGACCAGTGCGATCGTAGAAGGGCCGTTCCGAAAGCCACCCCATCCCCCAAGACCCATCCTTGGAAATCAGCTCCAAGTTGCAACGCCGAACCGGCGTAGTAGAAGGGCAAACTCAGCGCTCGGTCGTGTTGGCCGTTATCTCCTGTTTAGGCGTTCAACGGCTGCGCAACTAGTCGAACACCGAGTGCGGCGAGAACTCGGCTAATGGTATCGAAGCGAGGGTCACTGCCTGGTCTAAGCGCCTTGTACAACGCCTCACGAGTGATACCTGAATCTTTGGCGACCTGCGTCATACCTTTCGAGCGCGCGATATCTCCGAGAGCCGCGGCCAGCAGCGCGGGATCGTTCTCCTCTAGAACAGCATTTAGGTATGCTGCTACGTCTTCTTCGCTGTTCAGATACTCGGCCGCATCAAATTCGACCAGTTCAGATACCTTAACTTTTTTTACCATGACCCGTCTCCACAGGTTCGTCCTCCACAGATTTCGCCAGTTCGATTGCCCGTGAGATGTCCTTCTGCTGGGTGGATTTATCCCCGCGTCCGGCCGGCGGCCCGGCGACGTCGGCTATCGGGGATCTGCGGCCTTTACCTCTCCTCCGCTTGGGTTCGCCAAACCGGGGCGATCGGACGCAATGCGCCCAATCCATGAACGAAATTCATCTGCCTCTGCGCTCGACATGAGAAGTCGTCTGGGGACCACGATGTATTGGGCCCCCGTGATATAGAAATTAAGACCATCACGATTCTCTTTGACGCGCTTGAACTCGCTCCAACCAATCCTCACCACACCGTGCGACGACTCTACCGACAAGCCCGCCTCGTCCGCTCGGTACTCCTTCTCCTCGCGGTAAAGAACAGATTCCTTCGCAAGGCGCTTGGCGCGCCATGCAGGATAGGCAGTCAGGACGAGAAGGATGTAGATCCATGCAGCAGGGAACATCCGATTCGCTCGCCATTGCTCGGCCCTGTCCGCGCGAACCACAAATGCGTAGACGAATAACGCGGTCGCGGCAAAGACGATGACGACGCCAACAATTCCGATCCCCATGCGAGGGGCGATGTGCCTCCAGTACGCGTTCCGAATGTCTTTCGCAGTCAACGATCCGGAGAACTTCATCACCGCACTGTCTCTCTCGGCTGAAGATTGAGTTGCCAGACGAGTATCAAGTTACGCCTTCGAGACCTTCGCGCGAAACGACCGCTCTTGAGGGCGAACGGATGAGCGAAGGCCGCGCTGGACGCAGACGAGTTCCTGTTTCCAAGCCGCGTCGCCAATTCTCCCCATCTATCGACCCGACAGTACGCGCGAATTGTCCACGACTGGGTAGGCTCCGCTGGACTGGATCCGACCGCCTACGGCACGCACTCGATGCGCCGGACCAAGGCGACCCTGATTTACAAGAAGACGAAGAATCTTCGCGCAGTTCAGCTCCTTCTTGGCCAACACGAAACTCGAAAGCACCGTCCGATACCTTGGAATCGAGGTCGACGACGCGCTTGAGATTTCCGAGCAGACCGAGATCTAATCGGCTGGCGAGCGGCTGCCCCGGGGTTGGGAGCGGCCGCTTTTCGACCCGCGCCCAAACCCGTACAATCGGCCAGAAGCGGGCGGTCGTAGCAAAGCCGCAGACCGGTCATTCTCCCCGAATGCAGAGATTCGACAGGCGAGATTCGCGGCCGGAGTAGAACTCAGATGAACCCAATCGTGCGGTTGTTGCTGGGTGGCGAGCGCGTTAGATCTCGAATCGTCGCCAGGATGTGAAGAATCGCTTTGTCGTGAGTTGCGAGCTTGCTTTCGAGCTCGTCGATGCGACGCGCCAGTTCCCGACTGTCTTTGAGAAAATTACGGAGCTCCACAAACGCCCGTACGACAAGACCGAGACCTCGATTGCGCGATCACTATTGAGAATCATGGCAGCCATCAAGGCCCCGTGCTCAGAAAAGACGTAGGGCAGGTACTTGCGATGCTGCCCTCGGCCTGTCGTTAAGGTCGCATTTTGCGACCTTAAAGAATCCCACTCGTCTTGTGACAGCTGATACATGAAGTCGCCCGGAAATTTCGCGGCATTGCGCTTTACGGCCTCATTGAAGCGCTTCGTCGGCACGTCATATAAGGCAGCCAAGTCTGAATCCAGAAGTACCTGACCACTTCGAAGCGGAACGATTCGTTTCGCGATCGAATCAATCGCGACAATTGCAGGCGTGGTTCTCACGAGCGAATCCAATAAAGCAGGTGCCACGCGAGTATCTCATCGCGAGGGATCCGCTCGATGCCAAAATGCGCAACGCGCTATGTCCGCTTTCCCCGTCGACGACTTCCGCTTTGGGTCGGAAGCGCCAGTTCGCGGCGCAGCAGAATCCCTCCAAAACCGGGCACGCTCGGAACTGGCCGAACAGCTCGAGGTGTGAGGCCGCGCTATTCCTCCAAGCCCTGCTCTTGGCTTTTCAGAGTGGGGGTGAGAGGAAATCCAGCTATCTGGCGTAAATTCGTCTAGCTATTTCCGTAATAGTCCAGCTTATTCTGGTTCCTCTCACAAAACCGGCAACTAAACGTCGATGTTGCTCGCGTTCAGCGCGTTCGTTTCAATGAACGCTCTGCGTGGCTCCACGTCATCGCCCATGAGCGTCGTGAAGATCCCATCTGCGGCAATCGCATCCTCGATCTGAACACGCAGTAAGCGACGTGCCGAGACATCCATCGTAGTCTCCCACAGTTGGGACGGATTCATCTCTCCTAGCCCCTTGTAACGCTGCTTCGTGATGCCACGCTCGGCGTCATCAATCAACCAGCGTACCGCTTCGCGGAAATCCGCCACGTGTTGCTCACGCACCTTATCGCCGTCGCCGCGTCGGATCCGGCCGCCTGTTCCGATTAGGCCCCGGAAGGTCTCGGCAGCTTCATGCAACGTCTGATAATCGGCACCCGCGACAAAATCGGCGTCCAGCACCGTCACGCGTCGGTTGCCGTGCACGATTCGCTCGATGCGCAGCTGATGCTTGTCGGTGTCCCCTGCAAATGCCGCAAAGACGTGGACCGTACCGTTGCCCAGGACCCGTGCCAGTGTCGACGCTGACTGTTCAGCACGTGCGGCGTCACTGAGGTCGAGCGTACATCCATTGAGAATCGCGTTCAGGGTGGCGGTATCAAACAGTCGCGACAGGCGTCGGACAACCCCTTCCGCGACAAAATACTTGCGCACCAACTCGGCCAGCGCCTCGCCATTGATCGGCGCAGCACCCTCACGACTGATGAGCTCAGCCGATTGCAGCGCCACGCGCATCACGTATTGCTGAAGTTCCGCGTCGTCCTTGATGTAGCGCTCATCACGGCCATGCTTGATCTTGTACAAAGGTGGCTGCGCGATATAAACATACCCACGCTCGATCAGTTCGGGCATCTGCCGGTAGAAGAAGGTCAGAAGGAGCGTGCGAATGTGCGAGCCGTCCACATCCGCATCCGTCATGATGATGATCCGGTGATAGCGCAGCTTGGAGATGTCGTACTCATCCTTGCCGATTCCAGTTCCCAGCGTCGATATCAGCGCCAGAACTTCCTGGCTCGACAGCATCTTTTCGAAGCGCGCCTTCTCGACATTCAGAATCTTGCCTTTGAGGGGCAGGATTGCCTGAAAACGCCGCTCACGACCCTGCTTGGCAGAGCCGCCCGCCGAGTCGCCCTCGACGATGAACAATTCGCACAGCGCTGGATCCTTTTCCTGGCAGTCGGCGAGCTTAGCCGACAGGCCGAAGCTGTCCATGATGCCTTTGCGACGCGTCAGTTCGCGCGCCTTGCGCGCCGCTTCTCGAGCGCGCGCGGCATCGACGATCTTTCCGCAAATGATCTTGGCGTCCTGGGGCTTTTCGAGCAACCAGTCGGTCAGGGTCTTGGCGATGATCTCCTCGACCGGTAGTCGCACTTCTGACGATACGAGCTTGTCTTTTGTCTGGCTGGAAAACTTCGGCTCGGGAACCTTGACCGACAGTACGCAGGTCAGGCCTTCGCGCATGTCATCGCCGGTGGTCTCGACCTTGGCGCGCTTGGCAAACTCGTGTTCATCGATGTATTTGTTGATCACGCGCGTCATCGCGGCGCGCAGCCCGGTCAGGTGGGTCCCGCCGTCCCGCTGTGGAATGTTGTTGGTAAAGCACAGCACCTGCTCCTGGTAGCTGTCGTTCCATTGCATGGAAACTTCGACAGCGACCTTGGCCCCGACATCGCTGTCGCGCTCGCCGACAGCCGAAAATACATTGGGGTGCAGCGCCTGCTTGGTGCGATTGATGTACTCGACAAAGCCACGCACGCCACCGGCAAACGCGAAGTTCTCTTCCTTGCCCTGGCGTTGATCGATCAGCCTGATCTTCACCCCATTGTTGAGGAACGATAATTCGCGCAGGCGCTTCGAGAGGATTTCGTAGTGAAAGTCGATGTTCTCGAATACCTGGTCATCGGGCAGGAAATGCACCTCGGTGCCGCGGTTTTCGGTCTGACCGGTGATCGGCATGGGTGAAACTTCCACGCCCTGCTGGATCTCTGTCTGGCGATTCTGGAGAAAGCCGCGCGCGAACTCGAGGTAGTGCGCCTGTCCATCGCGCCGCACCGTCAGGCGCAGCCACTTCGAGAGCGCATTTACGCAAGACACCCCCACGCCATGCAAGCCGCCCGATACCTTGTAGGAGTTCTGGTTGAACTTGCCGCCCGCATGCAGTTCGGTAAGTGCGATCTCGGCTGCCGAGCGCTTGGGTTCATGTTTGTCATCGAACTTGATGCCCGTCGGAATACCGCGCCCGTTGTCCGTCACCGAAATCGAATTGTCGGTATGGATGGTCACCACGATGTCGTCGCAATAGCCGGCCAGGGCTTCGTCGATTGAATTGTCGACGACCTCGAAAACCAGGTGGTGTAGGCCGGTACCGTCCGAGGTATCGCCAATGTACATACCGGGGCGCTTGCGGACGGCCTCGAGGCCCTCGAGGATCTGGATCGAACCGGCGCCATACTCCGTCGACTGCTCGGGTTCAGTGCTGCGATCGTGTTGCGGTTGCGTCTGTTCTGTCATGACCTGCTTTCATTTCCTGATGGTACGGATGAATCTACTGCCGGATTGCATTGCTGCTTTGACGCACGGTCGCCGCACACTAGATGCGCATTGGCATGACCACGTACTTGAAATTGCCATCGCCAGGTATCGTGATGAGAGCGCTCGAGTTCGAGTCGCCAACCGAAACCTCGACCTTCTCGTTCCTGAGATTGTTTAACACATCGAGCAGATACGACACGTTAAAGCCGATATCGAGGGCGCCGTGGTTGTAGGCGATTTCGATTTCGTCCTGCGCCTCCTCCTGATCGGCGTTTGTCGAACTGATCTTTACGGAGTCGTCCGAGAGCACAAAGCGCACGCCCTTGAATTTGTCGGAGGTGAGGATCGCCACGCGCTGCAGAGCATGCAGCCAGGTTTCGCGACTGATCTCGAAGCTCTTCGTGTAGCCCTGCGGAATGACGCGCTGGAAGTCCGGGAACTTGCCCTCGACGAGCTTTGAGATGAGTTCGATCTGGCCGAAGGTGAAACGGACCTGGTTCGGAGCAAGATCGATGGTGACTGTCTCGTCGCTGTCTTCGAGCAGGCGCTGCAGCTCGAGAATTGTCTTGCGCGGAATGATCACTTCCTGGCGGGCATGGTCTTCCTCGGTCTCGACGCTGCAGTAGGCCAGCCGATGGCCGTCGGTTGCCACCGCGATTACCTTGCGCCCTTCAACGACCAAAAGCAAGCCATTGAGGTAGTAACGAATGTCCTGCTGGGCCATCGAGAAGTGCACCATCGAGAACAGGTGCTTGAGCGTCTTTTGCGATAGCTTCAGGGTCGTCGAGTAGGCGTCCGGCTGAGCGACGGTCGGGAATTCCTCGGCAGCAAGCGTCTGCAGGTTAAAGCGGCTCTTGCCTGACTGGACCGTGATTTTCTTGTTCGTCAGTGCGAGGCTCACCTCGGCGCTGTCCGGGAGCGACTTCAGGATGTCGGTGAGCTTACGTGCCGCGACTGTCGTTGCTGCGTTATCGCTGCCGGTACCGATTTCCACATTGGTCGTGATCTGCACCTCGATGTCCGTCGACAGGAATGACACGCGCTGCCCATCCTTGCGAATCAGGATATTCGCAAGGATGGGTAGCGTGTGTCTGCGCTCGACGATTCCGCTGACAATCAGCAGGGGTCGAAGCAGGGCGTCGCGTTGGGTTTTAACCAGTTGCATTGCCTTGTTTCCTTCTTTAGTAGTAGTTAATAGAGTGCCGTCTTTTCTGTGGACAACCCCACTTCTGCCTTGGCAATCATCGAGTTGGAAAAATGATATGTGCTAGGACAGGCATGGGTACAGGTGATGACCGATTGTGGATGCTTCTGAGCTTGGTCAGAAAGTCTGCCCTTATCCACAATGGATCCACAACCCATACCGCGCTTGTCCCCAGTTCGCATGGCCTGCCTCTAACCCTTCAAAGTCTGCTCGAGCACGTGTAACTCGTGGTTCAACTCCGGCTGTTTGGTGCGCAAATCGGTGATCTTGCGTACCGCGTGCAGTACGGTGGTGTGATCGCGCCCGCCGAAAAGCTCGCCGATCTCAGGCAGGCTCTTTTGCGTGAGTTCCTTGGCGAAGTACATTGCGATCTGGCGCGGCCGGGCAATGTTGGATGGCCGGCGCGCCGAATACATGTCGGCGACGCGAATCTTGTAGAAGTCGGCGACAGTCTTCTGAATGTTCTCCACCGAGATCTGCGTCTTCTGCACGGACAGGAGATCCTTGAGCGCATCTCGCGCCAGCTCAATGGTGATGTCCTTGCCGTGAAAGCTCGAGTACGCAAGGATCTTGCGCAGCGCTCCCTCGAGTTCACGCACGTTCGAGCGCAGGTGCTTGGCCACGAAGAATGCGGCCTCTTCGGGCAGGATGCGACTCTCCAGCTCGGCCTTCTTCAGGAGAATCGCGACGCGCATCTCCAGCTCGGGAGGCTCGATCGCGACGGTCAACCCGGACCCGAAGCGCGAGACCAGGCGGTCGTCGATTCCGTCAATCTCCGACGGATAGGTGTCGCTGGTGATGATGATCTGGCGCTTGGCTGCAATCAGCGCTTCGAAGGCATAGAAGAACTCTTCCTGAGTTCGGTTCTTTCCAGAGAAGAACTGGATGTCATCGATGAGCAGCAGATCCAGGGAGTGGTAGTAGTGCTTGAAGCTATCGAAGGCCTTGCGCTGATACGCCTTGACCACATCGTTGACGAACTGCTCGGCGTGGATATAGCGAATGTTGGCTTGCGGATTGCGCGTGAGCAGCTGATTGCCGATGGCCTGGATCAGGTGAGTCTTGCCCAGGCCAACCCCCCCATATAGAAACAGCGGGTTGTAGGAGGTACCGGGGTTGTCGGCGACCTGCATGGCGGCCGCGCGAGCAAGCTGGTTCGCCTTGCCCGTCACGAAATTGTCAAAGGTCAGCTCGGAGTTCAGTCGCGAGCGATCCCGGGTGCCGAGGTCGCTCGCCTCCGATGGCCGCAGGGCGCTGCCATTGAGCCGGCCGGGTTCACTGGCCGTCAGAACCGGCGTCGGTGCTGCCTGGACCGGATGGTCCTTCTGGGCCGCTGCGTCGAGAAAAAACTCGATGCGAACCGGTCCTTCATAGAAGCTTGCGGCGAGCAGCTCAATTCTGTCGGCGAATTGGCTTTTCACCCAGTCCAGCTTGAAACGATTGGGGGCACCGATCCGCAGAACCCGATCGGTGTCACGAAATTCCCCAGTCGTCAGCGGCTTGATCCAGGCGTTGTACTGCTGCGGCGTAAGCTCTTCCCGCAATTGTTTCGTGCAGGAAAGCCAAAAATCGTTCATGAATGAGTCGGGCGCCAGTTCTGTTGGTCGTCAAGAATCCGCCCCATCAGCTGCCTGATGCGCCGGAATCCCGTTCTATTTTTCACGCGTCGCTCGGACGCCGTGGGCCTCGGATGGCGGTTTGTGCCAGGCGGTCTTTTGGTGTGTTGCTCGATCTCCAGGGACGGCTTGACCCCGGAACTCAGACGCAACAGAGCAAGACACGCACTGCGATTGTCGGGTCCTCCCCCGGACTAGGCACAGCACGCTCTCCGAGATCGAATTTTACCGCGAACAAGGGGTCCGACGCAAAGTTATCCACAGCTCGATCCGGTCGCCTGCGACTAACGGCAAGCGCCGAACAAGTAAGTGACCACTACGAGTAAGCGTTGACAAAGACACGAAAAATCGTGTTTAATTTCAGGCTTTTAGCAGATTTTCCAATTCGAGGCGCATCATGAAACGCACATATCAACCTTCAGTCGTGCGCCGTAAACGCACTCACGGTTTTCTGGTCCGCATGAAGACCCGCGGTGGCCGCAGCGTCATCCGCGCCCGTCGTGCCAAGGGTCGTCACCGTCTGGCCGTATAAGTAACTGACATCGCCCCTTAATAGGGTCAGGTGGACACCTGACCCGCTGGGGGGTGTTGGGGGTAATCATGCGCGGCCACGGTGAATGTGAGGCGATGATGCCCACCGAATCCCGGGCCGCGAGACGCCGGCCAAGCGTACTTGGCTATCCCCGTGCGCATCGACTCACCGAACCTGCCCAGTTTGTGGCTGCGCTTGGAGTCAAGCCCATCGTGCGGTCGGCAACTTTTGCTTTGCACGCACGGCGCGATCCTGGCCGCGCCAGCTGGCGCTATGGTCTGGTGATTGCCAAGCGCCTTGAAGCTCGCGCCGTTGGTCGCAACGCAATCAAGCGTGCCTGGCGCGAGGCGCTGCGTGTACTTACGCCGGCCTTGCTAGAAGGCCTCGTCGCACATGATCTGGTGGTGCGCCTGGTCGGTAAACCGCCGGTCGCGTCGCGCGCCAAGCTCACTCAGTTTTGTCACGAGGAAGCGGCTAAATTACTGCCTCAACTGCGCGACAAACTGCAGCTAGTATCGAGCCAGGCATGAGAGCGACCCTGATTCTTCTGATTCGCGGCTATCAGCTGATCGTGAGCCCATGGCTCGGTCAGCGCTGCCGCTTTTCCCCAAGTTGCTCGGAATACGCGCAACAGGCGCTAAGAGATTACGGACTGCTGCGTGGATGCGCGCTGGCAATCGGCCGTCTTTCCCGCTGCCACCCGTGGCATGAGGGAGGGTATGATCCGGTTCCGCCGCGAAATCACGAGCACTGTTCCTGTCATCACCACTGAAATTAAAGAATCATCACTATGTCCATGGACACCCGACGCTTGATACTGTGGGGCGTGTTTATCGCCTCGCTGCTTTTCCTGTGGACCAGCTGGCAGCGCGAGCACGCTCCGGCTTTACCTTCCCCGGCCAGCGCGCTGGATCAGCGCACAGCAGGAGTTCAGCAGGGCAGTGGCGCAGTTCCGACCGCGGGTAGTCAGGGCGCAGCTGCGGTCAATGGACTGCCAAGCGTCGCCGAAGCGAGTGCCGCGACACCTGCCGAGCAGATCGCCGTGCGAACCGATCTCTTCGCGATCCAGATCAGCACGCGCGGCGCCGGAATCGAGCGCCTGGAACTGCTCAAGCATCGCTATAAACCCGATCCGACGCGCAGCATTCTGCTCGACCTGTTCAGCGCCAAGGACGAAACCGATCCGGCCAGCAATGTAGTGCTGCTAGACAAGACGGCCCAGCGCACCTTTGTTGCCGAGAGCGGTCTGGTAGGTGGCGCGGGCATGCCGAACCACAACGCTACATTCAGACAGATACCCGGCCCGACCACACTGGCCGATGGCGAGAACGAGCTCAATGTTTCCTTTGAAACGACGAGCGGCGGCATCCATCTGGTGAAGACCTATCACTTCAAGCGCGACAGCTACGACATCCGGGTTACCCACCAGATCAGCAATGTGGGTGAGCAGACGCTTTCCCCCGAGCTCTATCTCGAACTGGTACGCGATAGCCACCAGACGAGCGAAAAACGTCCTTTCTACAGTCCCTACTTCGGACCCGCCGTCTATCGCGATCAGGACAAGTTTCAGGAAGTCAGCTTTGACGATATCACCAAAGGGCGCGACAAGGCCAAGCCGCGTGAAGCAAGTGATGGCTGGATTGCGATGCTTCAGCATTACTTTGTCGCCGCGTGGATTCCCTCGGCAGGCGGCGCTCGCACCTATCTAACCGAAAAGGTTGACGCCGATACCTTCAGAGTGGTCGCGCGCATGCCCCTCGAAACCCTGGCACCCAAGGCGACGGTCACCAACGAAGCGCAGCTTTTTGTCGGCCCCGAAGAGCAGCACATTCTTGAGAATGTCGCGCCCGGCTTTGATCTGGTACGCGACTACGGATGGACCAAGATCCTGCTCGCCCCGGCCGTTTTCTGGATGCTCGAGCATCTGCACGGATGGATCGGCAACTGGGGTTGGGCAATCGTCGCACTGACGGTACTGATCAAGCTGGCTTTCTATCCTCTCTCGGCGGCGAGCTACAAATCGATGGCGCGCATGAAGAACGTGGCACCTCGCCTGAAGGCGCTGCAGGAACGCTATAAGGACGATCGCGCGCAGCTCAACAAGGCCATGATGGAGCTCTATCGCACCGAAAAGATCAATCCCATGGGCGGTTGCCTGCCCATCCTGATCCAGATCCCGGTGTTTATCTCGCTCTACTCCGTGCTCTCGGCCAGCGTCGAGATGCGCGGTGCACCCTGGCTTGGCTGGATTCACGATCTGGCGGCGCCCGATCCCTTCTCCATCCTGCCGCTGATCATGATGGCGTCGATGTTCGTGCAGTACAAACTCAATCCAGCACCACCCGATCCGGTTCAGGCACGCATGATGATGATCATGCCGCTGGTTTTTGGTGTGACCTTCTTCTTTTTTCCCGCCGGGCTGGTGCTCTACTGGGTGGTCAATAACCTCCTGGCGATCGCGCAGCAATGGCAGATCACGCGCATGATCGGCAGCAAAGTGAAAAACTAGCAGTTCCGGCCGCCTTGACGCCGCGTGGCTCGTTGAGAGCACGCGGCTTAGAATGTCTGCGCGGGATGGTGCCGCACAGTCCATGATCACATCCGACCTCGATCCGATCGTCGCTGTCGCCACCGCGCCGGGACTAGGCGCAATTGGCGTTGTGCGCGTATCCGGCAAGGCAATCAGCGGCCTGCTGCTGACCATCTGCCGCCGCGAACTCGTGCCGCGCCACGCGACCTATCTCGCCTTCTATGACGAAGCAGGGCAGGTGATCGATCGCGGTCTCGCACTGCACTTTCCGGCACCGCACTCATATACCGGCGAGGAGGTGATCGAATTCCAAGTGCATGGCGGCCCCGTCGTGCTGCGGCTAGTGCTTGAACGTTGTCTGTCGGCCGGTCGCGACATCGGTCTGCGGCTTGCCGAGCCAGGCGAATTCACACGTCGTGCGCTGCTCAATGACAAGCTCGATCTCGCGCAGGCCGAGGCAGTTGCTGACCTGATCGAGGCGAGCACCGAGGCGGCCGCGCGCAGCGCTCAGGAGTCGCTCTCTGGGATGTTCTCGCAGGCCATTGCGGCGCTGATTGCGGACCTCATCAGGCTGCGCATGCTGATCGAGGCGACGCTCGACTTCCCGGAAGAGGAAATCGATTTTCTGGAGCGCGCCGATGCGCACGGTCAACTAGGGCGGATTGTAGCAAGCCTTGCTGGCGTGATCGATCGCTCCACCCAGGGAGCGCTCTTGCGCAGCGGTATCAAAGTGGTGCTGGCCGGTCGACCCAACGTTGGCAAGTCGAGTCTGCTCAATGCGCTTGCGCAAGCCGAGATTGCGATTGTGACTCCGATTGCCGGAACGACCCGCGACCGTATCAGTCAGGCGATCCAGATCGAGGGCATCGCCCTGCATATCGTTGATACCGCAGGCCTGCGTGAGTCGGAGGACGAGGTCGAGAGAATCGGGATCGAGAAAACCTGGCAGGAGATCGCTGCAGCGGATCTGATCCTGATCTTGCGGGACACGACGGACGATCAGGGCAAGGAAGATGAAGCCATTGCCGCGCGCCTGCCCGAGGCGGTGCCTCGCCTTATCGTCATGAACAAGGTCGATCTTACGGGCCGACCGGCGCGCATCGAGGATGGGCGCGTCCATCTGTCGGCACGTACCGGTGAAGGGCTCGAACTATTGCGTGGCGAGCTCTTAAGACTTTGTGGTTGGCACGCGAACAGCGAGCCTGTATTTCTGGCGCGTGCCCGACATCTCGACGCGCTGCGAGCGGCGGAAAGACACCTCAAGGAGGCGCAGCTGCTCGTCGAACAGGGAGATCGCGCGCTCGATTTGCTGGCCGAAGAGTTGCGCCTCGCCCAGTCGGTACTGGGACAGATCACCAGTCCGCTTAGCGCGGACGATTTGCTAGGTGAGATATTCAGCCGATTCTGCATTGGCAAATGACTCAGTGGGGTGCGCACGTGAAGCGGCGATTACACATTGAAGTTCTGATGCCGGGTCTCGTAGCGTTTGGCTTGGCAGCACGTCGGGGACAACAAGGCTTTGTGCCCGACCTTAGCTTTTGAGTTGCGCTGTCCCGAAATCTGGTCCGATTTCGAGACGCAATTCTGCGCATTCTGGCTTACCAGGGACAGGCCAAGTACGGCAAGCTCCCAATACTGGGCAATCGCCCGGAATTGGAGGTGCAACTTGACCACCAGAACCGAAATCCTAGAGGCGGAGGTCTTGAATCTGTCAGCAGCAGATAGAACTCATTTGCTGGACCGCTTGATCGCCAGCCTCGATGCCAATCCTTCGCTTTCCTATGCGGGATGTCCGGGAAGGTTCGCCATCTGCTGAAACCGACAGCGCACAGAATGCCCGCTGTCAGGCCGCAAATGGCATATGGAAATGCCAGCAGGGTATAACAGCCCCGTCCAACTGTCTGATTCATTAGTGCATTTGCCCTATATGTGGCGCTGCACAATCCCATTAACCTGAACGGCCGGGGGCCTTCCGGCCATTGTCTCCGTTCATCGCCATTGCTCTGCCGCAAATACCGCTCATAGCCCTCAGGAGACATCTCATGGAAGGCGGTTTGTCCAAGACCCCTCGGACTTTCGGTTCCGTCCTAGATGGCTATCAGTCATTTGGACCCGGCTTTGATTTCGCGCGGATTGCCCTTGCCTTTAGCGTACTGATGTTCCACACGCAGGGCATCACGCAGGGAAATGAAGGTTGGCTGATGTCAACGCCGCTGTGGATCGTCAACTATTCGATATTGCCGATGTTCTTTGGCCTGAGCGGTTTTCTCGTGGCCGGAAGTGCCCAGCGTCAGACTCTTGCTAACTTCGCCCTGAATCGCGGGTTGCGGATACTTCCGGCGCTGATCGTCGAGATTTGCCTGTCGGCGCTGATCATCGGGCCAATTTTTACCAAGCTCTCTCTGGCCGACTATTTCACGTCTGCCGGCCTCTACCAGTATTTCTTGAACATAGTGGGATACATCCACTATCGGCTCCCCGGCGTATTCCTCGACAATCCATTTTCCGGGATGATCAACCTGTCCCTCTGGACGGTGCCCTTTGAGGTGCTTTGCTACCTCGTTATGGCTTTTCTCATCATCTCCGGCCTGGTCCGACGAGGGGGACTGCTCATCGGGTTTGCAGCAGTGTGTGTGGCGTGCGGCGCGATCCTGGAACTTTCGTCGGGGCTTGCCCCGCATGCGGAATGGCTGAGCAAGGCCCTGGTTTTCTACGTTCACGAAGGCAAGGGCCCTAATCTTCTGCCCTGCTTTGTGCTCGGCGCTGCTGCTTATTCCCTGCGCTACAGGATCCCCCATGACTGGCGCATTTTCACTGCATGCGTATGCGCTGTGGCGGCAATCGGAGTGTTGGGCAAGCCGAGCTGGTGGGAATCCCCGGCCCTGTCGTTTCTGATCTCGCCCCTGATGATCTATATGGTCAGCTACGTTGGCCTCCTAAAGATGCCGCGCCTGCCTTACTTCCATACGGGCGACTATTCCTACGGAATCTATCTGTATGCCTTTCCGCTGCAGCAGACGCTCATCGCCATGTTTCCCGATTTGCGCTCGTGGCCGCTGCATCTTCTCGCCAGCTGTCTGGCCGCCACCGTGTTCGCCACTTTTTCCTGGCACTGCATCGAGAAGCCGATCCTGAAACTTCGCAAGAATTTCTCCTTTATGGCACGTGTGAAGCGCGAGCGCGATGCCGAATCGGATGTGATTCCTGCGATCCCGGTTGTCGTCAGTCGTGAGTGAGCACCCGCCAGATGCTTGTCTGCGGGTCTCAAGCGTGCCTGTGAGTCCTTCGTTTTCCACTTACCTTGGGAATGAGCGATGTCTTTTGACTACCTACTTGAAAAGATTGATCGGGCACCGTTCGAGACCGCCCCGTTCCGGCACGTTCAGATCAATGACTTCTTCAGCCCGGAACATTTTCGCGAGATCACGGCGGCTCCCGAGATTGCCGTTCATGGGCTGAACACCGATGGCGAGCTTTTCGATGCGCTCTTTGAACGTGGTTACAAGATCATCAATTTTCCGGGATGCATCACGAATCGCAGCGAATACATCAAGTGGCACAAGAGCGGTGCGCGCCAGCAGCATCTGAACAATTCGGCTTGCGAGGGATTCGGTGTCACGCTGCGTCTGCTCGAACCTACCTCGCCGCTCATCTCCGAGCTGGTTGCGTTTCTCAACAGCGACGTGTTTCACGCTCACCTTGCCGCCAAGTTCGGAATCGAGCGCGAGCAGGTGTATCCGGACATTGGCATCCAGAAGTACCTCGATGGCTACGAGATCAGTCCGCACCCCGACATCCGGCAAAAGGCGCTCACATACATGGTCAACGTCAATTCGGGGGCGAACTCTGAGGAGGCCGACCATCACACGCACTATCTGAAGTTTCGCGAGCCGTTTAAGTATGTGCAATCCTACTGGGAAGGCAACACTGACAAGAATCGCTGCTGGGTTCCGTGGGACTGGTGCGAATCGGTCAAGGTGCAGCGGGAAAATAACAGTATCGTCATCTTTTCACCGGACAACTCGAGTATGCACGGAGTCAAGGCACGCTACGATCATCTCGCGAGCCAGCGCACGCAGTTGTATGGGAACCTCTGGTACAAGAGCCTGCCCGTCAGCGAGGGACCCGAGTGGGAAGATCTCGTCTTGCAGCGCTCCGCGCGCAAGGACACATCGGTGCTGGGCAGCATCAAGGCCATGGTCCCAAAGTCGGTCAAGTCCTTCATCCGCAACCGAACCATCGATCGGGTCGACCAGAACGTCGTCAAGGATCGGCTGCAGAGTCCGCTCTGATCCTCCAGGTCGGTCGCCCTGCTACTTGCCTACGTTCAGGAAGGGGATCGGCGCACCAGCGTAGATCGAGGTCGGCAGGGCGCCATTCCAGCGATCTGCCTTGACTTTCTCCACTTCGATTCGGCGCAGTTCAAGTACGTCGTGGTTTTGCGCGAGCGCGGCGTTCTGCAGGCGCAGTGCCTCAGCCTGCGCCTTGGCGATTGTCAGGTTGGCGTAGGCCTCACCATCTGCCTGGGCGCGGCGCGCATTGGCCTCGGCTTCGGCAATCGCGACCTTCTGCTTTTGTTCGGCTTCGACCGTCTTTAGCTTGTTCTCGGCCGCCAGGCGCAGCTGCTCCTGGGTCACCTTGTCATTGATGGCATGCATATACGAGTCGGAAAACGCGAAGTTGCGCATGTCGATATTGATTACCTGGGCGCCGTATAGGGCCAGCTTCTCACGGAGGGCAGCATTGATGTCGCTCGAGACCTTGGCGCGCTGCGAAATCAGGTCGGGTGCCGTATAGCGCGCGGTCACCGCTTTAAAAATCTCCTGGGTTGCGGTCTGGACATAGGACGACAAGTTGCCGTCATGGGAATATTTCTCGAAGACTTCCGAGACTCGATCCGTGGCAATGCTATAGCGTACAGTCATGCTCACTTTCACCGGCTGGGTATCGCTGGTGCTGCCCTCGGCCCCTTCAATGTCGGCCTGTTCCGCGCGAATGCTGAAGTTCGAGAGCTTTTGCCAGGGCGGCAACACCGCCAGACCTTCGCCTTCTATGCCGACGATTCTCCCGAACTGTGTCACGACGCCGCGGCTGCCCGTCGGGACCGAGTAGAAGGGCCAAAGCACCGCCAGTACGATCGCGACGACGACGAGAGCGATGATCCTGCGGGCGCTTGATCCGAGTGGACCGGTGGCTGGTAGTGGCATGGCGGACTCTCCCTGTGATTGGTGATGGTGTTGGCTCGCTAGCCGAGTTGGGCTCATTCTGATTCCAAATGAGCGCTCTCGCAACGAAGCCCTCGCGGATTTGCGCAGGCGACTCGTCGGCCAGTCCGGCTGCCAAATATTTCTTTTTTTACACCGTGATATTTCGCTAGTCTCGCGCGAATCACCCAGCATAAGGACGGATCAAGTCGGACACCATGCCAGCGCACCAGACGACACTTCAAAACCGCTTTGAGAGCCTGCTCTTTGAGCATCAGCGAATCGTCCAGCATGTTGCCCGCATGTACGCCGGGAACACCGACGAGCGCCATGACCTCGCTCAGGAGATCTGCGGGCAACTGTGGCGCTCGTTTCCGGGCTATGACCCGCAGCGGCGTTTTTCGACCTGGATGTACCGTATCGCGCTCAACGTCGGGATCTCCTACCTGCGCGCTTCGACGACGCGCGCCCAATACCTTGAGCTCGTCGACGCGAGCGCACTGGAGACGCTGGGCGATGCCGTGCCTCTGAATACGCCCGATCAGCGGCTCGAGCAATTGCATGCCTTAATTGCGCGATTTGAACCGCTCGATCGGGCGCTGGTACTGCTCTATCTCGAGGATCGCCCCTGCGCGGAAATCGCCGAAGTGCTCGGGATCAGCCAGAGCAACGCCGCCACCAAGATCGGCCGCATCAAGGAGCGCCTGCGCGCGCAAATTGGCGGCGGTAACTTATCCAAGGAGGCTAGTCATGGAACTCGATGAAATGAAACAGGCCTGGCAGTCGCTGGCCAGTCGCCTCGACCATCAGGAAACTCTGGCCCTGCGCGAATACCAGGCGCGGCATGTGGACCGGGTGCGCGGCTATCTGCGACCGCTTATCATCGGCCAGATATTCCAGCTGCTCTGTGGTCTCGGGATGAGCTTCGTTTTCGGATCGTTCTGGATCGATCACCTCGGGAGCATGACACTCCTGGTGTCGGGGGTGCTCCTGCATGCCTACGGCGTGGCCTATATCCTCGCTGCTGCACGCGAACTTTATATTCTGGGTTCGATCGACTACAGCGCGCCCGTCCTGGCAATCCAGAAGCGTTTCGCGCATCTGCGCGCCTGGCGCCTGCGCTCCGGTCTTTACATTGGGCTCGCGGGTTGCGTGCTCTGGGTGCCCTTTATCGTCGTCTGCTTTCAGATGCTTTTTGGCGTGGACCTGATGGAGGTGGCACCGCTATTTGTCTGGATCCTCGTTGCGAGCGGCGTGGCGTCGGCGCTGGTGCTTTACCTCTTTGCTCGCTGGCTACGCTATCCCCAGCGCGCCGCGCTTGCCACGCGCCTCTACAACAGTGCCCTGGGCTGGACGCTGCGACGCGCGCAGCAGGCCCTTGACGAGGTCGGGCGCTTCGAGCACTCCTGAAGACGCGCAGCGTGCGCGAGGGCCTTAACTGCGGGCGCGCACGATCAGGTTCTGGGTCGAGCGGCCGATCAATCCAGACTCATCGAAGATTCGCCCTTCGGCCAAGGCAGCGCCGCTCGGACCCACGTGGGTCTGGGCGTCGATGCAAACCCACTCGCCGCGTGCCGCGCGTAGCAGGTTGATGGTCAGGTCGGAATTCACGAACAGATAGTGCGCGAAAGGCAGCACGGCGCTGATGCCGTTGCCGGAATCGGCGGCGACGGCAACGCGTTGCACGGCGCTTGGCGACTGACCACCGACAAGCGGGTGACGCAGGCGGAACCAGACGGCCGAAGGCCCGCGAAAGAAGGTGCCCGCCGCGACACGGGTTTCAACGAGGTCCGGATAGCCCAGCGAGTCTCTTGCGAACGGAAAGCGCGCTTCAGGGGAGTTGGCGCTCGTCTGCGGGGCTTGCGCAAGGGGATGCCCGGGCAGCTCGTTGGGAAGCGTAATCTCGACTTCCCGTTGCAGGATCGCCGTGGCACGCACGAGTTCCTTGTCACCCAGAACAATGCTGCCTGAGAGATGCGCTATGTTTTTCCCGACATAGTCCGATTGGACCACAAGCCGCAGCCGGTCAATCGGGATGGGGCGCAAGAGATTGGCGGTCAACCGCGCCATATGGGTCATCCCGAGTTTTGCGCCGGCGGCCTCGAGCGCTCCAGCCAGTAGCGCGATCGGCGGACCAGCGTGCTGGTGGTCGGCATTCCAGGGGCCGCGCGTCAATTCGGTGGCCTGAAATTCGTTCTCGCCAAGCCTGGCGTACGCAAATTCCACACTGCTCATTTCGGAGCCCCCTGGTCGGTCGATTCAAAGCGTCCCGCTGTGCGATTCTTGCGCACGCGATCCCAGTTGAAGGTCTGTGCGTTCATCGCGATGTAGACCCCGGGGGCTGCCAGTTGGGCGGCTGCACAGGCATAGCCGAGATTGAACAAAGCATCCGAACCGGCGATTTCGTAGGGGACCATGGCGCCAGTCAAGACGACGCGCTTGCCCGAAGCGGCCAGCAGTGGATCCGTGCCCAAAAGCTGGGCTGTCTCACACATCGTGTCTGTGCCGTGTACGATGACCAGAGCTGGCTCAAGGGCCGCCTGGCAGCTCGCCAGCGCACGCGCCCGATCGGCGTCGCCCATGTCGAGACTGTCAAGCAGGACCAGCGTCTCTAGAACGGTGGTCTCGTCAAGGCGCGCGCGGCGCAAAATTTCAGGCAGGTGACTGGACGTGAAAACAAGCTCCCCGGCGATCTCGTCATAATGTTTGTCGAATGTGCCACCGGTAGCAATGATGCGCAGTTTCATGGAATAGAATCGGGAGAATAAGTGGGGAGTCGCTGGACAGGTGCGGCTCAGAGCTATTCTAATGGCTTGCCAGGCTGGATCAGGAGGTCGGTCGTGTTTGAGCAGGTGGTGTTCGCGGGCGGAGGTAACCGTTGCTGGTGGCAAGCCGGCTTCTGGGATACCGTTGCCCCGGAGATCCTACTGCGGCCGCGTTTGATCGTTGGGGTCTCGGCGGGTGCAGCGACCGCCTGCATGCTCTATGCCAATGATTCGGTCGCCGTGCTCGGCTATTACGCCGAGCGCCTGCGCCTGGTGCGCAGCAACGTCCAGTGGTCGGCTCTGTGGCACCGCGGCGAGCGCGTTTTTCCGCACGCGCGCCTGTACCGCCAGGCGCTCACGGATGTGCTCGGCGGTGAGTATTTTTCGCGCCTGCGCGAGCGCGCCCCCGAGATTCGCGTCCAGTTCGCGCGCCTGCCGCGCGGCCTCACACCGATTCTCGCCACCGGCGTTGGCCTGATCGCCTATAACACTGAAAAGTATTTGCGCCGATCCCTGCATCCGCGGCTGGGCCGGCGTATCGGATTTACCCCGGAAGTGGTGCGCGTGAATGATTGCCCGAGCGATGAAAGCTTGGTATCGCTTCTGATCGCCTCCAGTTGTACACCACCATTCACGCCGATTGAGTATGTGGACGGGCGACCGACCCTCGACGGTGGCATGGTCGACAATGTGCCGGTGGGAGCGGCGGATCCGGGGCGCAGCACCCTGGTGCTCTTGACGCGGCGCTATCCGCGTTATCGCAGTGTGTTTGCGTTCGAGGGACGCCTGTATGTGCAGCCGTCCACCAAAGTGCCGGCCTCGAGCTGGGACTACACCAACCCGGCGGCGATGATGCAGACCTATCAGCAGGGCCGGCGCGATGGAGCAATGTTTCTTCATGAACTGGAGCGTCAACGCAACTGGGTCGAGTCCATCGAACGCGGGGAAAAAGTCGATGACTCGCGGGATCTCGAGGCATGACAGATCGCGGCAAAGCGCTCGCTCCAGGTACTGTCGTATTCCATCCCGATCGCGGCTACGGGGTTCTCACCATGGTCAATCTCATGACCGGCTGGGTAAGCGTGCGCTTTGGAGATGAGCTGCGCACTCTGGACTTGAGTCTGGTTTCGGATTCGCTGCAGCACGCCGACGGGGCGGCAATCCTGTTTCGCCGTCAGGCTCCTGATTTCATGCCGCACGGTCGCCTGATGGCCATGGTTCGCGTGCTGCATGAGCGCGGCTATGAGCGGCTCTACCTGTACAGCTGGCCCAAGCCTTCGGGGATGCATTGGCGCTGGCACCTGTTTTGCGGACAGCGCGACTGGGTGCACCGACCCTTGCGCCCCGGATGGTATGGCTCGGGATCCGATTACATGTTCAATCCGGTATTCGGCTGGGGCGATGCGCCCGGCGCGACCGACGTCGAGTTGGCCGACGCGTTCGCGCGCGCGGATCCCGACGGGCTGGCCCACGCACGCGGCCGCGATCTTGCCCACACCCGCTGGTTTGCCGAGACCTGTGAACTGCTACTACCCAACCATGCCTTTAGCCTTGGCTGGGACAGTGTGGCGCGCGTGCGCCGGGCAATGCCTGACACGGTCCCGGTGATGGCGGTGCGTCGCGGCGTTGCGGCCTATGCCGGCGAGGCGCCCGACTGGCCACCCGGCTGGGTCGATGGCTGGGCCCACCACGGATACTTTCGCGCCTTGCGACGTACGACCCAGAGCTAGTTTCGGCCCCCGCCGGTGTTCAGTCGATGCATTTCGTCAACCCGCACCACTCGCTCACCCGGCACGAGTTCGAATTCTGCGCCAGCCCATAGGCTGCCAGGCTGCATGACTTCCAGATAAAAGCCGGTGTAAGCGCTCTGGACCATCATGCGCGCGGCCTGCTTGAAGCCCATTTTCGCGTTGAACTTGAAGCAGGGTTCGCGCGGCGCGCTTACACGCGCGAGTACGGGTGCACCATCACGCGCGGCAAACTGCAGCACATCGCCGATCCAGACCTCGGTTTCGAGCAAACCCTCGATCGTCAGGTTCTCCCCGAACGCGCCAAACGGCAGTTCCTCATCTCCAGCCTGTGCCTGCATCCGCATGGTGCGCCAGATCGGATAGTGCTCGAAGGGGTAGGCGTAGATAGCCTTGTCGCGCCCGCCGTGGACGGTCAGGTCGGCCTGCTCGTCCCCCTGGGCCCCGAGATAGCCAATCGCTACTGGCCGCGCATCGGCGAGTGTACTCACTGCCGACTTGACGATGGCGCTGGGCACTTGCGTACTGCCACCTGCACTGGACACCGTCAGGGACGCAACACGGCCGACATTAATCGCCAGAATTCGCATGTTTGGGCGCACGGGCTAGCGCTTGGCCCCGTCCAGTGCTTCCGGATTCGCGATGTTCTCGGGGGCATGCTTGGCGAACGCGAGAATGTTGCGAAAGGCCGCATCAAAGTAGAGTTCATAGCTCGCCTTCTCGACATAACCCAGGTGCGGGGTACAGATTACGTTCTCCATGCGCAGCAGCGGCTGTCCGGCGAGCGGTGGCTCGCTCTCAAACACGTCGATCGCACAAAGGCCCGGCCGACCCCCGTTGAGCGCCTTGACGAGCGCATCAGCTTCGATCAACTCGGCGCGACTGGTGTTGACTAGCATCGCAGACGGTTTCATTGCCTGCAGATCCGACAGGTGCACGATGGCGCGCGTGGCATCGGTCAGGCGCAGGTGCAGCGAGAGAATATCGGCCAGTGCGAACAGATCTTCCCGACTATCAGCCGTCTCGAAGCCATCGGAACGAGCACGCTCACGGCTTTCCGCAGCGCCCCAGACCAACACGCGCATGCCAAACGCCCGCCCGTAAGCCGCCACGAGGCTGCCAATTCTGCCGTAGCTCCAGATACCGAGGGTCTTGCCGCAGAGAACATCGCCCAGACCGTGATTGGCGGGCGCGCTGGCGCTCTTTAGGCCGCTTTGCTGCCAGACACCGTGCTTGAGATTGGCGATGTACTGCGGCAGGCGCCGCGCCGCTGCCATGATCAATGCCCAGGTCAATTCGGCCGGGGCCGTCTGGGAACCTACGCCTTCGGCTACGGCGACGCCGCGTGCACTGCAGGCTTTCAGGTCGATGTGGGCACCGACGCGTCCGGTCTGGGAGATCAGCTTTAAGCGCGGCAGCCGGGCGAGGAGCTCGGCGGTGACGCGGGTACGCTCGCGAATCAGGACGAGCGCTTCGACATCGGCCAGGCGCACCGCCAGCTGAGTCGCGCCCTTGACGGTATTGTTGAAGATCTTTACTTCGTGCCCGGCGAGCAGACTAAAACACGCCAACTTGCGCACCGCGTCCTGATAATCGTCGAGAATAGCGATTTTCATCGTCTGGACCCGATGGCCCGAGCGGACCGTATTGACCCCTTAGGGGGCGACGGCGCTGGTGTAAAATGCTCGCCTGTCATTTTTTCCTGCGGCAGCGCCACCTGGCTTTGCCTGCCGCAAGCGGGCTTCCGGCTGATATCGCCCCACAGCGGATTCGATACGGCCAAACTATACAGCAACGACTCGGAGAGAGATCGATGAACGCAGTTGTCTCGCCAGCGGCGCAAGACTCGGCGCCGGCCTGGATCAAGAATCAGAAACTGATCAATTGGGTCGCCGAGATCGCAGCCCTGACCAAGCCCGCGCGCATCTATTGGTGCGCCGGCTCCGAAGCGGAATATGACCGGCTGTGCGCCGAGATGGTCGCCTCCGGCACCCTGCGCCGCCTGGATGCGCAAAAGCGACCCAATTCCTATCTGGCGCTGTCGGACCCAAGCGACGTGGCACGCGTCGAGGACCGTACCTTCATCTGCAGCGAGACCGCCGAACAAGCCGGTCCAACCAACAACTGGATGGCCCCGGAGGAAATGCGCGGCACGCTTAAACCTCTGTTCGAAGGTGCCATGCGCGGTCGCACGCTCTATGTGGTTCCCTTCTCCATGGGCCCTCTCGGTTCGCCGATTGCCCATATCGGTGTCGAACTTTCGGACTCGCCTTACGTGGCGATCAATATGCGCCTGATGACCCGCATGGGTCGGGCGGTGTGCGAGGTCCTCGGATCCAACGGGACTTTCGTGCCCTGCGTGCATACCGTCGGCAAGCCGCTTCTCGCGGGCGAAAAGGACGTCGCGTGGCCGTGCAATGCCCTGAAGTACATCGTGCATTTTCCGGAGACCCGCGAGATCTGGAGTTTCGGGTCCGGTTACGGTGGCAATGCTCTCCTCGGGAAAAAGTGTTTTGCGCTGCGCATCGCCTCGAACATGGGTCGCGACGAAGGCTGGCTCGCCGAGCACATGCTGATTCTCGGAGTCGAGAGTCCTGGCGGTCAGAAGCACTACGTGGCGGCGGCCTTTCCGTCGGCGTGTGGCAAGACCAATTTCGCGATGCTGATTCCCCCAAAGGGCTTTGAAGGCTGGAAGGTGACCACGATCGGCGACGATATTGCCTGGATCAAGCCGGGTGCTGATGGTCGCCTGCGCGCGATCAATCCGGAGGCTGGGTATTTCGGGGTTGCACCGGGTACCAACGAGCAGACCAATTTCAATTGCATGGCGTCGCTGAACGCCAATACGATTTTTACCAATGTTGCCTTGACCGACGATGGCGATGTCTGGTGGGAAGGCAAGACAAAGGAGCCACCTGCCCATCTGATCGACTGGCAGGGCCAGGACTGGACTCCCGAAATCGGCCGCACCACGGGGCGCAAGGCGGCCCATCCGAACGCACGGTTCACCGTTGCCGCGACCCAGAACCCGGTGCTGGACCCAAACTGGGACGACCCGGCCGGTGTGCCGATCTCGGCCTTCATTTTTGGCGGACGGCGTTCAACGACGGTGCCCCTGGTCACCGAGGCGCGCAGCTGGACCGAGGGCGTGTACATGGCAGCCACCATGGGCTCGGAGACAACCGCGGCTGCAGCCGGCAAGGAAGGCGTGGTGCGCCGCGATCCTTTTGCCATGCTGCCCTTTTGCGGCTACAACATGGCCGATTATTTCGGTCACTGGTTGGCTCTGGGCAAGCGCGTCGAGCAAAGCGGCGCGCATCTGCCGGGTATTTTCTGCGTCAACTGGTTCCGCGCCGACGAGAACGGCAAATTCGTCTGGCCGGGCTTTGGCGAAAACATGCGCGTACTCAAGTGGGTGCTCGATCGCATCGGCAAAAAGACCGGTGGCGAGGAAAACCTGTTTGGCGTGACACCACGCTACGAAGACCTGAGCTGGGAGGGCTCGAACTTCGATCAGCAGGCGTTCGAGCGCATCACGTCGATCGACGATGCCGCGTGGGCGAAGGAACTCGAGTTGCATTCCGAACTCTTTACCAAGCTTGCTTATCATTTGCCCAGCGAGCTCGAGGCTGTGCGCGAAGGGCTAAAGGCGAGACTGGCCGCTTAACACTTGCAAGCGGCGCGCCGGCGCCCCTTGTCACTTATGCGAAAACTGTCGCGGCTCATGCCGCGGCGCATCAGGGTTTTTGCGAATCCAGCACACTGTCGAATCCTGCTACGCTCCCCAGTCCTGATCGCACCCAAGGGACCTGGGGCGCTAGCTTGGAGAACAGATGAAGATTCGTGCCGCGGTATTGCACGAAATCGGACGGTCGCAACCCTACCTGGAAAGCCGACCGCTAGCCATTGAAGAGCTCGAGTTGGCAGCGCCCGGTCCGGGCGAGGTGCTCGTGCGCATTAAAGCCGCGGGCCTGTGCCACTCTGATCTGTCGGTCGTCAACGGTGACCGCGCGCGTCCAACTCCCATGGCGCTGGGTCACGAGGCTGCCGGGGTGGTCGCAGCACTTGGGCCTGGAGTCGATGACCTTGCCATCGGCAGCCACGTGATTCTTGTTTTCATGCCCAGCTGTGGTCATTGCACGCCCTGCGCTGGCGGTCGTCCCGCCCTGTGCGAACCGGGGGCCCTGGCCAACGGCGCCGGCACGCTTGTATCCGGCGCGCGCCGGCTCACGCTTAACGGCGTACCCGTCAATCATCATCTGGGCTGTTCAGCTTTTGCCGACCATGCCGTCGTCTCGAGACGCTCCTGCGTGCCGATCGACGGCGATTTGCCCTTCGAGCACGCGGCCCTGTTTGGCTGTGCGGTTCTGACCGGTGTCGGTGCCGTGGTAAACACAGCGCGCATCGAACCCGGTTCGACGGCAGCTGTACTGGGTCTAGGCGGAGTGGGTTTCTCGGCGCTCCTCGCAGCTCTGGCGGCCGGTGCGCGTGATGTGGTCGCGATAGATCTGCTTGAGAGCAAACTGGATCTTGCCCGCAGTCTCGGTGCGAGCCTGTGCGTGAATGCTCGCGATCCCGATCTCGTTGCCAAGGTTCGCGACGCGACCCAAGGTGGTGTGGACTACTCGTTCGAGATGGCCGGCGCGATCGCGGCCCTTGAGACCGCTTATGCGATCACGCGCCGCGGCGGCATGACGGTGACGGCCGGTCTGCCCAATCCGCGCGCCCTCTGGGCGATTCCGGCGGTCAGCCTGATTGCCGAAGAGCGTACCATCAAGGGCAGCTATATCGGTTCCTGCGTTCCGACGCGCGACGTGCCGCGATTTGCCGCGCTGTTCAAACAGGGTCGCCTGCCGGTCGATCGGCTGCTTTCCGAGCGTCTGCGTCTCGATGAGATCAACGGTGCGCTGGATCGGCTCGCACAGGGTCTGAGTATTCGCCAGATCATCATGATGGATCATTGAGAATGAGCGCGAGCGAAACGATTCTCGAGACCCACGACCTGTTGAAGGAATTCAAAGGTTTTGTCGCGGTCAATGGGGTTTCGCTCAAGGTCAAGCGTGGGGAAATCCATGCACTGATTGGCCCCAATGGCGCCGGCAAGACGACTTTCTTTAATCTGCTGACAAAATTCCTGCAGCCAACCGCCGGCACGATTGTCTATAACGGCGTCGATATTACCGCTGAGAGTCCGGCGCAGACTGCCCGGCGCGGAGTGGTGCGTTCGTTCCAGATCTCGGCGGTGTTTCCGCACCTCTCGGTGCTTGAGAACGTTCGCGTGGCGCTGCAGCGCAGTCTTGGCACTTCGTTTTATTTCTGGCGCAGCGAGCGTTCCCTCGACAGGCTCAATGATCGCGCCATGCAGTTGCTCGCCGAAGTGGGGCTTGAGCACCTGGCCCAGGCGAACACGGCCGATCTGCCCTACGGCAGCAAGCGCGCACTCGAACTCGCGACGACGCTTGCGCTCGAACCCGAACTGATGCTGCTTGACGAGCCGACCCAGGGGATGGGCCACGAGGACGTCTCGCGCGTGACCCAGCTCATCAAGAAGGTCTCCGCGCAGCGGACCGTGCTGATGGTCGAGCACAACATGAATGTCATATCGTCGATTGCCGACACGATCTCGGTTTTACAGCGTGGAGTGGTGATCGCCGAAGGCAACTACGCCAGTGTCTCCAGGAATCCCCAGGTCATTGAAGCCTACATGGGAAGCGCCGAGGCGGCGCTCGAAGGGGCCCACTGATGGCTGCGGATCCGCTTTCGATCACGAAGCTTCAGGCCTGGTACGGCGAATCGCATATTCTGCATGGCGTGGATCTGAACGTGCGTCAGGGTGAGGTGGTGACCCTGCTGGGGCGCAATGGCGCCGGGCGCACGACTACCCTGCGCGCCATATTGGGACTTACCGGCCAGCGCCGCGGGACCGTGACGATCAATGGCGTCGAGACTACCCAGCTCGCGCCGCATCGGATCGCGCGTCTCGGTGTAGGCTACTGCCCTGAGGAGCGTGGCATTTTCAGTTCACTGTCGGCCGAGGAAAATCTGCTCCTGCCACCAAGACTTGCGGCCGGAGGAATGGAAGTCGACGAGATTTACGCGATGTTCCCCAATCTGAAGGAGCGCGCGAAGAGTCCTGGCACGCGCCTTTCGGGCGGCGAGCAGCAGATGCTGGCACTGGCTCGTATCCTGCGCAGCGGGGCGCGGCTGCTGCTGCTCGATGAGATCTCGGAGGGCTTGGCGCCGGTCATCGTGCAAAAGCTTGGCGAGGTGATCCGGGCCTTGAAGACCAGGGGCTTTACGATCGTGCTCGTCGAGCAGAATTTCCGTTTTGCGGCTCCTCTGGCCGACCGGTTTTATGTGATGGAACATGGCAAGATCGTAAAGCAGTTTGCCCAGTCCGAACTGGAGCAGCAAAGAGGCATGCTGCACGAGTTCCTCGGAGTATAAAAACAGCAGTCACTGATTTGAGGAGGTAGGAAATGAACAAGAGAATCTCTAGGGCTCTACTGAGCGTGGCTTGTGCGGCGGCGTTGGGCAGTTCGGCGGCGCGCGCGGCTGACAACCCGGTGGTGATCGGCGACATCGATGACCTCTCGGGGGTCTACGCCGACGTCATCGGCAAGGGCGGGATCGAGGCCATCAATATGGCAATCGAGGATTTCGGCGGCAGCGTGCTTGGCAGGAAGATCGTCATGCTTAGCGCTGACCATCAGAACAAACCCGACATCGGCGCCGGCAAGTTTCGTGAGTGGTCCGACCAGGATGGCGCCAACATGATCCTCGGCGGCTCCAATACCGGTGTCTCGATCGCGATGTCAAAGGTCGCCAAGGACAAGAAGGTGGTCTTTATCGCCGTCGGCGGCGCGGGCTCGTCGCTCACCGGCGCCGACTGCACGCCCTACTCGATCCACTACGGCTATGACACCACGGCGCTTGCCAATGGCACGGCCAGCACGATCGTCAAGAACGGTGGCAAGTCCTGGTACTTCCTGACGGCCGATTATGCTTTTGGCACCCAGCTGCAGGCGTCGGCCACCAAGGTGGTCGAGGCCAGTGGTGGCAAGGTACTCGGAGCGGTGCGCGTGCCGCTGGGTGCGTCGGACTTCTCCTCGTTTCTGCTGCAGGCGCAGGCATCAGGCGCGCAGGTGATTGCCCTTGCCAACGCTGGCCAGGATTTCACCAACTCCCTCAAGGCCGCCAACGAGTTCGGCATCACCAGCTCGATGAAGCCCGCCGCCCTGCTTGGCTTTATCAGCGACATCCATTCGCTGGGCCTGCAGACCGCCCACGGCCTGATCCTGACCGATGGCTGGTACTGGGATGTGAATGACGAGACCCGTGCATTTGCCAAGCGCTTTTTCGAGAGGATGCACCGCGAACCAACCATGCCCCAGGCGGCCTACTACTCGGCAACGACCAATTATCTCAATGCGGTAAAAAAGGTCGGAACGACCGACTCGGATAAGGTCATGGCGCAATTGAAGAGCATCAAGATCAACGATATGTTCGCCAAGGACGCCTATGTCCGCGCCGATGGCCTCCTGGTACACGACATGCTCGTGGTGCAGGTCAAGGAGCTCTCCGAGTCGAAATATCCCTGGGATTACTACAAGGTACTGCGCGTGCTGCCAGCGGTCGAGGCCTTTGGCAGCGCACCGGATCCGAGCTGCCAGATCGTCAAGAAATAGTGCTTGAGCGGCAGGCGTTATCGATTTTCGATAACGCCCGCCGGCATTGGCGCAACTAGAATAACAACCGGCGCTGTCCCTATGAGTATCTTCGGCTATCCCCTGTCCGTGGTTCTCGGCCAACTTATGCTGGGACTGGTCAATGGCTCCTTCTATGCGCTATTGAGCCTCGGGCTCGCAGTGATCTTCGGCCTCATGCGCGTCGTGAATTTTGCGCACGGCGCCTTTTACATGCTCGGTGCCTACGCCGCCTGGATCATGCTTAGTGTCTTGGGGATCGGCTACTGGTGGGCGCTGTTACTGGCACCCCTGGCGGTCGGTCTTTTTGGTGTGCTGATCGAGCGCCTGTTTCTGCGCCATCTGTATGGCCTTGATCCGCTATACGGACTCTTGCTGACCTTCGCTGTGGCACTCATTTGCGAAGGCGTGCTGCGCTACGAGTTCGGCTCGTCCGGGCAGTCCTATCCGGTTCCCGAACTCCTGCACGGCGTGTTCAATCTGGGTTTTATGGTGCTACCCATTTATCGCGCCTGGGTGATCGTGGCGTCGCTGCTTGTGTGCCTGACAACTTGGTTCGTGATCGAGCGCACGAGTCTGGGCGCCACGCTGCGAGCGGCGACCGAGAACGCGCGCCTGGTTCAGGCGTTTGGCATCAATGTGCCGATGATGGTCATGCTGACCTACGGGGGCGGCGTCGCGCTGGCCGCGTTCGCCGGTGTCCTGTCGGCGCCGGTTCTGCAGGTCAATCCCTTCATGGGGACTTCGCTAGTGATCGTGATATTCGCCGTGGTCGTGATAGGCGGCATGGGATCGATCCTTGGCGCGGTGGTGAGCGGCCTTGTGCTCGGCATGGTCGAGGGGCTCACCAAAGTGGTCTATGCGCCGGCATCCAATATCGTCGTGTTCATCATCATGGTCCTTGTGCTCATCTGGCGACCGGCCGGCCTGTTCGGCAAGGAGTAGCGCGTGAAAAGCCAGCGTATCGTCTATCTGAGCTTGCTAGTTATTGCTATAGTGCTTCCGGCGCTGGGGCTCTATCCGATCTTCCTTATGAAGATCCTGTGCTTTGCCCTCTTCGCCTGCGCCTTCAATCTCCTGCTCGGCTTTACCAAGATGCTGTCATTCGGACATGCGGCCTACTTCGGATCGTCCGCCTATGTGACCGGATGGCTTGCGACGGCCTGCGGGTGGGGAACGCTTGAGTCGATAGTCGGCGGGGTGCTGATGGCAACGCTGCTCGGACTGGTGATTGGCGCGATCGCAATCCGGCGCCAGGGCATCTACTTCGCGATGATCACCATGGCTCTTGCATGGATAGTCAGTTTTGCCTGCCTGCAGGCGCCTTTTACCGGTGGCGAGAATGGCTTGAATGACGTGCCGCGCGGCAGCCTTCTGGGGATTGTGGCGCTGCAATCCGATATCACGATGTACTACTTTGTCCTGGCCGTCTTCGTGGCGGGATTCCTGTTTATCCTGCGGGTGATTCACTCGCCTTTCGGCCAGGTCCTAAAGGCAATTCGCGAGAACGAGCCGCGTGCCATCTCGCTGGGCTACAACGTCAATCGCTACAAGCTGGTGGCCTTCGTGCTCTCGGCCGGGCTATCGGGCCTGGCCGGGTCCCTGAAGTGCCTGGTGCTCGCAACCGGCTCCCTGACCGATGTCGGGCAGGGCCTGTCGGGAGAAGTAATCCTCATGACGCTACTCGGGGGCACGGGCACCTTTGTTGGACCCGTCGTCGGTGCCGCCGTCGTGATCACCCTGCAGGATGCGCTGTCCGATCGGGTCGGCTCCTGGGTGCAGGTCATCATCGGCGTTGTTTTTATTGCCTGCGTAATGGCCTTCCGGCGCGGCGTGGTCGGCGAGATTCGCGCGTATTTCGAGCGTCGTCGCGCAGCCGAGCGTGCCAGCGCAGCCGCCGGCTGATCCGATGCTGGCGGCTCGGCTGGCACCGTCTGGCATTTGACGGTGGATCTGGCTTCGCTCGTTCTACTCGCTGGCGCGGCATTTCTGGCGGGCCTCATCGACGCCGTGGTCGGCGGCGGTGGCCTGATCCAGATTCCTGCCCTGCTGGGCGTGCTGCCGGAGGCCGCGGTATCGACCGTGCTTGGTACCAACAAGCTTTCCGGAGTCTGGGGTACTGCGGCAGCAGCGACCCGATTTGCCCAGCGCACACGCATAGAGTGGCGCGCCGCGCTACCCGGGGCGCTCGCGGCATTCCTCTGTGCCTTTCTGGGCGCCTTTGCGGTTACGCAGGTTTCACCTGAGATCCTGCGCAAACTCTTGCCCGGGATCCTTACGGCGGTGGCCGCCTACACCTATTGGCGCAAGGATTTCGGGTCGATCCACGCTCCGCGGCCGGCTGACGTCAGGGCACTTTTGGCCGCGCTCGCTGTTGGGGCCGCAATCGGCTTTTACGACGGATTCTTCGGGCCCGGTACGGGGAGTTTCCTGATTTTCCTGTACGTGCGCTTTTTCGGCTTCGATTTTCTGGCGGCGTCTGCTTGTGCCAAGCTGGTCAACGTAGCCTGCAATATCGCCGCGCTGATATGGTTTTCCTTCTCCGGGCACCTGATTGTCTGGCTCGGGCTGTCGATGGCGGTCTTCAATGTGGCGGGCTCCCTCGTGGGAAGCCACTTTGCGATCCGGCACGGCAGTGTCTTCGTGCGTAAGCTCTTTCTCGTGGTGGTGGTCCTTTTGATCGCACGCACGAGCTACGACGCCTTCTGGCCGCATTGAGCCTGTTTCACGTGAAACACGAGCCCGGCGGATCGCCGGCTGTTGCGCTTATCCCGACAAAATCTCGCCAAGCTCCACAAGAATCCCCGGGCGCCCTGCCACGACACGCGACAGGACATGATTTCGGTCATAATCTGGCGCTCGCCGTTTTCACGGCAAAAGCACCATTTCGGCGGATTTAGTCATGCAGTTCTCTCGCGACTTCGATGTGATTGTCATCGGCGGTGGTCACGCCGGTGCCGAGGCCGCCCTCGCCAGTGCACGGCTGGGCCAGAGCACCCTGCTTGTGACCCACAGCATCGAGACGCTGGGGCAGATGTCATGCAATCCCTCGATCGGCGGCATCGGCAAGGGTCACCTCGTCAAGGAAATCGATGCCCTTGGCGGGGCGATGGCGCTCGCGACCGACGAAGCCGGTATCCAGTTTCGCATCCTCAATTCGAGCAAGGGGCCGGCCGTACGCGCCACCCGTGCCCAGGCAGATCGGGTGCTCTATCGTTCCGCGATGCGGCGACGTCTGGAGAATCAGCCCAATCTGTCGCTTTTCCAGCAGGCGGTTGACGACCTGATACTGGTCAACGAAGCGGGCACGACCCGCGTCGCCGGAGTGCTAACCCAGATCGGACTGCGCTTTAGTGCCCGCGCCGTGGTGCTTACGGCCGGGACCTTTCTGAACGGCAAGGTGCATGTGGGCCTCGAGCATTACGCGGCCGGCCGCGCCGGCGATCCGGCGTCGATATCGCTGGCAGCGCGTCTGCGCGAACTGGCGCTTGCCCAGGGTCGACTAAAGACCGGGACGCCGCCGCGACTGGACGGTCGCAGCATCAATTTCTCGGTCATGGAGGAGCAGCCGGGCGATCGAGCTCCGGTGCCAGTGTTCTCCTATCTGGGTAACGAGGCCATGCACCCGCGCCAGCTTCCCTGCTGGATTACCCATACCAATGCCCGCACGCACGAAATCGTTCGCGCCGGACTCGACCGCTCACCGATGTATACCGGGGTGATCGAGGGGGTGGGCCCGCGCTATTGTCCGAGCATCGAGGACAAGATTCATCGCTTCGCGGCCAAGGAGGAACACCAGATTTTCCTTGAGCCGGAGGGCCTGGACACCCATGAGTTCTATCCCAACGGCATCTCGACGAGCCTGCCTTTCGATGTCCAGCTGGAACTCGTGCACAGCATTCGCGGTCTGGAAGATGCTCACGTGCTGCGGCCCGGCTACGCGATCGAATACGACTACTTTGATCCGCGCGCATTGAAGTCTTCGCTTGAGCTCAAGGCCATATCCGGGCTCTATTTTGCCGGCCAGATCAACGGCACGACCGGCTATGAGGAGGCTGCGGCACAGGGGCTTTTGGCCGGCTTGAATGCGGCGCGCGCGACCTTGGGACTGAAGGCCTGGTGTCCCGGCCGCGATCAGGCCTACCTTGGCGTGCTGGTGGACGATCTGGTGACCCGTGGAGTCTCCGAACCCTACCGGATGTTTACGAGCCGGGCCGAGTATCGCCTGTCGCTGCGCGAGGACAACGCCGACTGGCGCCTCACCGAGATCGGCCGTGAACTGGGCTGCGTGGACGACGCGCGCTGGTCCGCTTTTGCTCGCAAGCGTGACCTGGTTTCACGTGAAACAGAACGCCTGCGCAGCACCTGGGTCAATCCGCGCCGAATTGAGCAGGAAGAAGCGCGGCGGGTCTTTGGCCAGGAGCTTGAGAAAGACTATACGCTCGCCGAACTGCTGCGCCGCCCTGAAGTCGGCTATGCCGCGCTGACTTCCCTACGCGACGCCTGCGGGGCGGAACTTGGCGGTCCTGCTATCGAGGACGCCGCCGCTGCCGAGCAGGTTGAGATCCAGATCAAGTACGCAGGCTACATTGCGCGCCAGGAGCTGGAAGTCCAAAGACAGGAACACTACGAAAACCTCGCCCTGCCTGCGGACCTCGACTATGCCGAGGTGCGTGGCCTGTCGATCGAGGTTGCGCAAAAGCTTGGCAGCCAGCGTCCCCAGACCCTAGGTCAGGCGGCGCGCGTCTCGGGCGTGACACCGGCCGCGATTTCGCTGCTCCTGGTGCACCTGAAGAAAAAGCAGGGGCGCACTACGCGGGCGGTCGCGCGTCGCGTTGCCTAGTGCGAGCGGCGCAATCTGCCCAACAGCGCGTCCAGATCACCGAGAGGTTGGTTGCGGGCACGGCGGAGCTCGGCCTGTCCTTAAGCGACACCCAGCACCAACAGTTGCTCGACTACCTGGAATTGCTTCTGAAGTGGAATTCCGTCTACAACCTGACCGCATTGCGCACTCCTGAGGCCATGCTTGACGGCCATCTGCTGGATTCGCTTGCGGTCGTCCCGCTGGTGCGCGAGCTTGGGCCGGCCAGCCTGATAGACGTGGGCAGCGGTGCCGGATTACCCGGTATTCCGATTGCGATTGCATTGGCGGGGCCGCGCGTTACGCTTATCGATGCGGTGCAAAAAAAGGTGGCCTTCCTGAACCAGGTCAAGTCAAGCCTTGGGCTGTCGATCGATGCCATTCATGGGCGCATCGAGGACCTCGCCGGACAAACTCGTTTCGACACGGCAATCTCGCGCGCTTTTGCCAGTCTTTCGAAGTTCGCTGGCCTTGCCGGTGGTATCGTCGGGCAAGGCGGGCGACTGGTCGCCATGAAGGCCAACGACATCGACGCCGAGATCGAAGAATTGCCCCCACCCTGGCGCGTCGAGCGGGTCGCCAGTCTAAAAGTACCGCAAGTATCGACAAATAGATGTGCCGTCGTGCTGAGCCGCTCAGCCCCGTCGGGCACGCCATCCCACTGAAAGTCGCAACGAATCACTTCATGGCAAAAATTTTCGCAGTCGCAAACCAGAAGGGCGGCGTCGGCAAGACGACTACTACGGTCAATCTGGCCGCGGCGCTGGCCGCCAATGGCGAGCGGGTACTTCTGGTCGATCTGGATCCGCAGGGAAATGCGACCATGGGAAGCGGCGTGGACAAGCGTGCGCTAACGACCAGCATCTATCAGGTATTGCTCGGCCTTGGCACGCTTGAACTGGCACGCCAGCATTCCGACTCGGGACTCTATGACGTGCTGCCTGCCAATCGCGAACTGGCCGGTGCAGAAATCGAGATGGTCGAGTTGCCGGAGCGCGAACGGCGCCTCAAGACGGCGCTCACGCCGCACCACGGCGACTATGACTTCATCCTGATCGATTGTCCGCCGGCTCTCTCGCTGCTGACCCTGAACGGTCTGTGCGCGGCACACGGCGTGATCATTCCGATGCAGTGCGAGTACTACGCACTGGAGGGCCTCTCGGATCTGGTCAACACCATCAAGCAGGTCCATCGCAACCTCAATGGCGATCTGGAGATCATTGGCCTGTTGCGCGTCATGTTCGATCCGCGCTCGACGCTTGCGCAACAGGTGTCAGGCCAGCTCGAGTCGCATTTCGGCGACAAGGTTTTCAAGACTATCGTGCCGCGCAACGTGCGCCTGGCCGAAGCACCCAGTTACGGCATGCCGGGCCTGGTATTCGATCGCGCCAGCAAGGGAGCCCAGGCCTATCTCGCTTTCGCACGCGAGATGGTCGAGCGTTTCAAGCGTGCCAGTGCCCTTTCCCAATCCGCAAACAGTATCAAGACCGCCCCATGATCAAGAAAAAAGGCCTCGGACGAGGTCTCGAAGTGTTGCTCGGTGAAACCGCGCCGAGCCACAAGCCTGTCGATCGCGACCATACCCAGGCGCTCCTTCCCCTGACGGCGCTGGTGCCGGGGAAGTACCAACCGCGCACGCGCATGGACGAGGGGGCATTGAACGAGCTCGCCGAGTCGATTCGCAGTCAGGGCCTGATGCAACCGATCCTCGTGCGCGCGCTTGGCGACGAGCGCTACGAAATCATCGCCGGCGAGCGCCGCGCGCGCGCGGCACAGCTCGCGGGTCTCACGGAAGTTCCTGTGCTGGTGCGCGATGTTCCCGACGAGCGCGCCGCGGTGATGGCGCTCATCGAAAACATTCAGCGCGAGGATCTCAACGCGCTGGAGGAGGCCCAGGGCGTGCAGCGTCTGCTGGACGAATTTGGCCTCACCCACGAACTCGCGGCGCAGGCGATCGGCCGTTCGCGCAGTGCGACCTCCAACCTGCTGCGCTTACTCAACCTGGCTAAGCCGGTCCAGGATCTGCTGATGGCTGGCGATCTGGACATGGGTCACGCACGCGCCCTCCTCGCGGTCGACGCGGCCAGCCAGATCACGCTCGCCCATCAGATCGTGGCGCGCCGGCTCTCGGTGCGCGAAGCCGAAAAGCTTGTTACCCGTGTCTCCCGCGAGTTTTCGCTCAAGCCCTCTCCAAAGGCCAAGCAGCGTTCCCGCGATCTGGTGCGCCTTGAGGAAGAACTCTCGGACAATCTCGCCACGCGCGTGTCGATCAAGACTCGTGCCAAGGGCGGTCAGGTGATCATCGATTTCGCGAGTCTGGACGAACTCGATGGACTGATAGCCCGCATTGGCAAACGCTGAAGGCACACCGCGCCTGGTGCGGCGTGCAGGCCTAGGAGCCGCCCTTCTCGAAGCGTATCAGGGTGCGACGGGTCGAGCCGCTGGTCTCGACGCCGACCTCGAGGGTGCCACTCTTCAAGGCGGCATCGAGCAGGCGGTTGACCACGCCTACGAGGACGGCATCGGAATTGGCGTTGATCTGGTCGACGATCTCATGGGGACGCTCGCCCGCGAGAATCGTCTCGATGAGACCGGGTTCGCTCTGATCGAGCTCGATCGAGCTATCGGCAAATCGGATTGCAGAAGGATCGGCAATCGGTTCGTCCTGCAGCGACGCTTCGCCATAGAACTCGACCTGCTTGGCGCGTATCTCGGGACCTGAGGCGATTACCGGCAGGATGCGCATGCGCGCGTGGCCGCTGAGTTCGGCCAGTGTCTCCGAATCGGGCTGCGCTGACATGGCCACGATCAGGGCGCCGTCTTCGATGGCGAGCGCGAGTACACCGAGGCGATGGGCCAGCGCCGCCGGTACCAGCTTGAGGGCGTCGTGATCAATGCGCGCATTGGCGAGACTAACGAATGGCAGGCCGAGGTGCTTGGCGTGGACCTTCTTTAGGGTCTGGGAATCGAGGGCACCCATGTCAACCAGGATCTGTCCGAGCGGCCGGCCGCGATTGGCGCGCTGACGCTCGAGCGCGTCCTGCAGGGCCTCGGCGGACAGTACGCCCATCTCGATCAGGGCTTCGCCCAGGCGCAGATTCGGATTCTGTTTCTGGAATTTTAGGGCGCTATCGAGCTGGGCCTGGGTGATATAGCCCTGCTCGATCAGGTAGTCACCCAGAACGAGCTTGCGCATCGACTGCTGCTTCTCGACGGCGACCTTGAGCTGCTCTTCACTGACGACGTTTTCCTCGACCAGCAATTTGCCGATCGGGTCACCGATCTGGCAATAGGCAATCGCATCCTCGGGAACGAACACCCGTGCGATGCTGCTCTGCGGCTGCTGAAAATACAGAAATAGGCCCGCCGGCAGGCGTACGTAGCCGGAGGTCTCGCCCGAGGTAATCTCACCGTCCGTGAATTCGACGTTGTAGACCTGGACCTCGGTCTCGCCGATTTCGGTGAGCGTGCCCGAGGAACCCATTACCGGCATCGGACGGGTCAGGCGAACCTGCTTGATCTTATCGAGCTTGACGGTCACCTGTCCCTTGGTCGGACCGTCAAGCGACTGGGGACGAAATATCAGGTAGTCCTGGCGACCGGTGAAGTGCAAGAGCTGTCCGCCTTCCTTGGTACCGTTGCGGAATTCGATCTCGCAGGGGACCGCGCCCGCGGGCGTCTCGGCGAATTTGAGCGCAGGGGGCTCTGGCCAGCGGATGGCAAAATCGCTCTCTGCAACGCTCGAACTGGCCATTTCTTCTCGCTCCTGACACATCTACTCGGAGGACAGACTTTAGCATTTGTGCCGTGCATTGCGCCGTTGCGATTCAAACGATCGCGTCCGAAGCCATTTGCATTTGCTCTCTTGCGCAGCGCGCAAATCGGGCCGCCAACTGCAGCACTTGACCGCCTTAGGTAGAAGCACTTGCAGGGGCGAGGGAGCCTCCGCCGGCCCCTTGCGCGGCGCACCATTTCTTGACCCGCTTATGTCGACTCAGCTATAATTCAAAGGTTTTGCGGTCGGGGTTCTCAGGTGAGTGGCCACGTCGTCAGTAGGGGCCGTCTCGGGCGGCTGGCTAGAATAATAGGGATGCAGGTCGCTGTGGCGCTGGTGTCGGCCACGGTGCTCCTAGTGTCCAAGGGATGGATTGCGGCGGCTTCGGCCGGCATCGGTGGTGCCATCGCCTTTATTCCGGCCATCGTCTACGCCAGTCGGATGCTCGCCACGGCTAGTGATGACCCCAGGCGCTTGCTGCTCGCCCAGTATCGTGCGGAGGGCTTCAAGGTCGCCGCGACCCTGATCCTGTTTGGCGTCACGTTCCGCTTCTTCAGGGACGTGGCGGTGCTGTGGATGTTTGCAACGTATTGCGCCGCGCTGGCGACCTATTTCGCCGCGCTTTTGTTGGATAGCTAAAGACGGTCAAGAACGAAGATGGCACCCAAGGGTTCAATCACTTCCGGCGAATACATCGTCCACCACCTGACGAATAACTCGGTGGGTTCAGGATTTTGGACCTGGCACATCGATACACTGATCATCTCCGGCCTAATCGGTCTGATCGCTTTTGGCGGCATGGTCCTTCTGGCCAGACACGCAAGCAGTGGCGTGCCCGGAAGGTTGCAGGGACTCTTCGAATACATCCTTGGCGGAATCGATTCCCAGGTGCGCGACACCTATCACGGTGACAGCAAGCTGGTCACGCCGCTGGCGATAACCATCGCCGTCTGGGTTTTCCTGATGAATGCCATCGACCTGCTCCCGGTCGATTTTCTGCCCCAGGCGGCCCACGCGGCGGGCGTCGAACACTTCAAGTTTGTACCGACGACTGATCCGAATCTGACTTTCGGGATGTCGCTCAGCGTGTTCGCACTGATGATGTTTTTTAACGTGCGCTACAAGGGCGTCCTCGGTCTGGCCAAAGAGGCATTGACCGTGCCCTTTGGGCCCTGGCTGTTTCCCCTGAATCTCATTTTCCGAATCATCGAAGACGTGGCCAAGCCGATCTCGCTGGCGCTGCGTCTGTTCGGAAATATGTACGCCGGCGAAATGGTGTTCATCCTGCTCGCCTTGCCGGGCTTCTGGCTGTTCCCCCTGTCTCTGGCGTGGGCGCTGTTCCACATCCTGATTATTACTTTGCAGGCCTTCGTCTTCATGATGCTGACGATCGTCTACATGTCGATGGCCAGCGAGTCTCACTGATCCGGTGCGTCCGCTAGATTTAATAACGCTTTCAACTTTTTGATTTAAATCCGCTCGAAGGAGAAGAAAATGGAACAAGCATTGTCGGTACTGCTGGGTAACACTGCCATCGCCGTGGCAATCCTGATCGGTGCCGGTGCGCTCGGTACGGCTATCGGCTTCGGTATCCTCGGTGGCCGCTTTCTCGAGGGCTCGGCTCGCCAGCCCGAAATGATCCCGACGCTGCAAGTCAAGATGTTCATCGTTGCCGGTCTGCTCGACGCGGTCACGATGATCGGCGTGGGTATCGCCCTGTTCCTGCTGTTCGCAAATCCCTTCATTGCCGTAATCAAGGGCTAATCGTTTTCGGTCAACTAACTAGGAGGTCGGCGTGAATATAGGCGCTACTCTGATAGGCCAGGCGATCTGGTTTCTGCTTTTCATCTTCATTACGATGAAGTATGTCTGGCCGATGCTGCGCAATACCCTCGATGAGAGAGCGGCGAAGATTGCCGAAGGTCTTGCTGCGGCCGACCGTGCCAAGATCGAGCTCTCGCAAGCCGCGCAAAAGTCGGGCGAGGAATTGCAGCACGCACGCCAGCAGGCTGCTGAGATCATCGCCAAGAGCGAACAGCGCGCCAGCAGCATCATCGAGGAGGCGCGCGCTACTGCGCGTGCCGAGAATGATCGCATCCTGGCTTCCGCGAAGTCGGAGATCGACCAGGAAGTCGAGCGTGCCAAGGCCAGCCTGCGCGGGCAGGTCGCCGCGCTCGCGGTTGCCGGGGCAGAGAAGATCCTCGGTCGCGAGGTGGACGCCAAGGCGCACGGCGACATCCTGAAGAACCTGGCAACGGAATTGTAGGCGGACCATGGCTGAGAATTCGACCATTGCGCGACCCTACGCCGAAGCGGTCTACCGGGTCGCTGCCAAGGGTGACGTGAATGCCTGGGCGCAGCTGCTCGAGTCGCTCGCGCAGCTGGTCGGTGAGGCTGACGTGAAGGCGCTCATCGGGAACCCCAAGGTGACCCACGAGCAGGTCTTCACGATCTTCGAGGCACTGCTGAAGACTCCCCTGACGAGCGATGCGCAGAATTTGCTGAGAACGCTCATTGACAATCGGCGCATGCTGGTCTTGCCCGAGATCTCGGAACAGTTCCAGCTCCTCAAGAATCAGCATGACGGTAGCGCGGATGCCCACGTCTACTCCGCGTTCCCCATGGGGGACAAGGAACTGGCAGAACTCGCGACGCGCCTGGAAAAGAAATTCAAGGTTCGGCTGCGTCCTGTCTTGACGGTCGACTCGAACCTCATTGGTGGCGTGCGCGTCGTGGTGGGTGACGAAGTACTCGATTATTCGGTGCGTGCGCGCCTGGAAGAGATGCGCGCAGCGCTAGTGGCGTGATGAACGCGCAAACGCCCCGGGGCGGTTGCGCGGCGAAGCAAATTACTTGGAGTTCAAGATGCAGCTGAATCCTTCTGAAATCAGTGAACTGATCAAAACCCGCATCCAGGGCCTGGGTGCCGCGGCCAACGTGCATACCGAGGGGACCGTCGTGTCGGTTACCGACGGTATCGTGCGCATCCACGGCCTGTCCGAGGCGATGCAAGGCGAAATGCTGGAGTTTCCGGGAAAGGTCTTCGGTCTTGCCCTGAACCTTGAGCGGGACTCGGTAGGCGCCGTTATTCTCGGCGAATACGAAAGCATCTCTGAAGGCGATACGGTCAAGTGCACCGGGCGCATCCTCGAAGTGCCGGTCGGCCCGGAGCTCATCGGCCGCGTGGTCAACGCGCTGGGCCAGCCGATCGACGGCAAGGGCCCCGTGAACACCAAGCTGACGGATGCCATCGAGAAGATCGCGCCAGGCGTGATTGCGCGCCAGTCGGTGTCACAACCCATGCAGTCCGGCCTGAAGTCAATCGACTCGATGGTCCCGGTTGGACGTGGTCAGCGCGAGCTGATCATCGGCGATCGTCAGACCGGCAAGACCGCGGTGGCGCTGGACGCGATCATCAATCAGAAGGGTCAGAACATGACCTGTATCTACGTCGCCATCGGTCAGAAGGCGTCGTCGATCAAGAACGTAGTGCGCGCGCTTGAAGAAGCTGGCGCAATGGCCTATACCATCGTCGTAGCCGCATCGGCGTCCGAATCAGCGGCCCTGCAATACATCGCCGCCTACTCGGGCTGCACGATGGGCGAATATTTCCGCGATCGGGGTGAAGACGCGCTGATCGTGTACGACGATCTGTCCAAGCAGGCCGTGGCGTATCGCCAGGTGTCCCTGCTGCTGCGTCGTCCTCCGGGCCGCGAAGCCTATCCGGGCGACGTGTTCTATCTGCACTCGCGCCTGCTCGAACGCGCCGCGCGGGTCAATGCCGACTATGTCGAGAAATTTACCAAGGGTGCAGTCAAGGGCAAGACCGGATCGCTGACTGCTCTGCCGATCATCGAAACCCAGGCCGGCGACGTCTCGGCCTTCGTCCCGACCAACGTCATTTCAATCACCGACGGCCAGATCTTCCTGGAGACGAGCCTGTTTAACGCCGGTATCCGTCCTGCGATTAACGCCGGCATCTCGGTGTCACGCGTCGGTGGCGCGGCCCAGACCAAACTCATCAAGGGTCTGTCTGGTGGTATCCGTACGGACCTGGCGCAGTACCGTGAACTGGCGGCATTCGCGCAGTTTGCCTCGGATCTGGATGATGCGACCCGCAAGCAGCTCGATCGCGGTGCGCGCGTGACCGAACTGTTAAAGCAGAATCAGTACAGCCCGCTGTCGATCGGACTGATGGCAGCGTCGCTGTTCGCGGTCAACAAGGGTTACCTCGATGACGTCGATGTCAAGCGCGTGCTCGCGTTCGAAGCAGGCCTGCATCAGCACCTCAAGAGTTCGTGCGCAGCGCTGCTGGCGAAGATGAACGACAGCAAGCAGCTCGACAAGGATTCGGAGGCCGAGCTGACTGCGGCGATTAACGAGTTCAAGAAGTCGGGCTCGTTCTAAGCCACGCGCTGATCTGACTGGAGTACAGCTAAGATGGCAGCAGGCAAAGAGATACGCGGCAAGATCAAGAGCGTAGAGAATACCAAGAAGATAACCAAGGCCATGGAAATGGTCGCGGCTTCGAAGATGCGCAAGGCGCAGGAGCGCATGCGCGCTGCGCGTCCCTATGCCGACAAGATCCGCAATATCGCGGCCCACCTGTCATCGGCCAATCCCGAATACGTCCATCCCTTCCTTCAGGAACACGCACAAGCCAAGGTGGCCGGTTACATCGTGGTCACGACCGACAAGGGCCTGTGTGGCGGCTTGAATACCAACGTGCTGCGTCAGGTCACCAACAAGATGCGCGAACTCGATCGCAATTCGGTAACGGCTGAGGCGGTCGCGATTGGCACCAAGGGCCTGGGCTTCATGTCGCGTGTCGGTGTCAAGGTTCTGGCCAATGCCGTACACCTGGGCGACACGCCGCACCTGGACAAGCTGATCGGGCCGGTCAAAGCCCTGCTTGATGAGTACAACGCAGGACGGCTCACCGCTGTGTATCTCTGTTACACGCGCTTCATAAATACCATGCGCCAGGAACCTGTGGTCGAGCAACTCCTGCCGCTGCCCCAGGATCTGCTCAAGCAGAGCGCCGAGGAAAAGAAGGCGCATGGCTGGGACTATATCTATGAGCCGGACGCCAAGAGCGTCATCGACGACCTGATGACTCGTTATGTAGAGGGACTGGTCTATCAGGCGCTTACCGAGAATATGGCTTCCGAACAGTCGGCGCGCATGGTGGCAATGAAGTCCGCCACCGACAACGCCGGCAATGTCATCAGCGAACTCAAGCTCGTCTACAACAAGACGCGCCAGGCAGCGATTACCAAGGAATTGTCCGAGATTGTCGGCGGTGCAGCGGCAGTCTGAGACGCATTAATACCCACTAAGCTAGCGCCCAAGACCGGATGCGGTCGACGGCAGAAGGAACCAAGATGGTTGAAGGCAAAATCGTTCAGTGTATCGGGGCCGTGGTCGACGTTGAGTTTCCGCGCGAGAGCATTCCCAAGATCTATGACGCACTGAAAATGCCAGGCTCGGCGCTGACTCTTGAGGTGCAGCAGCAGCTTGGCGACGGTGTCGTCCGGACGATTGCTCTGGGCTCTTCGGATGGTCTGCGCCGCGGCAGCAAGGTGACTAACACCGGTGCGCCGATCGCCGTGCCGGTTGGCAAGGCAACGCTTGGCCGGATCATGGACGTGCTCGGCAATCCGATCGACGACGCCGGTCCGATCGGCACCGAGGAGCGTGCATCGATTCACGCCAAGGCTCCGGCCTACGACGAACTGTCCCCTTCCCAGGAACTGCTCGAAACCGGGATCAAGGTTATCGACCTGGTGTGTCCGTTTGCCAAGGGCGGCAAGATCGGCCTGTTCGGTGGCGCCGGTGTCGGCAAGACCGTGAACATGATGGAGCTGATCAACAACATCGCCAAGGAGCACTCGGGCCTGTCGGTGTTTGCCGGCGTCGGTGAGCGTACCCGTGAAGGCAATGACTTCTACCACGAGATGAAGGACTCGAACGTTCTCGACAAGGTCGCGATGGTCTATGGCCAGATGAACGAACCGCCGGGCAATCGCCTGCGCGTAGCGCTCACCGGCCTGACGATTGCCGAAGGTTTTCGCGACGAAGGCCGCGACGTTCTGCTGTTCGTGGACAACATCTACCGCTTTACGCTCGCCGGTACCGAAGTATCCGCGCTGCTTGGCCGCATGCCGAGCGCGGTCGGCTATCAGCCGACGCTCGCCGAAGAAATGGGTCGCCTGCAGGAGCGCATCACCTCGACCAAGACCGGATCGATCACCTCCATTCAGGCCGTCTATGTTCCGGCCGATGACTTGACCGACCCGTCACCGGCGACCACCTTCGCCCACCTGGACTCGACCGTTGTGCTGTCGCGCGATATCGCCGCACTGGGTATCTACCCCGCGGTGGATCCGCTCGATTCAACCTCGCGCCAGCTCTCGCCCCTGGTCGTTGGCGAAGACCACTACAACACCGCGCGCGCCGTGCAGGGCACGCTGCAGCGCTACAAGGAACTGCGCGACATTATCGCCATCCTGGGCATGGACGAATTGGCGCCCGAAGACAAGCTGGCCGTGGCGCGCGCACGCAAGATCCAGCGCTTTTTGTCGCAGCCTTTCCACGTGGCGGAAACCTTCACCGGCAGTCCCGGCAAGTATGTTCCGCTGAAGGAAACGATTCGTGGCTTCAAGATGATCGTCTCGGGCGAACTGGACCATCTGCCTGAGCAGGCCTTTTATATGGTTGGCACGATCGACGAGGCCATCGAAAAGGCCAAGACGCTCAAGTAAGCGCACCGGCGTGGCGTACGGGTCCTGCCCGCGCCCAGGCAAACAGAGGAAATTATGTCAACCATGCATGTTGATGTCGTGAGCGCCGAAGAGCTCATCTTCTCGGGAGAGGCAGAGTTCGTCGCGCTTCCCGGAGAGCAGGGCGAGCTGGGCATCATGCCGCGGCACGCCCCGCTGATTACGCGCATCCGGCCCGGCGCGGTGCGCATTCGCGTGCCGAATCAGGTCGACGAAGAGTTCGTGTTCGTCGCGGGCGGTATTCTGGAGGTTCAGCCGAACACGGTGACGGTGCTCGCCGATACCGCGATCCGCGGTCACGACCTGGACGAAGCCAAGGCCGAAGAGGCCAAGCGCCGCGCCGAGGAGGCGATGGCCAACAAGGAGGGCAGCATCGACTTCGCAAAAGTGCAGGCCGAGTGGGTTGTGGCACTGGCGCAACTGGCCGCGATACGAAAGTTACGAAAGTAACAATGAAGTAACCCCTCGCGGGCGCCGCTTCAATAGACTTAATAGGGCAGCTTAGGCTGCCCTAATTTTTTGTTGCGCTGCGGCCATGTCCCGGGCTTCCCGGTACGGGCAAGCCCTCGCCGAGGAGACGACCATGAGTGCGATGCAAAGAACGGGCCGCGCCAGCCTCACGTGCGCGAGCCTACCTGCCGTGCTGTGTGCCTGTAGCGCTCTGCTTTGTGCGGCGTGCGCTGCACCGCCACCCCCACCGCCACCAAGCTTCGCCCCGCCACCTGCACCCGTTGCCGCCATGGTCGCTCCCAACATCGCCACCGCCACGCAATCGCGCGCCACGACCCTGGACGGCTACAAGCGCGATATCGCGCTGCATATTTCGCGCACCAATGCGCAGTTGCTATATGAAGGAGCGCCGCCGGCCATCCTGCGTTCGGTTGTGGTTCTCTCGATCCGTGTGGATCAGCTCGGCAACCCGGTGCACGTCAGCGTGGTGCGGTCGAACGGCTATACCGATCTCGAACAGCGCGCCATCAAGAGCGTGCGTGATTCGGCGCCATTACCGACACCCAGCCGCGCCATGTCACGTCCGGGCGGCAACGAGTTCTATGAGACCTGGCTATTTCGCGACGATGGCCGCTTCCAGCTGCGCACGCTTGCCGAGGTTCAGTCCACCGAGCTCGAGGAATAGCCACTCTTTGCGCGTAATTTGACGCGCTTTGCGCCGCTAAATGCGGTGTTGGTCGCAGGCTTGGTGCAATGCACGCTAGGCGCCCTATGCTTGGCTCCAGTTCAACATTCTGGAGGGCGCCATGCTAGTCGAAATCGTAACGCACACCCCGCTGTGGGTCTGGGGCCTGCTGGCCCTTCTGGTAGCGCGCGGCCTGGTCATGGCGCGGCCGCGCGAGGCTCGTCCCGGGACCTTCATCGTCATGCCGGCAATCCTGCTTGCCTTCGGTTTGCAGGGCTTGATCGCACGCTATGATCCGAGTGGACAGGTGCTCGGGGCGTGGCTGGGCGCCTTTTGCCTGGGTGTCCTTCTGGCGTGGCCGAGCCTTGCCCCGTCAAGCGTGCGGCGCACCGAGGGGCGCATCGCAGTCGCGGGCAGTTTCGTGCCTCTGGTCCTGATACTGGGGATATTCCTCGTGCGCTATGTCAGTGAAGTGGCGCTCGCGAAAAACCCCGATCTGGCAAGGCTTGACTGGTTTGGCCCGGCGATGGCCGCTGCCAGCGGCATTGCCAGTGGCGCCTTTGCGGGACGCGCCGCACGCATCCTGTGGCTTGCACGCGAGCCGAGGCTGGTGAGTCAGGCGATCTGAGCGAAGCGCGCCGCCCGGTGGGCGGGCGGCCACCCGGTACAATGCGCCATTGACTGCACAGGCGCTTGACGGGCTACTCTTGCTCAAGAACGATATCTTTCTGCGCGCCTTGCGGCGCGAACCCACCGAGTACACCCCGGTCTGGCTAATGCGCCAGGCGGGGCGTTATCTCCCGGAATACTGTGCCACCCGCAAGCGCGCCGGCTCGTTTCTCGGACTTGCCAAGAATCCGGCATTTGCTACCGAGGTGAGCTTGCAGCCGCTAGCTCGCTACGAGCTGGACGCGGCAATCCTGTTCTCGGACATCCTCACGGTTCCCGATGCGATGGGACTCGGACTGGATTTCGTCGAGGGTGAAGGCCCGCGCTTTGAGCGCCCCTTGCGCAACGAAGGCGATATTTTGGCGCTGCGCGAGCCGGATCTTGCCGATCTTGGCTATGTCTTTGATGCGGTCGGCGAGATTCGCCGCGCGCTTGACGGTCGCGTGCCGCTGATTGGCTTTTCCGGAAGTCCATGGACCCTTGCCTGCTATATGGTCGAAGGGGGTGGTTCAAGTGACTTCCGTACCGTCAAAACCATGCTCTATGAGCGGCCCGATCTCATTCATCGTGTGCTCTCGGTCAATGCCCGTGCAGTTTCGACCTATCTGAACGCGCAGATCGAAGCGGGCGCGCAGGCCGTCATGGTTTTTGATACCTGGGGTGGTGCGCTGGCCGACGGCGCATTTCAGGAATTTTCGCTGCGCTATATCCGCGAAGTATTTGCCCACTTAAAGACGGAGCATGCTGGCGAAGAAATTCCGTCGATCGTATTCACCAAAGGGGGCGGCCAGTGGATGGAGCAATTGGCCGACAGCGGGGCAAGTGGCGTGGGCCTTGACTGGACGGTCAATCTTGGCGCGGCGCGGCGCCGGATCGGTGCACAGTGCGCATTGCAGGGTAATCTCGATCCGGTGATCCTGTTTGCCAACGAAGCTGCAATCAGCAAGGCCGCGCGTGAGGTGATCGACAGCTACTCAGATGGACGGCACGGCAGGCAGGCAATTGCTGGCCACGTCTTTAATCTCGGGCATGGAATATCGCAATTTACGCCGCCCGACGCGGTCAAGATTCTCGTCGATACCGTGCATGCCTACAGTGCGGATCTCGCGAAGTCCTGACCTGATGCGGGTTTTGCCCAAAAATCGGCCCGGAAACCGCATGGAATAAGGCTTGTTGCGGCGCACCCAACGCGCCATGCCGTTTGGGCCGCGAGTTGACTTATGCACAAATCTGGGGTGCCGTTTAGCCCCGCAAGGCTAAATTACAGGAAAAACGCAGAATCGTCATAAGCCAATGATTTATATAAATAAATAATTTGCTCATTGTTTCGGCATTTTGACAAAAGTCCTTATGGCACGGGCATTTAGCGCATCCGTGGGCGACCTTTTCACAAAGTTATCCACAGCATCTGTGCACAGCTGGAAAGCTCAAGCGCTACAAAGACTTAGGCTCGCATTTTGAGTGGACAACTGCCCCCAAAAAAGGAACGCGAAGCGATCGTGCGCATCGCGCTGGACGTGCCGCGCGCGGCGCATCTGGATGCCGTGGAGCCGGCTGATCTCACATTCGATTACCGCACGTCCATCGTTGCGAGTCCGGGGCAGCGCGTGATCGTTCCCTGGGGTCGACGCGAGCTCGTTGGGCTCGTCGTCGCCGAGGTTCAGCAGAGCAGTCTTGCCGAGGAGCGCATCCGTCCCATCGTCGCGCTGCTCGATGATGTCAGTGCCCTGTCGCCCGCCTGGTTCCAACTGGTTCGCTTTGCTGCGCAGTACTATCAGCGCCCCCTCGGCGAGGTTGCCTTGCCGGCTCTTCCCAGCCTGCTGCGACGGCCGAGTGGATATCGGCTGAGCGAAGGCGCCTACCGCTCGCGTTCGATGACAGGTCTTCAAAAAAAGCTCAAGGCGCTCCTGCCGGGTGAAGCATGCGCCGGTGAACCGGCTCCGATATTGAGCGCCGAGCAGGCAAGCGCAGCCGAGGTGATCTGCTCGGTCGTCACAGATGAGGGCCGATTCGCCCCCTATCTCTTGCATGGTGTGACCGGCAGCGGCAAGACCGAGGTATACCTCGCGGCTATCGCGGCAGCGCTTGCGCGCGGCAGACAGGTGCTGGTTCTGGTACCAGAAATCAATCTGACACCGCAACTTGAGCAGGTGTTTCGAGCTCGTTTTGCGAGTGCGGTCGTGGCCATACTCAACAGCGGCATGGCCGATGGTGCCCGTGCCGTTAACTGGCTGGCCGCGCACGAAGGACAGGCGGACATACTGCTTGGAACGCGCATGGCCGTGCTCGCCTCGCTGCCGCGTCTGGGCTTGATTATTGTCGACGAGGAGCACGATCCTTCCTTCAAGCAACAGGAAGGACTGCGGTATTCGGCACGCGACCTTGCAGTGGTGCGCGCACAGCAAGCCGCGATTCCGATCGTGCTCGGCTCGGCGACGCCTTCGCTGGAGTCATGGTCTCAGGCTTTGCGCGGCCGCTATGTCAAGCTGGTGCTCGCCAAACGCGCCCAGGAGGACGCTCGTCTGCCGGCAATCCGCCTGATCGATACCCGCCGCGCCAAACTTGAGCATGGATTTTCGGAGCCCCTGCGCACCGCCATTGCGGCGCGGCTCGAACGCGGCGAGCAATCCCTGGTATTTCTGAACCGGCGCGGTTACGCACCCGTACTGAGCTGTCCGGCGTGCACCTGGATAAGCGACTGCAGACGCTGCAGCGCCCACGCCGTATTTCATCGCCCCGACGGACTGATGCACTGCCACCACTGCGGCTGGAGCGCGCGGGTGCCACGCGCCTGTCCGGAATGCGGCAACCAGGACCTCGCCCCACTGGGACGCGGTACCCAGCGCGTTGAAGAAACGCTCGCGAACTGGTTTCCCCAGGCGCGCCTCGCGCGGATCGATCGCGACAGCACGCGGCGCCAGGGAAGCGCACAGACGATGTTCGAGGCGGTTCACGCCGGCGAGGTGGACATCCTGGTTGGCACGCAGATGGTCGCCAAGGGCCATGATTTCCGTAACCTGACCCTGGTTGGCGTGGTGGACGCGGATACGGCCCTTTTTTCGCAGGATTTCCGGGCCGGTGAGCGCCTGTTTGCAAATCTCATGCAGGTAGCAGGTCGTGCCGGGCGCGCCGATAAACCCGGCGAGGTTCTGATCCAGACGCGTTTTCCCCATCATGAGCTGTTCACGGCCCTGGTGGCGCACGATTTCGAGCGCTTTGCACAGCAGCAACTCGCCGAGCGTAAGGGTGCCGGATTACCCCCCTTCGCGCATCACGCGCTGCTGCGTGCCGAGGCGACAAGCCTTGCACAAGCGCTGGGTTTTCTCGAGCAGGCGCGTAGCTGCGCGCTGGCGCGCGCCGAGGAGTTCGGCATTACCGTGTACGACGCCGTCCCGATGGCATTGATGCGCCTGGCCAATCTCGAGCGCGCGCAGCTGCTCATCGAATCATCGGCACGTCCGGCACTGCAGGCCTTCCTCGCGCAGTGGATGGCACAGCTGCACGCACTTCACTCGCGTCTGGCCTGGCACGTCGAGGTCGATCCCCTGGACATATGAGCCCCTGGGCGGGGTGCTAGAATCGCGCCCTTTGGCCGTCCATGTCCGAGCACCACGATCTCAACAGCAGCCAGCGCGAAGCAGTCCGTTACCAGGACGGGCCCTGCCTGATTCTGGCCGGCGCCGGCAGCGGCAAGACCCGGGTGGTAACGCACAAGATCGCCCGCCTGATCCAGGAGTGCGGGCTCGAGGCGCACAACATCGCGGCTTTGACCTTTACCAACAAGGCCGCGCGCGAGATGCAGGCCCGCTGTAGCGCCCTGCTACCGGACGGAGCGAGTCGCGGCTTGACGGTGTGCACGTTTCACGCGCTCGGCGTCTCGATCCTGCGCCGAGAGGCCGTGCACGCAGGACTCAAGCCGCAGTTCTCGATCCTCGATTCGGATGACGCCTACGCCATCATCCAGGATCTGGCTGCAACCACCGACCGTGCCCTGGTGCGTCGGCTGCAGAATCAGATCTCCCTCTGGAAGAATGGCCTTGTCACGAGCGAGGCTGCGCAGGCCAGTAGTACCGACGATGCGACCAGTCGGGCTGCGCGCATTTTTCGCGACTACAATGCGACGCTCGCGGCCTACCAGGCGCTCGACTTCGACGATTTGATCGTGCGGCCGGTCGAGCTGTTCGAACAGATGCCGGAAGTGCTCTACCGCTGGCAATCGAGATTGCGCTATCTGCTCATCGACGAAGTTCAGGACACCAACGCCTGCCAGTACCGCCTGCTGAAATTGCTCGCCGGTCCGCGCGCGATGTTCACGGCGGTCGGCGACGACGACCAGGGTATCTACGGCTGGCGCGGCGCAACCCTTGAGAACCTCGCCCAGCTGCAGAGAGACTATCCGAACCTGAAGGTGATCAAGCTCGAGCAGAACTATCGCTCTTCAGGGCGGATTCTTGCGGCAGCCAACGCGCTTATTGCGCACAATCCGAAGCTGTTCGAGAAAAAGCTCTGGTCTGAACTCGGACCCGGCGAGCCCGTCATTGTTGCCGCCATGAACGACGAGGCCCACGAGGCCGATTCGATCGCAATCCGAATTTCCGCCCTGCGCTTCGAGCGTCGCGGCAAGTATTCGGACTATGCCGTCCTGTACCGCGGCAACCATCAGGCGCGCGTGCTTGAACAAGCGCTGCGGCGCGAGCGCATTCCCTACGTGCTCTCGGGCGGCCAGTCGTTTTTCGAGCGCGCCGAAATCAAGGATGTGTGTGCCTGGCTGCGGCTGCTGGCCAATGAGGACGATGATCCTGCGTTCATCCGTGCGATCACGACTCCCAAGCGCGGCATCGGCAGCGCCACGCTTGAAGCACTGGGTGCGTACGCGGCCAAGCGTCACCTCAGTCTGTTTGCCGCTGCCTGTGAGTCGGGCTTTTCCGCGCAGCTCGACGCACGGCGCATCGAGCCCATTGAGCAGTTCACGACTTTCGTGAATCGAATGCAGTGGCGCGCGGCACGCGAGCCGGCCGGGATCGTTTTACGCGATATGCTGTCAGCAATTGGACTCGAGGCCTGGTATCTGGATAGTCAGGATCAGCGCGCGGCGCGCGATCGCCTGCAAAACATTGAGGACTTTTGCGGCTGGATCGAGCAGCGCGCACAACAGGACGGTAAGACACTCGCCGAACTCACCCAGCTAGTCGCACTGATCGGCATGCTCGATGAGAAAAGCGAAGACCAGGACGCCGTACGCCTGTCCACCCTGCACGCAGCCAAGGGACTTGAATTCCCGCATGTCATGCTGGTTGGAGTCGAAGAGGGGCTTTTGCCCCACAAGGGCAGTGCCGATGACCCGGCCACCGCGCTCCCGGCGCGTCTCGAGGAAGAACGGCGCTTGCTGTATGTCGGCATCACCCGTGCGCAGCGCAGTCTCCATATCTCGTGGTGCAAAAAGCGCAAGCGTGCGCGTGACTTCGAGATGCGCGAGCGCTCCCGTTTTCTCGACGAAATTGAGATTGAGGCGAGCGCAGCGCCAGAGGATCCAACTCCGGGCTTAAGCCCACAATCACGCCTGGCGGGCCTGAGGGAACTGCTCAACAAGACTCGCGCGAGTTCTGGGTCCTAGCTGCGCACGTCGTAATAGTAACGATCGCTGGCGCTGCGGCTCTTGCCCGAAGCAAGGGCGCGCACGAGCCCCGGGTTCCACACCAGGTACCAGTCGCCGAATTCATCGAATTTTCTGCACGAGGTGGTGATGTGCGCGTGGCGCAACATGCGAAACGGCAAGCCTTGCAGCGCGCCATGGCGTTTTAGGCGGACAGCGAAATCCAGATCCTCAAGCGACACAAGGCTCTCGTCAAATCCGCCGATCGCATCGAATTGCGCCCTGGTGAACCAGAACATGCCGGCGCACACGCGATGACGAACCAGGGACCACAGCAGGTAGGGCAGCACAACCAGGACCGAGCAGAGAATTCCGAGCGACACCCGTTCCGGCCGGATCCAGCTGCCTCCCCCGACCACATCACCTCTGGCAAGCCGCGCGTCGATCTCGGCCAGGGCACCCTCGGACATCCAGCTGTCGGCGTCTATCGTGACGACAAAGTTGCCACGCGCAGCGCGCACGCCGGTATTGCGAATCGCAGCCAGACAGCGCTCGTCGTTGACAAGGCAACGGGCACCGAAGGAGCGGGCGATTTCCTCGGTAGCGTCGGTACAGCGATTGAGAACCACGACGATTTCGGGAGGCGCTGGCAGATGCGCTCCGGCAGCCACGATGCTTTCGAGACAGCGCCGAATGAAGCGCTCTTCGTTATGCGCGGGAACGACGACCGAGATCTGGTTGAACACGGGAGCCTTCCGGACCGACGTGCTAGCAGTCCTTCTTGACGCGGTGGGTGACCTGGGTCGCGTTCGGATCCTTGGTCGGAGCGAGATTGATCGTCTGGTCCTGTGCGCATAACTTGCCGTTGATGACGCGCTCGCAACTGACTGCGGATCCAATAGTCAGGAGCTTGGTCGCGCCGCAATCAAAACCCTCCTTTTTCAGGATGGCGATCGCGTCGGATATGGGCTTGTTGGCCAGTCCGAGGCCGTCGACGTAGTTTGCATATTCTTCCGGCGTCTGAAACGACTCCACTGCACACGCCGTCAGCGCCAGCAAACACCACATTGCAATCAGTCTCACGTTTCCCCCTTGTTGATGCGCACGAACCTGGCGCACCTAGCCTTTGAGCGCTTTGTACAGGAACGGCAGGCTCGCGTCCAACCGGTAGTCGATGCTTGAGTGCGTGTCAGCGAATTCCTCATAGACATGATTGACGCCCAGACCTTGGAGGACCAGGGAAAGCTGACGGGCCCCGTAGTGAATGAAATACTGGTCCGACCAGCCGCAATCGATCCAGATTCCACGCAGCGACTTCAACGCAGCCCGGTGTTCGCGCGCGATGACGATCGGGTCGTGACGCAACCAGCGTTGCCAACGTTTATCGATGATCGCCCCGGTCTCCAGATCAAAGGGCAGGCGAAAGCCGAGCGGCGCGCGCGGATCCGGGTCGTAGGACGCCGCCATGCACAAAATCATGATTGCGTGGACCTCAGCGTCGCTGACTTTCCGCTTGGCCCAGAATGACTCAAGAAAGCGCTTGATGCGTCCGTCGTCGACGCCGGTGCCGGTGCGCCGCGCCTTGCTGGCGACGTCGATGCGTCCGGCACGACGCGCCGGCTGGGCATACTGGCCGAGCATATCGAGGGTCGCCGGCCAGTCGCGCTTGTAGACAAAATCGAAATAGGCGTCACCGGAGTGGTTCGCGATCGCTCCCCAGTGCTCGGGGTGCTTCATGCCATGGATCATCGCGCCGTAACCACCTGAGCTCTTGCCAAAGCAGCCACGATGGTCGCGCGAGGCCAAGGTACGAAACTCGCGATCAACCAGCGGGATCAGTTCCTTGAGCAGATAGTCCGAGTAGGCGCCGATGGCGCTCGAATTGATGTACTGGTTGCCACCGAGGGCAGTAAAGCAGTCAGGAAAGACCAGCACGGTTGGCCCCATTTTGCGCTCGTGCATGAGTCGTGCAGCCTGCTCGGGGATGCTTTCGGCAAAACTCTTCCAATGGGTGTGGGCAAGACCGCTGCCGGTAAATCCGACCAGATCAAAGAGCACCGGGTAGCGCTTGCCGCGGCCTTTGGCCACGGTCCCGGAATAGCCGGGTGGCAGCCATACATGGAGCTTGCGCACGTGCGGATCCTTGAGCGGATTGTCGGCCAGAACGCGTGAGCTATGTTCCAGTTCAAGCAGCTGACCAGCGGCCCAGTCGGCGCGTTTTACGGGCATCTTTGCTGCTCCTCGTGGCGCGTGTCGCTAAGCTCGCACGAACCGTGTCTGCGGGGCACCAATAATAGCCCAGCTCCCAGGAGCGCGGCAGCATGATGCGCGTCTGTGGTGGCACCGCGTCGCGGGGTGCGCAAAAAAAGGGCGACCGCAGTCGCCCTTCGTTCCCGGTAAGGCTCAGGGTCACTTCGCGGCGTCCACCATATGGCGTACGGCCGCTTCGACATCGCCGTCACTGGCACTTGAGCCGCCCCGCGGGGGCATGACGCCACTCTTGCCCTGAAAGCCCTTGAGGGCGTGTTCGAACAGAGTCGGCAGGCCTTCGGCAATGCGCGGCGCCCAAGCGGCCTTGTCACCAAACTTGGGAGCTCCAGCAACTCCCTGGGCATGGCACGCCACGCAAACGGTACTGTAGAGCTTGGTGCCGGGATCCGTGATCGCAGCGGCACTTGCGGCCGAGGCGTTGGCCGCGGCAATCGCGGCCACAGTGGCCGGCACGGCCTGCGGGGGGCTCGGCGCGGCAACGGGTGCGGCCGGCGCTTCAGTCGGTGCTGCAGCAGCCGGCAGAGCGTCGAACTTCGCGATCGGCGCGATGCGCGCGGCGGTCGCCTCAGGAGTCAGCGCATCGGTACCCGCTCCGGTGCGCGGTTCGCTATTGACGAACTTGACGAGGAGGAGGATGACGATGATCGGCACCAGAAAAGCCGCCACCACGACGGTGATCAGCTGCTTGGGGGTCTTGATCGGAGACTCATGGACTTCGTGTTGATCACTCATCTTCGGTCCTTGCGATACTCAAGGTTATGGGGTTCTAAGGGCGCCGTCGCCAGGCGACCAGCGGCGCGCCTGCACGCACGAAAACACGAAATTATATCGTTAAAGAGGCCCCTTTTGGCGCGCCCGGGTACCAGCGCCAATCGCCGAGGCTCGCAGCGGATCGTCGCTAGAGCCGATTAAGCCCTGCGAAACCCTCTGCTAGACTAGCCGCGGCCCTGCGACTGGCGCATTCCGGACTCGATTGGAACATGGCAAGCGAACACTTTGATGTACTCATCATCGGTGCAGGCCTGTCGGGCATCGGAGCGGCCTTCCATTTGCAACGGCGCTGTGCGGGACTGAGCTACGCGATTCTCGAGGCTCGCGAGCGCATCGGCGGAACCTGGGACCTGTTTCGCTATCCGGGCGTGCGCTCCGATTCGGACATGTACACACTGGGTTATGCGTTCAAACCCTGGCGCGACGCACAGGCAATCGCCGACGGCCCCTCGATTTTGCGTTATATCGAGGAGACCGCTCGCGAGAACGCGATCCTCGAGCGGATTCGCTTTGCAAGTCGGGTCCGCCGTGCCAGCTGGTCGAGCCAGCACGCGCGCTGGACGCTTGATGTCGCGCCCGCAAACGGTGGCGAGGCCATCCAGTTGACCTGCAACTTCCTGTTCGCCTGCAGTGGCTACTACAGCTACGAAGAAGGTTATACGCCCGAATTTCCTGGTGTCGAGCACTATAGCGGTCGCATCGTGCATCCGCAGCACTGGAGTGATGACGTTCGCTACGCCGGCAAGGAGCTACTCGTGATCGGTAGCGGCGCGACCGCCGTCACCCTCGTGCCTGAGCTCGCCAAGTCAGCCTCCCATGTGACCATGCTGCAGCGCTCGCCGACCTATGTGGTCGCGCGACCTGGACAGGATCGCATCGCCAACTGGTTGCGCGGGCATTTGCCGCTAAAGCTTGCGTACTGGCTCACCCGCTGGAAGCAGGTACTGCTGGGCATGTTTTTCTACAACCTGTGCCGGCGCCGGCCCGAGCGCGCCAAACAGCTGCTGCTCAAAGGGGTGCGGATGTGGCTCGGTACCGAGTTCGACGTCGACACCCACTTCACGCCGCGCTACAAGCCCTGGGATCAGCGCCTGTGCCTGGTACCGGATGGCGACCTGTTCAAGGCGCTCAATTCGGGTCGAGCCAGTGTGGTAACCGATGAGATCGAATGCTTTACGGCGCGCGGTGTGAAGCTCGCGTCCGGACGCGAGATCGTGGCCGATCTGATCGTGACTGCGACGGGCCTGAACCTGCAGGTGTTGGGGGGCGTTCAATTGCTGGTCGATGGTCAAGTGGTCGATCCGGCGCGCACCATCAACTACAAGGGTCTCATGTACAGTGAAATACCGAATCTCGCCGCGGCATTCGGCTACACCAATGCGTCCTGGACCCTGAAGTGCGACCTGAGCTGCGAATTTGTGTGTCGCCTCCTTAACCACATGAAAAAGCGCGGCTATGCCTATTGCACGCCGCGGCGCGGCGCACAAGCCATCGAAGAAGAGGCTTTCGTCGACTTCACCTCCGGCTATTTTCAGCGCTCCCTGCACAAATTCCCCAAGCAGGGCCGCAAGACCCCCTGGAGGCTGCACCAGAACTATGTCCGCGATATTGCCCTGCTGCGCTGGGGCCGGCTCGAAGACGGCGTGCTGGAATTCTCGATGCCGGGCACGCCCTGAAGTTCTAGCCGTAGCGGGCTTGCCCAGGCAGCAAGGCCAACGACTTTCGAGCACGAGGCGCCTGCGCGCGGGAAATCGTCATACAAATCCTTGCACAATAAGGGTTCGCGCGCGGCGTGCCAGGACCCACGTGGCACACTGGGCGTGCACCCTCCTTGCGACCAATAAAAGGACAAAGCCTCCATGAAAATAGCCGACGTCAGAGCCAACGCGTTCGCCATGCCATTGACCAGCCCGGCGTTCCCTCCGGGCCCCTATCGCTTTACCAATCGCGAATTCCTCGTGATCACCTATCGCACCGATCCGGATGCACTGCGCGCAGTCGTGCCGGAACCGCTCGAACTAGGTGAGCCGCTGGTGAAATATGAATTCATCCGCATGCCCGACTCGACCGGCTTTGGCGACTACACCGAGTCGGGACAGGTCATCCCGGTGAGCTTTGAGGGCGTCAAGGGCGGCTACGTTCACTCCATGTATCTGAACGACCACCCGCCGATTGCCGGAGGGCGCGAGCTGTGGGGATTCCCGAAAAAACTTGCCTCGCCGGTGCTTGAAGTGGAGATCGATACGCTGGTTGGAACACTCGACTACGGCAAGGTGCGCGTTGCCAAGGCGACCATGGGATTCAAGCACCGTGGCGCGGACCATGCCGCAGTCAGTGCGTCACTGGCCGCGCCCAATTTCCTGCTCAAGATCATCCCGCATGTCGACGGCACGCTGCGGATCTGCGAGCTGGTTCGCTACTACACCACGGCGGTTACCCTAAAGGGTGCGTGGAGCGGTCCCGGCTCGCTCGAGCTGCATCCGCATGCGCTGGCCCCAGTGGCCGATCTGCCCGTGCTGGAGGTCAAGTCCGCCCTGCATTTCGTGGCCGACCTCACGCTCGACCTCGGAGAGGTTGTCTTCGATTATCTTGCCCCTTAGCGATGGCCCACTAGCCGCGGCCGATAAAGGGCATCGTGGTTGCCATGACGGTCATGAATTGCACGTTGGCCGACAGCGGCAGCCGCGCCATATAGAGGACCGCGTCGGCGACAGCCGACACGTCCATGGTTGGCTCGGCGCGCACGCTGCCATCAGCCTGCGGCACGCCGTGCGCCATGCGCGCGGTCATCTCGGTGGCGGCGTTGCCGATGTCGATCTGTCCGCAGGCGATGTCAAAGGCGCGCCCCTCCAGGGACGAGGACTTGGTGAGGCCAGTGATGGCGTGCTTGCTGGCCGTATAGGCGATCGAAAAGGGTCTTGGCGAGTGCGCCGAGACCGAGCCGTTGTTGATGATGCGACCGCCGCGTGGCGACTGCGTTTTCATGAGTCGAAATGCCGCCTGAGTGCAGAGAAAGGCGCCCGTAAGGTTGACCGCGAGGACACGCTGCCACTCGTCGAGGGCCAGGTCTTCGAGGGCGCTCGGGGCAGTCCCGCTGCCAGCGTTGTTGAACAGCAGGTCAAGGCGTCCGAACTTCGCCTTGAGCGCGGCAAATAGTTCGCCAACCGCACCCTCGTCGGTCACGTCGGTCGTCTGCACCATGCAAGCCTGGTTGCCCGGTGCTAGCTCGGCGAGCGCCGCTTCACGGCGCCCCGCTGCAACCACATGAAAGCCGGATTCGAGCAGCCGCCGCGCAACAGCGCGACCGATGCCGCTGCCAGCGCCCGTAACCAGCGCTACCGGAGCGGGGCTTGTACTGTCGGTCATGCGCGCACATCCATCATCGGTGTCCTCCGAATTCGCAATCGAGCATAGCTTGCATGCCGGTATTTGCGCCAAACCTGCCGGCATGTCATAACTCTAGAGCAAAATGGCGAAAGTGACCGGCGCACGTGGCGCGGGTCGAGACCGCAAGGATCGCGATCATGAGTTGTTGGTTTTATCGGCTGGCCTCTGGGGTCGCGCTCTTTTACGCACTGCTGCAGGGTGCGAGCGCAACCGGTTGCTACGATCCGACCTGGGACGTGAAGCGCGCGCAACGCGTAAGCTTCGGACCCGAGGCAGTCTTTCCGGTGGAGGTGCGTACGGCCGGTGAGGCCACCGGGGACAGTTCACTCTTACTGGTTCAGGGCGCTGACAAGGACTATGTATGTGTTCCGGTCGGGCCGCGCGTGCGCGGGGTGAACTATCCCTTTCAGACCGTCGAGCGCATTGAAGCATTGCCGCTGTCGGGAGTGCAATTGCTGGCCATCAGCGGCAAGTACCGCGTCGGTAGCGATTGCTGCCGTCTTGTACAGTTCGTGCGCATTGCGCCGCACACGGGCGCTGTTTCATTTAACGCCCACGGCGGCTTCGCCCTGCCGCTACTGGCTCAGATTCACTACGGGATCACGGACGCCGGCAAACTGGTTGTGGTGACCGCCACGCGCGTGATTGGCGACCAGGAGCGACTCGAGGGCGCCCACCGTTTCCTGCTTGAGCGCTATCTCTATTCAAGTACGGCTGCCAGCTTCGTCAAGACGGCATCGCGGCACACGCACGCGACTTACGATATTGCGGCTAAGCCTGCCGATATTTTTGCGCAGGAGCATTTCGGTCTGCAGTAGGGCTCCGGACGGCTGCCGCGTTGCGGGTACAATCTATGCCGTGCTTCTCGGGGGATAGGTCCCCGCGACTTCAATGGTGCGCCACATGGTAAGCAAATTCCTCTCATACATCGCCGGCCTCACACTTGTCATGGGGCTGGCAGCGTGTGCCACCGACCTCGGCAGCAACCTGCCGACCTTTTCGCGCAAGGCGGGTACGATTGCCTCTATCGAGATGCTCTGGCCGGACGGCTCCGGTATGGGCAGCTTCGTTTCCGCCATCGGTGGCGGTGCCACGGCCAAGTTGCGCTATCGCGTCCAGGTCGGGCTCGAAGACGGTCATCAGGCTTTCCTGAAGGTTGACGGCGATGCCCCGCTGGCCGTTGGCGAGCGCGTTGAGGTCGACTTCGCGCGCATCTATCCGCGTTCGCCCGATGCGCTTCCGGTGCCGACACCGGAGATGGGTAGCTAGCCGGCCCGACGTGTCCGACTGACTATAATCTTCGTTTGCTGTGCGCCGGCCCGACCGGCTCGACCCCAATTGCCATGCTTGACCATCAACGCAAACTGATCCTCGACGTCATTGGTGACGCTGTGCGGCCCCTCTTGGGCGCGAGAGGACTCGTGCCCGTGATCGTGCTTGAGCGGCCCAAGGTCGCAGCGCACGGCGATATCGCCTCTAACGTGGCCATGCAAATTGCCAAACCCCTGGGGCGCAATCCGCGCGAGATTGCCGGCGAAATCATCGCCGCCATCACGGCCGACGAGCGCGCTCGCGATCTCATCGCCAATGCCGAGATTGCCGGACCGGGTTTCATCAATCTGCGCATTGCGCCCGCAGCCAAGCTCGCGGTGATCAAACGCATTTTCGCCGAGGGCGAGCGCTATGGCACGCAGGAAACGGGTCGCGGCGGGAAACTGCTCGTCGAGTTCGTCTCCGCCAATCCTACCGGACCCCTGCACGTCGGACACGGCCGCCAGGCGGCGCTCGGCGATGTATTGTCTGCCCTGCTCGCCACGCAGGGATTTCACGTCACGCGCGAGTTCTATTACAACGATGCCGGCGTGCAGATCGCCAATCTCACCCACTCGGTCGCCGCGCGCTGTGCCGGGCTCAAACCAGGTGACGCGGGCTGGCCGGAGGGGGGCTACAACGGCGACTACGTCAGCGATATTGCCGAGGCTTTTCTGGCTGGCGCGACGGTTACGGCCGATGATCGCCAGTTCACGGCGACTGGCGATCGGGAGGATCTGACCGCCATCGGTCAGTTTGCGGTCGCCTATCTGCGCCACGAGCAGGATCTGGATTTGCGCGCATTTGGCGTGCGCTTTGACAACTATTTTCTCGAATCTTCACTCTATGCCGGCGGCAATGTTGAGAAGATCGTTGACGGGATCGTGGCCTCGGGGCACACCTACGAGGACCAGGGGGCGCTGTGGCTGCGTACTACCGACTTTGGCGACGACAAGGATCGCGTCATGCGCAAGTCGGACGGCAGCTTCACCTACTTCGTTCCGGACGTTGCGTACCACGTCAGCAAGTGGCAGCGCGGTTTCGTGCGCGCGATCAATATTCAGGGCAGTGATCATCATGGCACCGTGGCGCGCGTGCGCGCCGGCCTGCAGGCGCTGGACGTCGGCATTCCCAAGGGATATCCGGACTACATCCTGCACAAGATGGTGCGCGTGGTGCGAGATGGTCAGGAGGTCAAGATATCCAAACGCGCGGGCAGTTATGTCACCCTGCGTGACCTGATCGACTGGGTTGGGCGCGATGCGGTGCGATTTTTCCTCGTTAGCCGCAAGGCGGATACGGAATTCACCTTTGATGTCGACTTGGCGCGCGCTCAGTCCGAGGAGAATCCGGTCTACTATCTCCAATATGCGCACGCACGCATCTCGTCGGTGCTCGCGCAATGGCGTGAGCGCGACCAGGGCCGCGAGGATGATCTGCGCGACTGTGAGCTCACACCCCTGACCAGCGAGCGCGAGCTTGCCCTGTTGCAGCGCCTAGCCGAATATCCCGAGGCGCTCAGAAGCGCTGCGGTCGATCTCGCACCGCATCAGCTGGCTTTCTACCTCAAGGACTGCGCGGGCGAGCTGCACAGCTATTACAATGCTGAGCGGGTGCTGGTGGACGATGTGGCGACGCGCCACGCCCGACTCGCCCTGCTGCTAGCCACACGTCAGGTGCTGCGCAATGGATTGGCGCTGCTGGGCGTGTCGGCGCCGCAGAAAATGTAGTCAGGAGAAATTCATGTCGGGTCCTCGCGCATCTCAACTCGGAAACACGCTGGTCGGATTCATCCTCGGCCTCGTGCTAGGTCTCGCGGTCGCGGTGGCGGTCGCGCTCTATGTCACCAAGGCACCGATCCCCTTCATCAATCGCCTCGGCCATGCCCCCGATGCCCCGCCCCCCGATGCGGGCAAGTTGCCTGACCCGAATCGCTCGCTCTACATGAAGGAAGGCACGCCGGGCAGCGAAGGCGTCCCGGTCGCACCGGCGGCAGCGATTCCTGCCGGACCCGTCGTGGCACCGGCTGTGGCTGCTGAAGCGGCCGGCAAGGGGAACCCTGGCGAGAAGACGGCCACTACTGCGCTGGCCGATGCAAAACAGAGTTACCTGCAGGCTGGTGCCTTCAAGTCCGTAGATGACGCGCAAAACACCAAGGGACGACTTGCCCTGCTCGGGTTTGAGGCTGCTGTCTCGAGCGCTGACAAGGACGGGGCAACGGTCTATCGGGTGCGTTTGGGACCTTACAATCGAGCCGAGGACATGGACCGCGTGCGGCAACGTCTGTCGGAAAATGGAGTCGAGGCGGTGGTGGTCGCTGCCGGCAAGTGAGGTTGGCGGGCGTGAACCCCAGGGCCTGGCCGCTGTCGAAGCATTTCGTGTCACGCTGCGCGCTGGCGCTGCGGGGATAGATTACAGATAACTGAAATCATGAAAAATCAAGACTTCAACCAGATAATGGATCCCTCCCGTCGCAAGGCACTCACGCTGGTTGCAGCCGGTGCGGCCACGGCGATGCTCGCTCCACAACTCGCGCGCACTCAGGCGCTGGTCACCGAAGGCACGGACTACGAACTGCTCGAATCGCCGCTCGCCACCGAATCCGAACCGGGCAAGATCGAAGTGCGCGAATTCTTTGGCTACTGGTGTCCCCATTGCAATGATTTCGAGCCAAGCTTGAACGATTGGGCGAAAAGACAGAATACCGGCGCCGTACTGGCGCACACACCAGTGGCCTGGCAGCCCGCGCAGGTTCCCTACCAGCGTCTGTTTTATACGCTCGAAGCACTGGGCAAGGAGAGCCAGTTGCGCGCGCACGTATTTGCCGCGATTCACCTCGAACACAACCTGCTTGATACCGTTGATGCACAGGCGACCTGGGCTGCCAAGAACGGCCTTGATTCGGCAAAGTTTCGCGAGACCTACGCCTCCTTTACGGTCCAGACCAAGACCCAGCGCGCAACGCAAGTGGCCCAGCAGGCTGGCGTGGTGAGTATCCCGACGCTGATCGTCAAGGGCAAGTACATGGTGAGCAAAGCCAATCCGCTGCCTGTCGTCGACTATCTGGTCGGTGTTGAACGCAGGCTGGCCCTGGGTAAACCTGCCTGAGTCGGCCTTCGGGTCCTTTTTTGCGAGCGGCGTGAATCCGCCGCCGCGTGCCATACAACCAGCCGGTCTGACCAAGTCTTTCCGGCACTGCGAGAATCTCGGATGAGCGATTCCCTGAAAAACCAAGACCTCACCGGCGGCCCTGATCGGGGACGGCGTTCCTTGCTGCTCGGCCTTGCCGCCGGTGCAGCCAGCAGCCTTCTCGCGCCGCAACTGGGCAACGCCCAGGCGCTCATCACCGAAGGCACTGACTACGAGGTCATCCAGTCGCCCCTGGTCACCGAGAGCGAGCCCGGCAAGATTGAGGTGCGCGAGTTCTTTGGCTACTGGTGCCCGCACTGCAACGATTTTGAACCAGCGCTCAATGATTGGGCACGCAGGCAGAGTAGCGGCGTGGTGCTGGCACATACCCCCTGGGCGTTTCAATCGAGCCAGGTGCCCTACCAGCGCCTGTTCTATACGCTCGAGATTCTGGGCAAGGAAACCCAGCTGCGGGCGCGCGTGTTTGGAGCCATCCACATCGACCATGTGGTGCTCGATAACGTCAACGCCCAGGCCGACTGGGCCGCAAAAAACGGCCTGGATGCAGCGAAATTTCGCGAGATCTACGAGTCCTTCACGGTCCAGACCAAGACCCAGCGAGCCTCGCAGATGGCTTCGCAGGCCGGTGTTTCAGGCGTACCGACGCTTGTTGTCAACGGCAAATACATCGTCATGCGCGGCAATCCTCTGCCAGTCGTCGACTATCTGATCGGTCTCGAGCGCAGGCAGGCGCCGGCCGCCAGGAAGGCCTAGGCGCCTAGCCCGAGCCCCGCGCGCGGCGTCCTACAGGACGTAGCGCGCCAGGTCCTCACTCTCGGACAAATCGAACAGGCGTTCGTCAACGTATGCGGCATCGATCCTGATGGTCGTGCCGGCGTGGGACTGCGCATTGAACGAGATCTCTTCGAGCAGCCGCTCAATCACCGTGTAGAGCCGGCGCGCGCCGATGTTCTCGGTTTTCTCGTTGACTGCGAAGGCGATCTCGGCGAGACGGCGAATGCCCTCGGCGCTGAATTCCACCTGAACCGATTCGGTGGCCAGCAGCGCAACATATTGCTTGGTCAGGGCGGCGTCGGTACTGGTGAGTATCTTCTCGAAGTCGGCTACCGACAGCGAATCAAGTTCGACACGAATCGGAAAACGGCCCTGTAGTTCCGGGATCAGGTCGCTCGGCTTGGCAAGGTGAAACGCGCCCGAAGCGATGAACAGGATGTGGTCGGTCTTGACCATGCCGTACTTGGTACTTACTGTGGTGCCCTCGACCAGCGGCAGGAGATCACGCTGGACTCCCTGACGCGATACGTCGGCGCCACCGTACTCCTGACGCGAGGCGATCTTGTCGATCTCGTCCAGAAAGACGATGCCGTTTTGCTCGACGATGCGCACCGCGCGCAGCTTGAGCTCCTCGTCGTTGATCAGCCGGCTTGCTTCCTCCTCGGTAATGAGCTTGAGTGCTTCGGCGACGCGGACTTTGCGTGTCTTCTTGCGACCGTTGCCGATGTTGGCGAACATGCCGCGAATCTGCTCGGTCATCTCCTCCATTCCCGGCGGCGCCATGATCTCCAGAGCGGCTGGCAGGCTCGACAGCTCGACCTCAATCTCCTTGTCGTCGAGCTCGTGATCGCGCAGCTTGCGACGGAATTTCTGACGGGTGCTGTTGCCACCCTCCGATTCATGCGAATTTTCCGAAAAGCCGAAGTCACGCGGCGGTGGCAGCAAGGCATCGAGCACACGCTCTTCGGCGCCCGCTTGTGCCTGCTCACGTACCTTGCGGGTTTCGGCCTCGCGCAGATCCTTGACCGCGGTTTCGATCAGGTCGCGGATGATGGTGTCGACATCGCGTCCGACATAGCCGACTTCGGTGAACTTGGTTGCCTCGACCTTTATGAAAGGGGCATCGGCCAGTCGCGCCAAACGCCGCGCGATCTCGGTCTTGCCGACTCCGGTCGGTCCGATCATGAGAATGTTCTTGGGCGTGATCTCGTGGCGCAGTGGCTCATCGACCTGCTGGCGGCGCCAGCGGTTGCGCAGGGCGACCGCGACCGCGCGCTTGGCATTGTTCTGCCCGACGATGTGCTTGTCGAGTTCTGCGACGATTTCAAGGGGGTGCAGGTTCATGAGGCGGCTTCCAGAAGGGCACCGGCGCGCAGCGCCGCGGCGTGCTAGTCGAGACTCTCGACGATGTGCGATTGGTTGGTGTAGATGCACAGATCGCCGGCGATCTCGAGCGACTTCTTGACGATCTCGGCCGGGCCGAGCTCCGTGTTCTCGACCAGCGCGCGGGCGGCTGCCTGGGCAAACGAGCCCCCGGATCCAATCGCACCGATACCGTATTCGGGTTCGAGCACATCGCCATTGCCGGTTATGACAAGGGTCGATTCGCGATCGGCGACCAGCAGCATCGCTTCAAGGCGCCGCAATACCCGGTCGCTACGCCAGTCCTTGGCAAGTTCGACGGCCGAACGCAACAGATTTCCCTGGTGTTTATCGAGCTTGGCTTCAAAGCGGTCAAACAGCGTGAAGGCGTCGGCAGTGCCGCCGGCAAAGCCGGCCAGAATGCGATTTTCGTAGAGGCGCCTGACCTTGCGGGCCGAGCCCTTGATAACCACATTGCCAAGCGTGACCTGGCCGTCCCCGCCAATTGCAACACGCTGGCCGCGTCGTGCGGAAACGATGGTCGTGCCGTGAAATTGTTCCATATCGCCCGCCAGTGGGAGCCCCTTCGTAGCCAGGCGCGCAACTGCGCGGCGCCTTTAGCCGGACTTTGGGTAAGTCTCGTAATTGGGGCTTGCCAGCCGTGCTTCAAGGGGCCCCGGGTGCTCCCCGGGATGCGCGCTAGACCCGTCGGCGCTCGATCTTGGCTACGTCATCGAGGCCCATGACGACGAACAAGGCCGCCACGAGATTGCTGACGTTACGGAACTGCGCAGATTTTCCGGCCGCCTGCAGGCCAACCGCCCAGTTCAAGAGGACGCCGGCCGCCGTGAAGTCGACGCGACGCAGACCACGACAGTCGACTGCGACAATTTTCTGTTCGCTCGCCGAGTTGGCCAGACGCGTCATGTCGGCTTCTGCCTTGCCGAGCAGATCGCCCGTTAGCGCAACCATGTCACTGGGTGCCTCTTCTGCCAGTGGCTGCAACTCAAGCGCGTTCGTCAGATCCAGGTCTTCTGCGCCGCTGCCCACCCGGAACTTGGTCGAAGGCGGCTCCCACGAGGGTGGCGAGACTTCGTAAGTCACGCAATAGTCGATGCTGGTTTCCTCAAACGCTGCCTGGCGTCCCAGAATGCGATACATCTCGAGCAACAGCATCCAGCTGGCATTGGATTCATCGCGGCGGCCTACCTCGATGCTCGCCAGGAGCCGTTCGGCCAGATGTGCTGCGCCCTCCACGACGATTTCCTGGTTCGACTTTCGCATCGCCGCGAAGGCGCGCAAGATCAGGTCGGAGCCCGCTGTGGTGGTCGATGCGACCTTGTTGAAGTCAAGGAACACCACTTCGTGTTTTTGCGCCTGGCGCTTGAACTGGTCAAGCTGGGGTGCGACGTTGTCGTCGAGCACGCCACCAAAGGTGACAATCGCGCGAGCGGCACCCGCATTGGGCTTGGGCGCGGCGCTGGGCGTAGCGCTGGCACTGGGTGCCCACGCCGGGGCGGAGGTCTCAAAGCGCACCGCATAGTCGATAGCCAGATTGTCGAAGGCGGTCCGTTTGCCGAGGATCTCGTAGAGCTCGAAGAGCATCAGCCAGGCCGGTTGCAGCGACAAGCCGGTCGAGTCGGCCTTGATGGCATCGGCGAGGACCGCCACGGCAGGCATCGGCTGCCCGTTGGCGTACAGGATGGCGGCTTCTTCGACGGCCGGACTCGAGGCGGAGTCGGTCAACTCCATCGCATTGGCGAGAATCGAGTCGCCAAGCATGATGTCGGTGTTCTGGCCGAGCGAATTGAGCGTGGTGGTGCCGTCGGGGCGCTTTTTGCCTTTCTTGCCCGAGCCGGTTGTCGGACCGGTAGCGCTGATGGTGGCTCCGCTTGGTGCAGGCGGCGCGACCGCAGCGGGTGCGCCGCTCTTGACCGGTGCTCCGGGGGCCTTGACGGGGGTGTAATCGAGCGTCATTTCCGACTCGATCTTGTCAATCTTCTCGGCGGTGGCTCGCGCTAGCTCGCGTGCGTCGCCGGGCGGCGCAGCGCGTGGATTGCTGCTGCCACCAAGCGGGGCAGTCGCGCCTTGGCCGGCGCCGCTGCGCGCTTTGTTGGGGTCCGCGGGCGGGTTTTGGGCAGGCGCTGGCGCGGCGCCAGACGAGGCAGGCTTTGCCGGGCGCTGCTCGGGCTGCTCCTTATCCTTCTTTTTTCCAAAGAGCGTCGAAAATACCACGCCGTCCTCGTCGTTCCTTGCTTTCTACCGGGTAAGCTCCCGGCGCAAAAGCCTAGATTAGAGTACCCAGTCTAGCACGGGCGCAGACGTCCTCCTACGTGGGACCAGGCACCATACGGGTCGCGCCGGTGGACTTGCACCGGTTGGACTATTGCGGGTGTGAAATAGTGCACCCTTGATGATTGAACTGCCATGCTACAAAGCGCCTCGCTCGCCTGTCAGTGCCAAGCTTGGGCAGATTTGCGCGCAGGCCTCTAGCTGTTGCAAAAGCGCCAAAGTCAGGGGACTTATTCCCCGTACATCTTCTGCTTCATCTCGCGCCGCTCCTGCGCTTCCAGCGATAGCGTGGCGGTCGGGCGTGCCAGCAAGCGGGGAATGCCGATGGGGTCACCGGTTTCCTCACAATAACCATAGTCACCCGAGTCGATGCGGATGATCGATTGCTGGATTTTCTTGAGCAGCTTGCGTTCGCGGTCGCGGGTGCGCAACTCAAGCGCGTGCTCTTCCTCGATCGTGGCGCGATCCGCCGGATCGGGAACGATGATCGTTTCGCGCAGGTGCTCAGTGGTCTCGCCGGCATTGCGCAGGATGTCTTGTTCCATCTGTTGCAGGCGCGCCTTGAAGAACGCCAGCTGGGCGGCGTTCATATAATCCTTCTCCGGGGCGCGCAGGATTTCCTCTTCTGTGAGGATCTTGCCCGAGCGCGGCGCGGAGCGTGCACCACCCCCGGCGACTTCAGCGTCCGGATTGGCTGTGCTCACAAGCGCCGAAGCCTTGCCGATCGCCTTGCTGGCGGGCTTCTTGACTGCGGCGGCAGATGTGGTTTTCGCTCCCATTTTTCCCTCTTTGCTTTCACTGAACCAGGCAGTTGCCAAGGCCCTTTTCGATCGATTCCTGGGGCAGGTTTCGACCGATAAAGACCATTTTACTCGATCGGACCTCGTCGGGCTCCCATTTGCGGCCCAAGTCGCTGCCCATCAACATATGTACACCCTGGAAAACGACACGCCGGTCGCTCCCGTCGACCCACAGGACGCCTTTGTAGCGAAGCAAATCCTGACCATATACCTGCACGATCGCCGACAGGAATTCTTCCAGTCGCAGGGCATCGAACGCCGCCTCTGCCTTGAATACGAACGCGCCGATCTCGTCGCCATGGGCGTGGCCGGCTCCGTGGTCGTGCTCGTGATCCTCGCCGTGTTCCTCGGTCAGGAAGTTCGGGTCGATATCCAGAACGGAGTTGAGGTTGAAACCCCGAATATCAAGTATTTTCTTCAGCTCGGTTGCACCGAAGGCGACCGGCGTGACGGGCGCGCGGGGATTGATGCGTAGCAGTCGGCGCGTAAGCAGATCGCGCTCTGAATCGCTTACCAGATCGACTTTGGAGAGCAGTACCTGATCGGCGAAGCCTACCTGACTTTGCGCCTCCGGTTGCCGGTCGAGCGTAGCACCGCCGTGCTTGGCGTCCACGACCGTGATCACCGCATCGAGCAGGTAGCTGTCGGCGACGTCATCATCCATGAAGAAGGTCTGGGTAACCGGCCCGGGATTGGCAAGACCGGTGGTCTCGATGATCACTCGCTCGAATTCCAGTTCGCCATCAGCCCGGCGCGTGGCCAACTCCTTGAGGATGCGCGCCAGGTCGCCGCGCACCGTGCAGCAGATGCAGCCATTGTTCATCTCGACGATCTGCTCACCCTCGTTTTTGACCAGCAGTTCGTTGTCGATGCCCTCCGGGCCGAATTCGTTCTCGATGACCGCGATTCGCCGACCGTGCTGCTCACTTAAGATTCTGTTGAGCAAAGTGGTCTTGCCCGCGCCAAGAAAGCCGGTCAAAACGGTCACTGGAATCAGCGAATTGCTCATCGTGGGACGGACCCGGTTGCGGGCGCGACTGGCCCTGCTTACAAGGGCAGCGATTAGACCACAGCCGGTGCGTCGAAGCAATGACAGCGCTCGGGCGCCCAGCGGCGGGGTGACTGTTACACTTGCGCGTCACAGACCAGCCGGGTACGCCCAGTCCGGGAGCGCTTGGCGCAACGCACCATGCAAACGCGCATCCACCAACTCACTGCAGACAGTCTGGGGACGTCCCGGACCCTCCAAAGCCTGCATTTCGGGGGCGCCGAAGGCGCCCCGAAGGCCTATCTCCAGGCAAGCCTGCATGCCGACGAACTACCGGCGATGCTGGTGCTGCACCATCTGCGCCAACTTCTGGAGGCTGCCGAGGTCGCCGGGCAGCTCTTGGGCGAGATCGTGCTCGTTCCGATCGCCAATCCGATCGGCCTCTCGCAGAGCATCCTGCATAGTCCGATGGGCCGCTTTGAGCTATTGAGTGGCGGCAACTTCAACCGTGCCTATCCGGACCTGCTGTCGATGCTGCCCGACGACCTTGAAGAGCGCCTTGGGGCCAGCGAGGCAGGCAATCGGGAACTGATCCGGGAGTGCCTGCGCGCGGCGCTCGTGGCGCGCGAACCCAGCACTGAGTTGGAGTCGCAAAAGCTGATCCTGATGCGCCTTGCCTTCGATGCCGACGTCGTCCTCGATCTGCATTGCGACTGTGAAGCCCTGATGCATCTCTATACCGAGACGCCCTACTGGGTCCAGGCCGAGCCGCTGGCACGCTATCTCGGGGCACGCGTGAGTCTGACCGCGCAGGGCAGCGGTGGGGACTCCTTTGACGAGACGCTCAGTTCGGTCTGGTGGCGTCTGGCCGAGCGGCTCGCCGCAGGCAAGGGGCCCAGGCGCCCGATACCGCTGGCCTGCCTGTCAGCGACCGTCGAATATCGTGGCATGGCCGACGTCGATCACGCCACGGCGCGCGCGGATGCGGCTGCGCTATTTGCTTTTCTGCAGCATCGCGGCCTGATTGCCGGCGAGCCGCCACCCATGCCCGCACTCGCGGCGGCGCCAACGCCCCTGGCCGGCTCGGAGTCGGTGCGCGCGCCACACGCCGGAGTGATCGTATTTCACCGCAAGCCAGGCGACTGGATCGAGCCGGGCGAAATCGTCGCCGAGGTGATCGATGTTCAGCAAAACCAGGTGACCCCGGTGGCGGCGAGCGTGCGTGGCCTGCTCTACGCGCGTTGCCATTTGCGCTATACGCTGCGCCACGGCGACCTGTGCCGTATCGCCGGTGCTACGGCGTTTCGAACCGGTCCGCTACTGTCGCCCTGAGCGAACGCTGCGGCTGCCGACTTTGCGCAGCATCAGTCCCTTGAGATAGTCGCCTTCAGGAAAATCCAGCGAGACCGGATGGTCGCTCGCGGCCGAGAGCCGACGCATGAGTTGCGTCTCGACACCCGCATCTGCGGCAGCCCCGGCCACGATCTTTTGAAACAGGTCGGGGCTGACCCCTCCCGAACACGAGAAGGTGAACAAAAGGCCCCCTTCGCGCAGCAGCTTCAGACCGAGCAGATTGATGTCCTTGTAGGCACGCGCGGCCTTCTCGACGTGCGCGGCGGTCGGTGCGAACTTGGGCGGATCGAGGATGATGAGGTCGAACTGTCGCGCCTCGTTGCGCAGTTCACGCAGGGCCAAGAAGGCGTCGGCGCAGCGCCACTGGGCGCGCTCGGGCGACAGATGATTGGCTGCGAGGTTCTCCGCAGCCAGAGCGAGCGCCTGCTCCGAGGAATCGATCGAGAGCACGTGTTCGGCGCCGCCCTTGAGCGCCGCGAGCGAGAATCCGCCGGTATAGCAAAAGCAGTTGAGCACCGCGCCGCGCGCATGCTCACCAACCAGCGCCCGGTTGTCGCGCTGATCGATGAAAAACCCGGTCTTCTGTCCGTGGCGCACGTCGACCGCAAAGCGCAGGCCATTCTCGACGATCTCCAACTGGGCTGGCGGCTGCGCGCCGGCCAGTACGCCCACGCGCGCGGCGAGCCCCTCCTTGTCGCGCACGTCCGCGTCCGAGCGCTCGAAAACATCGTTAACGCCGGTGTGCCTGACGAGAGCGGCGACGATCGGTAGGCGCCAGTATTCGACACCGCTAGCCAGTATCTGGACGACCAAGAGGCTATCGTAGCGATCAACGATCAGTCCTGGTAGTCCGTCCGCCTCGCCGTGCACCAGACGCAGTGCCCTGGAACTTGCAAAGAGCGCTGCGCGTCTGGCGATTGCCCTCGCGATCCGCTTATCGATAAAGCCTTCGTCGATCGACTCGCCTTCATCAAAGCTCCATACCCGCGCACGAATCTGCGAGTCGGGGCTCAAGGCGGCAGTGGCGAGAAAGGCACCATTGGCCGCGCGTACCACCACTGTGGTGCCAGGTTCATGAATTCCATCGAGACGCGCCACCGCCCCCGAAAAGATCCACGGGTGGCCCCGCAGGAGGGACTTCTCCTTGCCAGGCTGCAGTGTCATGGTCGATGGCTTCACGAGGCTCCTGATCGGCCGCAGGAATGCGCGGCGACGTCAGTGTAACCGTGCCCGAGTACGGCCGGGCCGCCCGCTCTTGCGGGACACACGACCATGATGCAAACTCGCCGCAGCGGACCCGTAACGCTAGAGGCGAGGTGACACACCGTGCGAAACCCGGCAGTACCCCTTGATGCACGCGAAAGCGATCCGCGCGAACTGGGCTGGATGAGCGGCCATCCACCGGCGCCTGAGCGCCTGGTGCGATTTGCGGATGGCAGCTTTCTCAAGTTCCCCCAGACCCGCTGGAGTTATTCCCATATGCGCGAGTTGCGTCCAAGCGCGCGCGTGGACCGCGGTTCGGCGCCGGTGCTGGCCCTGCCGTATGAGCTGCGCAGCGACCTCGATGAGGTGGCCGTGACGATGCAGGACGGTCGTACCATGAACTGGCGTGACTCGCTGATGACCAACTACACCGACGGTATCGTGGTCCTGCAGCGCGGCAAGATCGTCTTCGAGCGCTACTTCGGGGCGCTCGATCCAACGCGTACCCACATTGCCTTCTCGGTGACCAAATCTTTCGTGGGAACGGCTGCTGCATTGCTTGCGGCACGCGGGGATCTCGACGAAGACGAGCCCGTGCTGCACTACCTGCCCGAACTGGCACACTGTGCCTATGCCGACGCCAGCGTGCGCCAGGTCATGGACATGACCATCGGCGTGGACTGTTCGGAAGACTACACCGATCCTGCAGCAGGAGTCTGGAACCTCATGCGTGCCTGCGGCATGCTGCCCTTGCCCGAAGCATATGAGGGACCGCGCGCGCTCTATGACTTTATCCGTGCGGTCGGTCGCCTCGGGTCACATGGCGAGGCCTTTGCGTACCGGACCATCAATACCGAAGTGCTGGCCTGGATACTGCGGCGCGTTAGCGGCACGGGTCTGGCTGCGCTGCTCTCGGAGTTGTTCTGGTCGCGTCTGGGCGTCGAGCGCGATGCCGAAATCATCGTCGATCCGGCCGGGACCGAACTGGGGGGGCTTGGTCTGTGTACTACTCTTCGCGACCTGGCACGTTTTGGCGAAATGATGCGTTGTGATGGCGCCTTCAACTCGCAGCAGATCGTCCCGGCAGCGGTCGTGGAGGATATCCGTCGCGGGGCCGATCCCGTGCACTTCGCCCGTGCGCTCATTTACTCCCCGACTCTACCCACGGCCTCCTATCGAAACATGTGGTGGGTCACCCACGACACGCATGGCGCCTATACCGCTCGCGGGGTGCATGGCCAGGTGATCTGGATCGATCCGCGTGCCGAGATGGTGATCGCACGCTACGCCTCCCATCCCATGGCTGCCAACGTCCACCTCGATGCCACCTCCCTGCCGGCCTATCGCGCACTGGCCGCGCACCTGATGGCCTAGGCGCCGATGAGATGCGCAACGGGCTTGGCAGGAATTCCGGGCGCACGTGCAGCCGATTGCGCTTTCAGAGCTGCCTAACCTGCTGCGTCCGGCGCTGTCCTTGACGTGACCGATCGCAGCGGGGAGGCGCTCGGCCAGCCGGTCCCGGGCAAACCCATCCGGCAGGATCACGCCATGGTGTCGGTAATCCCGCCTGCCGATATGATGGTGCGAATATCGCGCGAGACCTATTTGGCGGGGGATGAGGGAGATTTCGATGAAATACGTCGCCCGGATGATTTTGTTGCTGATCGTCGCGCTGCCCGCGTTTGGCGCGGAAACCGCGGCGACGCTTGCGGCACGCGCCCTGCTTGAGACCCAGCGCCTGGCGTGGAATCGCGGCGATCTCGAGGGTTTCATGAGTGGCTACTGGAACAGTGACGAGATCCGCTTTGCCGGAGGCGACACCTTCAAATACGGCTGGCAGGCAACGCTTGAGAGTTACCGAAAGAATTATCCGGATGCGAGCGCGATGGGGTCGCTCGACTTTGAACTCGTTGAAACCCGGGAACTGACACCCGAGCTGGTCTATGTGTTCGGGCGCTGGCACCTTAGTCGCAGCAAGGACGAGCCGGACAAATCCCCGCATGGCCTCTTTACTCTGCTCATCGAGCGCAAGAACGGCCAATGGTTTATCACGCGCGACCACTCGTCGGCCGCGCCCAGCCACTAGCGCAGGCTAGTGTCGACAAGCCTCCAGGGTTTCTACCAGCTGCTCAATGTCTGCGGTGCCCGTCTGCCCGTGGGTAACGCAGATTCTTATCACCGGCTCGCCTTCGAATACTGCTGCTGCGACCCAGGCGTGACCGGTGGCAAGCACGCGCTTGGCGATCGCTGCGACATCGGCCGAGTCGCGCGGCGGCCTCACACACAGCACGGCCATCTGCGAGGCGTTGGCAATCTGCCAGCCGCGCGCGCTCAGCGCGTCACGCAAGCGATCTATGAGTACGATGGCGCGCTCGACATGTTCCGCGTAGCCGCCCCAGCCGGCGCAAGCCAGGGCTAAGAACAGGCGCAGGCCGAGAAAGCGCCGCGACCACTGAAAGCTTGTCACGTAGGGATCCAGCGCGGCGCGGTTGGACGGCATGAAACTGGTCGAGACCTGGAAAGTGGCGTCGAGCGTGGCCGCGTGGCGCGTGATGAACATGCCACAGGCCATGGTCGTGGCAAGCCACTTGTGCGCATCGACCGTGACTGAATCGGCCATCTCGATGCCCGAGAGGAGATCGCGATAGCGCTCCGAGGCGAGCACGGCCCCGCCCCAGGCCGCGTCGACGTGATACCAGATGCCGAATTCGCGCGCCACGGCCGCACAGCCATGCAAAGGGTCGATCATGCCGGCATTGGTCGTGCCGGCGGTCGCTGCGATCATGACTGGGATGTGGCCGCCTGCGCGGTCCTCGCGAATCTGCTTTTCGAGCGCACCGACATCCATGCGCCCGCTGCCGTCGGTCGCAATCAGACGCACGGCGCTGCGGCCAATGCCGGTCTGATGCGCAATCTTGATCCAGGCGAGGTGGCTGTCTGCCGACACGTACAGAACGACGGGCGCGCCGAAAGCGCGCGCGCCGTCGCTGGCGAACTGTCCATTGGCGCGCGTCAATGCGCATAGCACGGCCGAATAATTGGCTTCGGAACCACCCGAGGTGAAGTGGCCGCTCGAGCCAAGCGGCAGCCCGGCACGCGCGGCGAGCGCCGCGATCACGTGCATTTCGATCTCGACTGGCACCGGCGAAGTAGTCCAGGTCGCCAGCTGTGGATTGAAGGCGGCCGTGACCCGTTCGGCGCATTGCGCCGCGAAAGTCGGGGCCGGATTGAACAGGCCGAAGTAGCCCGGATGGGTCAGTTGAACCAGACCGTGCTCAAGCTGCGCAATCGTCCAGGCGAGCATGTCCTCGAGAGGTCGCGGGGTCTGGAAGTCCAGTTCGGCGAGGTCCTTGCGAAAGCGCTCCAGATCGATGGTCGGCACGACCGAGCCGCTTGCTACCCGTGCCGTAGCGACGCTGAGCATTCGCGTTAGACGGTCCTCGAGCGCCTCACGCTGCGCGGAGACTGGGAACAGGTCCCGGTTCGGCGACCCTATCCCCTGCTCACGATCCATGTGAGACGCTCGGAGTGCGCGAGCGAGCCGCGCCCAACCGCTCAAGGGCGGTGGCGCCCGAGCCAAGGCGCGTAGCCTGCTCGGCTTCGAGCAGATCGAGCCAGTTCGCATACAGGCGCACCGAATCAGTCCGCCAGAGCGCTTCGGGCGCACAGTATTGTTCAAGCAGCGGCAACTGGGCGCTCAGTGCTGGCTCGCGTCGCGCCAGTGCCTGGGTCTCGAAGTCACGCAGCGCCTGGGTCACCGCGGCGTCGAAATAATATTGCGGCATGTGCGGGTAGTGCGTGCGCTCGCCGGAGAGGTAGCGCGAGATATCGCGGCGGTATTCGCGCAGCAGTGCGTGACGATCGTATTCGGGATGGCCCTGCAAGAACACGAACAGGCTGCCGGCGCGTTTGACGAAAAAGTCGGCACCCGAGCCATCGGCGTGCGCGAGAATCTCATAGCCCTTTGCGGTGAGCTCGGCCACCGGCAGATCGTTGTGGCGCGAATGCGGTACGCGTCTGGCCGAACCAAGACCGACTGTCAGCCCGTGTCCAACCTTGGCCGGGCAGGGCAGGATGCCAAAAAGTTTCTCGTCAAAGCGCTGCCTGTCGATCCCGTCCAGGCACAGCACCGCCGCGTGTGCCGCGAGGCACGACCAGATGGTCGAGCTGGTGTGGCTGCCAGCCCATTCGAGCAGCGCTGCCAGCGATTCGTAATAGGGCTCATCGGCAAGGCGCTCGCTGCGCGGCTCGCAGCCGGTGACGATCAGACCATCGAGCCGCGTTCCGGCCAACTCGCGCACGTCCTGATACCGCGCGCTCAGGGTTGCGCGCGCGGCCGCACCGCGTGGAAGCTCCGGTAGGGCGAGCAGGCGTAGATCGATCGAGCGGCCCTTGGCGGCATCTTCTAAGAGGACTCGAAACTGGCGCTCGGTTGCCTCGAGCGCGGAGTCGGGCATATTGTTCACGAGTCCGATCACGAGAGCACTGCTCTCGCGCTCTCCCGGCTTGGGCAGGGCAGTATCGCGGCTCATGGATGTCCTCCCGCCTCGGCAGCAGCCAGAGCCTGGTCGAGATCGGCGATGATGTCGTCGGAGTGTTCGATGCCAATCGATAGTCGGATCATCTCGGGTTTGACGCCAGCCTTCTCCTGTTCGGCAGGCGACATCTGGCGATGGGTGGTCGAAGCCGGATGGCAGGCGAGCGAGCGCGCGTCGCCGAGGTTGACCAGACGCTTGACCAGTTTTAGCGCATCAAAGCAGCGCGTTCCGGCGGAAAAGCCGCCGCGCACGCCGAAGGTCAACAGGGAACAGGCGCGCCCGCCAAGGTACTTCTGGGCGAGTGCGTGATAGGGATTGTCGGCAAAGCCGACGTAGTTGACCCATTGGACGCGCGCGTCGTCGCGCAGGAACTGCGCGACCCTCTGGGCATTCTCGACATGGCGCTCGATGCGCAGCGCGACCGTCTCGATTCCCTGCAAGAGCAAAAAGGAACTCAAAGGCGACAGCACGGACCCCATGGTGCGCTGAAAGACGCTGCGACAACGTTCGATGTACGCGCTCGCGCCATAGTGGTCGACGTAAATCATGTCGTGGTAGGAGCGGTCGGGCTGCGTGAATACCGCGAAGCGCTCGGCATGCTCGCGCCACGGAAAGCGTCCGCTATCGATCACCGCGCCGCCCATGGTCGTGCCGTGACCGCCGAGGAATTTGGTCAGCGAGTGGATGACCACATCGGCCCCATACTCAAAGGGGCGCAAAAGGATCGGCGTCGCGACCGTGTTATCGACCAGGAGCGGCACGCCGTGCCGGTGCGCGACCACCGCCAGCGCTTCGATGTCGCAGATGTTGCCCGCCGGATTGCCGACGCTCTCGCAAAACACACCCTTGGTAGAGGAGTTGATGAGCCGCTCAATGTCTTCGGGCTTGTCGCTCTGGGCAAAGCGCACCTCAATGCCAAAGCGCGGCAGGATGTGGGCAAACAGCGTGTGCGTAGTGCCGTAGAGTTGCGGCACCGACACCAGGTTGTCGCCCTGCGAAGTCAGATTCAGTACCGAGAAATGCAGCGCCGCCTGGCCGGAGCCCACACACAGGGCCCCGACCCCGCCTTCTAGCGCTGCGACCCGTTTCTCGAGAACATCGGTAGTGGGATTGTTGATCCGGGTGTAGCGAAAGCCCTCTGCCTCGAGGTTGAACAGCGCGGCGCCGTGCTCGGCGCTGTCAAATTCGTAGGCCGCGGTCTGGTAGATCGGTACGACCGCCGATTTGGTGGTCGGATCGGTCTTGTAGCCGCCATGGATGGCGATGGTTTCCCTGCGCATGCGAGCCATACGGATGCCTTGTGCGAAACTGCCGTGGTGCGATTAAAGACCCAGCGCAGCGCGCGTGGTGGCGGGCCAATTGGCGATGGTGATGCCGTGCGTGGCGAACAGCGCGAGCGCGAGGCGCTCGAGGCCGAAGGCTACGCAGGTGGTGTGCGCGAGCGCGCCGTCCTCGGTGCGCAGATCCCAGATTTCGCTGAAATGCTCGAGGTGGTAGTTAAAGCTCATGCAGGCAGTCGGTTGCTCTCGCGAGAGCACCGGAATCAGCATTTCGAACTTGAGCGCCTGCTCGACCTGGCTCATCGCCATGAGCTTGCCCATGCGTCCGAAAAACGGATCGCTGGCCGGCGCGACCTGATAGGGCAGCGCGAGTTCCTGGGCGATCGCTTCGGCACGCGTGATCCAGCGCTGGCGAAACTGCAGTGCCAGCTCCGGGGTACCGATGCAGACGTGTTCGCGCATGCGGAATGACTGGAGTCGTCCCGCCTCGTGGGTGCTTTCGCGCCGGAAGCAGTAGGACGAGACATCAAAGCTGCGTCCCGCATTGCGCATGACCCCCCGCGCGGCGACGAGCGGGTAGATCGGATAGCAGGCTGCGGGCGTGAGCACCAGATCGGTGGCGCCCAGCGCGTCGACCCAGTCGGCTTTCTCCACCAGGCCGCGAATGTGCGGCTCGTCACCGCTGAGGCACGACACGCAGCCCAGGAGATGGGGAAAGCTTTTCAGATAGCCGGCGGTCTCAAGCAGGCTGCGACTCATTACCGGTGGAAAAGTAAAGACTTCGGCGCCGCTCTCGCGCCGATCGGTGATGAGGCGATTAAGGCCTTCGATGGTGCGCTCAAATATTTCGGTGCGACCGAAGATGCCGGGCGCTCCGGCAGGTACCAAGAGCGCATCGATGATGCTGTTGATGGCTGCGCTGCTCTCAATGTCTCTCATACTTCACCTGTGTCCGAAGGGGCGTGGCATCAGCACGGCGCGCATGGCGCCGGATTAATCCTGGAGGAATGCGGGGATGTCGACCAGCATTGCGGCCTGGGTCGCATTGGCCAGGATGCGATCGTTGTTGATCATTATTGACGACGACAGCACGTCGCGCAGATTGCGCGCGATGCTGAACTCGCCGTCGTCGCGATAGCCCGACAGGCCGGTCGCTCGCAAGGCCGACAGAACCGTATCGATCGCCATCTCCGACGAACTCACCTTGAGCAGATTGAACGCGGTCTGGAAGTCCAGCGACTCAAGGATCTCGCCCGAAAGCCCGGCCGATTCAAAGCGCTGCAGGGCACTGCTCAACTGGCCGCGCAGCGTGCGCAGCGTCATGACGGCCTGCGTCAAATGTGCTGTCCCGGGTGGCAACTGGCCATTGCTGTGGCGTGCGGCGTTGCGCACAAACATGCGCGCGCGCGCCACTGCGCCAGCGGCGATCCCGGTCCAGGTCGCACCCCAGGTCAGGTGCGCTACCGGCATCATGCTCTGCGTGTGGATTTTCTCGTAAGGCTGCGGCAGGACCTGGTCACTCGCTCCGCTGGCACGGAGCGCGAAGCCCGTGCTGCAGGTGCCGCGCATACCCATCACATTCCAGGAATTGACCGGTTCGAGACTGTAGTCGGCCTTCATGAGCGCCACGAGCACCTGGTCAGAGGGGGCGGCCTCGGGCGCGCGCCGCGCAGTCGTCATGAGCGCGTCGGCCTCGGCACCGTAGGACATCACGGTGGCATTCTTGTCCAGCGTCATGCGCCGACCATCCGAATCGACGCAACAGGCCGACGCGCGCACGTCGCCACCGGTCTGGTTCTCGGTCGTCGATGAGGCGATCAAGAGCTGCTCCTTGGCAATGCGGCGCATGAAGTCCTGATGCCAGGGACTGCTACGCGCATGGCGCACGAGGATCGCCACCATGATCTGGTGCATCGAAAAAATCATGGCGCTCGACGCGCACACCCGGCCGAGCATGTAGCACAGGTCGACGACCTCACCGAGTCCGGCGCCTTCACCGCCGAATTCCACGGGGATCTGCATGCCCAACAGGTGTGCCGCGCGTGCCGCGCCAAAAGCCTCGTGAGGAAAGCGCGCGTCGCGGTCGACCGCGCTGGCGTGCTCGGCCGCGATGCTGACCATCAACTTGACGCGTTCGCGCGCGCCCCTCGAGCACCGGATGATTGAGTACGGCGCCCTGAGCCAGTGGACTGGCTGACTGATTCATCGCTTGATCTCCCGTAGGCCGTGTCTTATGGAACCTGTCCGGCAATTCCTGCAGAGTGACACGGCTCGCTTTCAATATTGTGAAGAATAAACTTTGAATATAGAATCGCCGACTTCGCGGCACCTGTCCGTGAACTAGATCACGGTCGGTAGGTGATCGCCGCAGACGGCGGCTTGGTGCACTCTCAGAAGCGACCCCAGATCTCCCATGACAACCGTGGCCCGTATCACCAACGTGGTCCAGCGCCTGCTCAGTCAGCGCGCCATCTCGCGCATAGTTGCCCCCGAGGATGACCTTCGTGAAGTCGGGCTGTCGTCAATGGATATGCTCAATCTGGTGCTTGCCATTGAAGCAGAGTTTGACCTTACCATTCCCGAGAGCGGCATCGCGCCCGCCAATTTCCGTTGTATCGCCGCTATCGGCGAGCTTATTTTCACACTTTCACCGCAAAGCTGAGCAGGCGCGGGCCGGCGAGACGTGAATGGACGCGAACTTCTGGCTGGGCCGCGTAGCCTTCGCTGCGTGCGACGCGCCTAATTGAGCATGGCTCTTGATCGTCACGTCAGTCGGATTCTCGGCATGCTGCGCATCGGCTCGGACGACAGCTCACAGGCTTTGAGCGTCACCAGGGTCCGCGAGGCGATGCGCGGGCTGTCGCAGGCGCTTGATCCGCGCGAGCTACCGGAGGTGTCGATCGAGCAAAGGCTGCTTGACGGGCCCGGTGGTGCCCTCCCGGTGAGTCTCTACGCTCCACTCGGGGCGGAGTCGACCCCCGTCCCGGGACTCGTCTATTTCCATGGTGGTGCCGGAGTCTTTGGCAGCGCTGGCACCCATGACGCCCTGTGTCGCATGCTGTGCCACGACGCGGCGGTGCGCGTCGTGTCGGTTGACTACCGGCTCGCTCCCGAGCATCCCTTCCCGGCGGCACTCGAGGATTGCTGGTTCGCGACCGGCTGGGTGGCAGAGCATGCAGCGGAACTTGGCATCGACGGCGCGCGTCTTGCGGTGGGCGGGGATTCGGCCGGCGCCACCCTTGCCACAGTGATCTGCCAGCAGGCACTTGAACCGGGCTCGCCCAGAATCTCGGCGCAGGTGCTGCTATGTCCGGTCACCGATCTCGCCGCACGCAGCCCCTCACGCCTTGAATTCGCCGAAGGCTATCTTCTGTCGGCGACGCTGCTCGAGTGGGCGACGGGCCTCTATTGCCACAACACGGTCAGTCGCAGCGATCCGCGCGTGTCTCCCTTGCGTGCGAACACGTTTAAGGGTTTGCCGCCGGCGCTGATCCACACTGCCGAGTTCGACCCCTTGCGTGATGAGGGGGCGGCGTATGCCGTGGCCCTGGAGCGTGCCGGTGTTGCCGTTCAATACACCTGTCACGCGGGATTGATCCACCATTTTTACTGCATGGCAGGCGCTGTACCGGCAGCGCGCGCGGCGATCACTGTGGTGGCGAGCGCTCTGGGCGCTGTACTGCGCGAGCCCATCGCGTGAGCCCGCTCTGGACCGCTCCTAGCGCGGCACAAAAAACTCCGTGTAGCGTGAGATCTGGCCGGCACGACACTCGATGAGAACCATGAATTCAGTGAGTACGGTCGAACCGGTAATTCGGGAATGAATGCGCGCCCGCCAATGGACGGCTGCCCGCGGCACGTCGACCAACTGCTCGAGCTGGTGGTACTCGCTCAACTTGAACGACTTCATGACCATCGCCAGCAGGCGCCGCAGCTCCTTGGCACCGGTCGCCGAGATCGCGATCGGATTGCTGTCCGAGGCGCCAGCTATGCTCATCACTGCGTCCGCGCTAAAGCACTGGCACACTGCGTCGAGGTCTCCGCGCACGCGGGCCGCATACAGCGTGTGCAGGAGCGACTCGATGGTTTGGCGGTCAGTCATGGCAAAGCCTCCGGAGAAGGCGATAATTAAAACAGTTCCGTCGATTGCGCGCCAGCGCCGCAACAACTGTGCGTGCAATTGACACGGTCAGCCCGTCTCCGGAGCAAGCAGTGAGTCAGACACAAGACAGCGGGACAAGTCCAGCCAGGCAGGCACACAAAGCCTGGGTGCGCGCGCTCGAGTTGACCGCCCGCAATGCGAATTCCGGCGCGCGCTGCCTGTCCGTGGCGATTGATGAGTATGCCGAGCGTTTTGGCGAGGCACCGGCGCTGTTGAGCGATGAGCAAAGCCTGTCCTATCGGCAACTCGCTCTGCGCTGCCACCGCTACGCACACTGGGCCCGCCACGAGGGGCTCGAAAAAGGTGACGTAGTCGCGCTCGCCCTTGAGAACTGTCCGGACTACCTCGCGGCGTGGCTTGGTCTCACGCGTGCCGGAGTCGTAGTGGCGCTTCTGAATACCAATCTGCGCGCCGAGGCGCTCATTCATGCGGCCCGACTCGTGGCGCCCAGGCACATCATCATCGGGCAGGAACTCTGGGAACCCCTGTCGCTGAGCCTCGGAGTATTGCCGGCGCGCCTGTGGCAGCACGGAGAGCAGGCTCGCGCGCAGCGCCTGGAGACTGTGCTCGAAGCACTGCCCGACACTGCGCTGACCGATGAGGAATGCGCTTTTCCCGAAGAGCAGGCACACGCGCTCTACATCTACACCTCAGGCACGACCGGCATGCCCAAGGCCGCACGGGTCAGTCACTTTCGCGTGATGCAGTGGAGTCAGTGGTTCGCCGGGATGATGGGCACGGGGCCCGGCGATCGCCTCTACAACTGTCTGCCGATGTACCACAGCGTGGGTGGCATCGTCGCGGTGGGCGCCTGCCTCGTCGCCGGTGCAGCGGTCGTGGTGCGACGACGCTTTTCGGCAACGCACTTCTGGAGCGACCTGCAAGGCTGGGATTGCAACCTGTTTCAGTACATTGGCGAGCTGTGCCGGATTCTCGTGAATGCTCCGACACAAGCCGCGGAGACCGGACACCGGCTGCGCATGGTCTGCGGCAATGGCCTTGCGGCCGATGTCTGGGAGCGTTTTAAGGAGCGATTCCGCATTCCCCAGATTCTCGAGTTTTATGCGGCCACCGAAGCCAATTTTTCGCTCTTCAATTGTGAGGGCAGAGTAGGCTCGATCGGGCGCGTGCCGCCGTATCTGGCGCACCGCTTTCCCGTCGAACTGGTTGAGTTTGATGTGGAGTCCGGTTTGCCGGCGCGCGACTCGAGCGGACGCTGCAGGCGCTGCGCGACGGATGTGGCGGGCGAGGCAATCAGCCAGATCAGCGAGAATCCGCAGCACCCGACGCGGCGCTTCGAAGGCTATAGCGACGCAGGCGCGAGCGACGCCAAGGTCCTGCGCGACGTGTTTACGCCCGGTGACGCGTGGTACCGCTCGGGGGACCTGATGCGGCGCGACGCGGCGGGCTTCTTCTATTTCGTCGATCGCGTGGGCGACAGCTTTCGCTGGAACGGTGAAAACGTCTCAAGCACCGAGGTCGCTGCCGCGTTGACAGGACATCCGGGAATCACTGACGCGCTGGTCTACGGAGTCGCGGTCCCGGGACGTGACGGGCGCGCAGGGATGGCGGCGCTGATAACGGGCGCGGGCTTTGATCTGGAGGGTCTCTGGCTTCATCTTGAGCAGACCCTGCCACGCTACGCCCGGCCGCGATTTGTGCGCATCCTGCGTCAATTGGATCTCACCGGCACTTTCAAGCCGCGCAAGCAGGAATTGATGGCGGCCGGATTTGATCCGCGCCTCATCGACGAGCCGCTTTATGTGAGCGATCTTGACGCGGCGCGTTTCGTCGCACTCGATGGCGACACCTATGAGCGCCTCGCGGCAGGCACGTGGCGCGTCTAGCCGCGAATCACCCCTCAGGCGGTGTTGCCCGCGTCGATCGTCAAGACGGTTCCGCTGATATTGCGGGCGCCGTCACCAAGCAAAAAGGCTACCGCATTGGCGACGTCGTCGGGTTCGGCAAGGCGGCGCAAGGCGCTGCGCTGGGCGATCTTGTCGCGTTCGGCTTCTCCCATGTCGAGGGTAAGGTCGGTCGCGATGAAGCCCGGTGCGACGGCATTGACGTTGATGCCGGCTCGCCCGACTTCGCGCGCAAGAGACCGGGTAAATCCGATCAGTGAAGCTTTGCTCGCGGCGTAGGCGGCAAGTCCGCTGTAACCGGTAAAGGCGATGATCGAAGCCACATTGACGATGCGCCCGGCACCGGCGGCGAGCATCGGACGCAGCAGATGCTTGGTGAGGATGATGGGCGAGACGGTGTTGAGCCGGATCAAATCCTCGATCTCCGTGTCGCGCATATTGGCGAGCACCCCTGAGGTCCCGATGCCGGCATTATTGACAAGGCCAAATATCGCCCCATGCGTCGTGCGCACGCATTTGGCGAGCTCCGGCAGTCCCGATATCACCGACAGATCGAAGGGCATGAAACTGACTGCCCCCGGCGCACTGACCGCGCGCAACTCGGCAAGCTCCGTGCTGTCACGCCGGGCGATGGCGACGACATCGAAGCCGCTTGCCGCCAGCCTGCGCGAAATCGCAAGGCCCAGGCCGCGACTGGCGCCCGTAACGACGACTTTAGGCGCCGACACGGATCAGCTTGCCCGAAGCGGTCACGGCGATCGAAGGGACTATACGAATCGACGCCGGCACTTTATGGCTGGCGAGCGCATTCCGACACAGCTCGACGAGTTCGGACTTGAGCCTCTCGTCGCGCGACTTCAGTTCGTCATGAGCGGTGCTGTCATCGACTGGCACCACCTCTGCCACAACGAGCGAGCCCGTGATCGGATTCTTGCGCGCCTTCACCTGGGAGATGCGAACCTGCGGATGGCGGTTCAGAACGGCCTCGACTTCTTCCGGATGAACTTTTAAGCCACCGACGTTGATGGTCCCGCCGCGCCGCCCGACAAAGTAATAGCGCTCGCCGACCAGCTCAAGGACGTCGCCGGTGTCGACGAATCCATCTTCGGCACGTAACGCAGCCAGGCCCTCGTCGAGGTAGCGCAGCGCCGTACGCGCCGATCGCAGCCGGAGCGTGTCATCCTCGACCCGGATTTCTACTGCTGCACCAGGCCGTGTGAGATAGGCAGCCGGAAACCCGGCCAATCCATCGTCAACCTCGAATCCCACCCCGGCTTCGGTCGACGCGAAGGCGTGGGCCACCCGGGCGCGTGGATAGGAGCTGCGCAAGCGGTCGATGATCGCCTGGTCCGCGATTTCACCGGACATGCGCACGTACTGCGGGTCAATGAGCCGTGCCGTGGGACTCATGAGCGCACGGCGCCAATGCGAGGGCGTTCCAGTCAGGTGCGTGACGCCCTGTCTTGCGGCGCGCGTCAGAAAGGCATCGATAGGCTCGCGCGCGTCTGACAACACCAGCGAGCCGCCGCCAATCAAGGCGCGCAGGTAAATCTGCAAGCCCCCGTAGCGGCGGATGTCGTAGTAAGTACTCCAGACGAGGGGACCGGCGAGCGGCCCGTCGCTGGAGATTGCGTCCGCCAGGGACGCGAGCGAATGCTCGACGAGTTTGGGTGCACCGCTGGTGCCGGAAGTCAGCAGGATCCACTCGGTGCGTGTCTTGCTGGTGCGTGGTATACGGGGGTGGTTCGGCGCCGACGGATCGATGGTCAGGCGCGCCAGGTGTTCGAGCTGCGTAGGGGCGTCTTCGAGGCCGCCTATGAGGCCATCGGCCTTGGCCGCAGTGGCGATCGCGGGCAGGTGGGCGGGATCGACACCGGGTGGGCACAGCACCATGCGGCGCGCGAGGCCATCGAGTTCGATCATCGCCAGCGCCGCGCACAGCGGATCCTGCGCGAAAATCAGAAAACAGCGGTCAGCGACTTCGGCTGTCGGCGGCAGTGTCGAGCGCCGGATCAGTTCATGCAGGTCTACGCTGGTTTGCGCGCCGTGAAATGCGCGCGGGTGGGCGCCAGCTGCGCCAAGAAGATGCTCAAAGAGCGAGCCAAGTCCGCTAGGCGGCATCTTCGTAGAACTTGATGAAGTCGCCCAGGGTAACCGGATACGAGGCGTCCTCGCTGGTACTGAATGGATCGAAGCCCAACTCGTCCTCCAGGCGCGCCACGAGGATGGCAAAGCACAGCGAATCGAGGCCCGTTTCCATGAGGACTACCCCGTCATGCAGCGCGGTTAGCTTGCGGTTCTGGCTTTTTGCCACTTCCTCTATTTGAGCTAGGATCGTCTCCCGGATCGACATCGCTGCTACTCCCTGTTCGTAGTGGACACTACCGTCAAGTCGAGGATTATGACATGCGAGATCCGGTGCGCGGGCGCTGTGGCAGCGCGGTCTCAACAGGCGCTATTTAACAGTTAGCGCACGAAACGCGAGCGCGTAGGTGCGATGGTCCCCGGTGATCGGCTGGGCATCCGGAAATTCGAAGCGCAATTCGTTTTCGGCTGCCAGCAACTCCGGAGAAAAGCGCAATTGCGGCAGCGGTCCCGAATCGATCATCCCCGAATAGAGCGCCTTGCCGTTCAGGTAGACAAGCACAGTCTGGCGACCGATCGTGATGGCGTCGATGGTCAGGATTCCGCTGACGCCGGCACACGCGTGCGAATCCCAGAGGAAATCGACCACGGCTGCGTTCTGGGACGAGCGCCTCGAGTCGACCTCGGGAGCGAACCAGCCGTCAAATCCGACGCGTGAGTCGCGGTAGTCGATCGTCTCGCCGGGACACACCGGGCGCATGGTTCGCTTCTGACTGGGACTGATCTGACTGGTTCGACTTATATAGTAGGCGCGATAGTCGTCGCTGACATTGGGCGTAAGCGCAAGATAGCAAACGAGCGCATAGAAGGCGCACAGGGCGCCGCTGCCTACTCGATAGGCAAGGGTCATACGACGAATCCCCGGCCGCTGAACCAGGATACGAGCATTACCACGAAGCCCGCGACGAGCGCGGGAAAAACAAGGAGCCAGTACTTCTTTGCGCCAAGCCTGGCGAGCAGCTGGGAGGCCACCAGCAGCATCGGGGCCTGCCACCAGAGATAGCGCGGTGCGGAATAGAGTCCCGTCACCACGGCAAGAGCGATGCAGACGAGCGAAAACACCGCGAGTTCGTGGCGCTTCTGGATCCAGAGAATGAAACACAGCGCGAGGCCGAGAAGATCCATCAGAGCGAACCAGCGCAAAAGCGGTTCATGCAGCAGCGCACCGGCAATCACGCGCAGCGGATTGTGGAAGGTGCGTCCCCAGGCACGCTGTACATGCGAGAACGCGAGCGCGTCACCGGTCAGGAAGTAGAGATAGACCATGAATAGCGCAAGACCGAGGGGAATCAGCAGCGCACCGAACACGAGCCTTGCACGTTCTCCTGACTTCGGCCGGATCCATGCGCGTGCCGCGCACACCAGGTAGGAGCACAGGATCGCCAAGCCTACGAAACGGGTTGCGCTAAGGAGGCCGCCGGCAAGGCCGCTTGCCACGAACTTGCCCCTGAACATGAAATAAAGGCTAAGACAGGTGAGCAGCAGAAACAGCGGCTCGGTATAGCCGACCTCGGCATAAACCGCATAGGGGCTGAATGCGACTAGCGAACCTGCCAGGGCGGCCGGGACCTTCGGGTTGTAGCCCCTCGATAGCTTGATGAAGGCAAAAATCGAGCACAGGAAAAAGATCCGGCCGGTCACGATCAGTGCTATTTCGGAGGATATTCCTCCAAGCTTGGCAACAAGGCTCGCTGCCAGGGGCATCGCCGGGAAGAACACCCAATCGGCCGCGTCGCCCTTGTCATGGCCCCAGGGTGCGAGGTCGTAGCCATTGCGCACGATGGTCAGGTACCACTGGCAATCCCAGACGCACAGATCGGTGTAACTGTGGCCGAGCCAGGCCAGCACGAGCTGACCGGTCAGCTGATTGGCCGCGAACAGGAGCAGCGCGATCATTGCCACGGAAAGATGCCGGCGTGACCCGGAGTGGGCGTCTGTCGGGATCGGACCGGGAGTAGGGGTGTTCAAGTCAAGGGTCTTGGTTGCTTCGGGATCGACGAGGAGTGTACCTATGAATGGACCGCGACCGGAACGGGTGCGCCTGCCTACATGCCGGCGCGCCTTCAGCGAGGGCCGCTCGCGTAGACGCATCGCAGGATCTGGCGCAAATGGCGCGGCTAGGGCACCATTGCTGCGCACGCAGCCGATACTCACCAAGTTCGGAGGTCATCATGTTCACCAAGTTCTCGCGAAGCTGGAGCCTTGCCGGGCAGTGCTGGTCGGTACTGATGGACGACCCGGTGCTTCTGGTTTTCCCCCTGCTGTCCTCAATTGCCCTCATCGCGGTGCTGATCACCTTCGCGTTACCCGCCTGGGCCCTATATCACGAGCTCGGCCAAGCCGTGCTGCGCAAGAACACAGCATACGGCGGCCTGTTTGTCTTCTATGTGGTCAATTACGCTGTGGTGTTTTTCTTCAATACCGCGCTCATCGGTGTCGTCTTACGGCGCCTCGCGGGACAGACGGCCACGGTCTCGGACGGACTGCGGCTGGCCTTCTCGAGATTGCCCGCGGTGCTCGGTTACGCGGTGATTGCCGCTACCGTTGGGACCATCCTGCGCGCTATCGAAGAGCGGGTCGGATTCATCGGTCGGATCATCACCAGCTTTATCGGTGCAGCATGGACGCTCGCCAGTGCGATGACTCTACCGGTTCTGGCAGCCGAGAACGTCGGTCCGATTGATGCGCTTGGTCGCAGCATCGAGCTCTTGCGCAAGAACTGGGGCGAGAACCTGATCGGCAACGTGGGCATCTCGCTGGCGATTGTGGTCGTCGGAATTCCGCTGGGTGTGCTTGCGGCCGTCGTGCTGATATTCACGATCAGCACCCAAAACATCGGCTTGATTATCGTGGCCGGACTCCTCTTCGTCACAGTCTTCATCGGCCTGACGCTGGTCGGAACGACGCTGCATACAATTTATACGGCGGTGCTGTATCGCTATGCGAGCGGCAATGATCAGGGCGGGCGGATCGATCAGCAACTACTCGCTCAGGCATTCAGGCAGAGGTAGCGCAGACTTAGTAGCGCGCGGCGCGTCCGCGCCGGTGGGTCGGACGGCCTATGCGGAATGGCCGAGCAGGTGGCTGGCGATCCTGAGCGCACCGTGCTCGATGCCATTGAGTCCGTGGAACTGTGAGTAGGCGTCTGCGAGGAAAATAAAGAGCAGACCGTGCAGCAGATAGCCGCGCCGGCCAAAACGCGTCTGCAGATCATCAAAGCGCGCGCCCAGCCAAGGGCTTCTGCTAAAGCAAAATACCATTCCCGGGCCGAGCAAGAGCGCACCCACCACATCGCTCGGATAGTGAAACCCGATGACGACTCGACACAGACCCACCGAGATCAGGGCCCAGAAAAGTGCAAGCATGCCGGCCCAGCGATTTTCGATGAGCACGACAGTCGCGAGCCCAAAGAACAGTGTTCCCGTGTCGCTCGGAAATGAATCGAGCCTATCCCAGGACTCGACTGGCTCGAGCAGGTGCAGATGAAGCGTCGGGTCAAGGAGCGGGCGCTCGTGGATCAGGACGTGGTATTGCAACCAGACTGACAGGACGGTAGCGAGGGTGGCCGCGAGCATCCCCGCGAGCATCCGGCTGCGACGCTCTCGCGACTCTCCCTCAAACCATAGTGCGGCCAGCGGCAGAAAAATCGGCATTCCCCGCAACAGGGGATTGGTGCCGATGAAATCGATCAGCTTGCCGGTGAATTCACTGGCGACCGCCACTGAATTGAGCTTGAGCAGCAGTGCCGTATCCAGGTTCAGATTGATCGGCGTCATGGAAAGCTGTCCGACTATTTCACTCACGTTTGTCCGTGCCGCGATGCACCATTGCCGGAGTCCAAACGAGCCATTGTCGCGCCGACCCAAGCTTTAAGTTGGCGCAACGATAGCGGTGATGGGAAGGCTTGGCAATGCATCCTTGGAAGCGTTGCGCGCGCGTCTCAAGAGTTTATGAAGGCTTAATCTGGCGGCCATGCAAGGCCAGTGCGCCATGGTTTTTCTGAAGTCGGGCGCTGTACCAGCGACGCCCGGCTAGCTTAATGCGCGCTTAAGGCGATTGATCTGCGCAGACCGGGTCTGCGCTAGCGCGGGCGCTGCTGGGCTATGCCCCAAGCGCGCACGTCTGCATCAATCAAAGGAACGAGCTTGGCTGCCCCCGCAGTGACAAAATGCACGCCGTCCGAGTAGTTTGAATCGTCTTTGCGAAAATCGAGGTACTCGTCCTGGCTGAAGTCCAGCACACGATCTTCGGCCGAGCGGTGCGCGAGAATCATCGCTACATATTTTCGAAAGGCTTCTGCTTTGGGTGCGAGCAAGGATTGCTGGGTCGGCGGGATGATGAACAGGATCGGGATGTGGCGTGCCTGGAGCTCGCCTATCGCGTCGAAATAGAGCCCCAGTGCGATCGGATCGACTTCGAAGTCGCCTCCCGGTCGCCAGAATTCCACGAGCTTGTCATTGAGCCTTTTTTTCGCGCTTCCGTAGGATTCCGTCCCGTTCGGGTCAGTGCTCGGTTTTTCCCAGCCCAGGTGCACCTTTACCAGATCCTTGTAGGCGTTGATCAGGCCGATTGAGCCCAGCGCTCCCCAGTTCTCCTTGGGCGACAAATGGACGGTGCGGAATTCGTGGGAAGACGTCAGGTAGGGATGGACGATCAGGAGGACCACCCTGGGGTCTGAGGTCGCCAGCACCTGATCGAGCAGGGCTTTCTCTTCGGAGATATAGCCGCCGTTGAGCGACTCGTTATAGAGGTGCACGCCGTGAATGCCACTGACGTCCCAGTTTCCCGAGACCGACGAGCCGATCAGAAGACTGTCGAAATT